>NZ_JBHRSW010000014.1:0-105839 GCF_042646125.1 Agaribacter flavus
AACACTAGGGAATGTGTTCGGTAATAAACTAGAGAGTTTGAAGGAGCTTGGGAAGGGGGTTGTTTTAAATAATGTGAACATGCGAAGTGTTGATGATTTATTGGGAGTTGAACCTGCATCACCCGAGCTCCTATCAACCGTATCGAAAAAACGTGATGTAGTAGTTGCCCAACCTGGTTCTGAGGAACTTCGTATGCTGGACTTCTTTGGGGCTGAGGCATCCGTAGGTGGTACTAACAATACTCATATTCTTCTTCGTGAAAATCCTAGCAAAGCAGCATTGCTGGAAGAGTTCTTACACGGAACTCAAACTAGGTTGGGTATTACTGAACGTTTGGGTACTAGTGGTTTAGGAAGTGCCGAAACACACGTAAAAGACTTCATGATAAGACATCAAAAAATGTTGGGGTTGAGTGATGAAGACGTTCAGATATTGCAGATACTAAAAGAGAAGGGACTGTAACAATGGGTGTCAGAATGAACATACAAGAAAAATTTGAACTATCTAGTGGTGTAACAGTTTTGGTGTGCTCTGGATATGATGCAAAAGTAAGCATGATAGGTATGAAACTTAGTTTGGTTTTTGATGATAAGGTGAGACAAACTCTAACAGTTTTCGGCGAAAGGAAAATGCTTAACCAGAAGTCTAATTTTGACCTGATGGCGCTTGAGACACACGATATTGTATCGTTGTCTCAGCAAGAAGCTCAAAGTGGAGAGTGGTTGCTAATTCGCGAATAAAATTAGGCTCGGTTAGCTCATTATCCGCATAGGCATCATATACTTGAGGTAAATGGTCAAGCTGGAGAGCATCGAGCAATAGTTAGAGAAGGTAATATGAGTGTTAAGAGTGTTCCAGCTCAAATTGTTGATGCTATCAAAGAAGAAGATGTTAAAGCAATATTGAGTTTATTTAAGGCCAAACCAGAGCAGATTGAGGTTTTTACTCCTTTTGGAGGGCAGACTTGGTTAGGGTATGCTTCCCAATTGGGAAAGCTACAATCGGTACGTACTCTGATTGACATTGGCTTTGATGTTAATAATGGAGATAAAAGAGATAATATTCTACCTATTTGCAGCGCCGCCGCTAATGGACATTTAGCGGTTGTGAGGTTTTTATTGGCAAATAACTCTTACTTGGATGTGAGTAGCTCTGTTAATAATGCTCTTTTTGCTGCGGTAGTTGGACGTTCACTCAATATCGTTAAGCTTCTTTTAGAGTCAGGAATAGACAGCAAGACTTCCTATAACAGTGACTCAATGAAAAATATGGATGCCATTGCATTTGCACTGATGCGAGGGGAAGAGCAGTGTGCGCAAGCTGTTGCATTATGGAACGCAGATGGAAATGATGATTTAGCAAGTAAATTGTTGAACAGAGCGAGCGAAATAGCAGACGAAAACGCGTATAAGGAATAATCAGATTCTGACTTCGATATCTTAAAATATGTAATTATTATCTGTAGTTAACATGCTTAAAGTCTTGTGTTGATTAGTTCTTGGCTTAGTGCATGTGCATTGTTTGGATAGAACACTAGATGTATCGACCGATAGCTTTGGCAATGTGCTGGATAATAGTCTTTTTGAGAGTAAGTTAGATAACTGCTGTCAATGATAACTTTTATACGCCATTGGCGTATGATTAATTTTAATGTTATATTCACGAAATGGTAATTATTGAAACGCCTATATTCACCAAACTCATAACAGAGTTGATGAGTGATGACGAATACAAAGACTTGCAGGAAGCATTGGTTAGCAGGCCGGATAGGGGCGCAATAATCAAAAACAGTGGCGGCCTCAGAAAGGTTCGTTGGGCTCTAGAAGGACGGGGCAAGAGTGGTGGAGTAAGGGTTATTTATTACTGGATGACCGACAATGATCAGCTTTATATGTTGTTGGCTTACCCAAAAAATGTGCAGGAGAACCTGACAGATTCACAGCTTAAAAAGTTAAAGCAAATTTTAGAGAGGTGGTCAGAATGAATGAAGACATGTTTGAACAATTAATAGAAAGCGTTAGTCAAGCTGATGATATTATCAACGGTACCGCTAAGCCTTCTCGTGTAACTGAATTTGCTGAGCCCCAAGTAAAAGCTATTCGCGCCAAAACGGGATTAACACAAAGCCGGTTTGCTGATGTTTTGGGTGTGAGCAAACGCACGTTAGAGAATTGGGAACAAGGCCGCCGCCATCCAACTGGTCCAGCTCGCGCTTTACTTAAAATTTTAGATGCTAACCCTAAGTACGCTCTGGAAGCACTTAATCACTGAATAGCCGTTAAAAGTCGAGTGCCTCGACCGATAGCTTTGGCAACACCTTGGAGAATTCGTTTGTTAGTGCTCCTGTAAATGCTCACTATGAGAGAGTGCAGCGGGACGCTTATCAGAAGACAGTCGGTACTTATATTCTTGCTGAGGTATCAGCTATTGTTAATAACAAAACGGAATATTCTCCAGAGAAATTTGGTTTACCGAATTACTGAAAGTGCCAAGAAATTTGTGTTGATGATAATTTGGGAAAAAAACAGCAGATCGTTCGATGGCAATTTGGGAATTAACATGGGGTGACCATGCCACTAACGCTTCGACTTAAGAGCAAGTTCGATACTTGATATTAACTGCTTAAATACGGGACTACCAGATGCTTTTTCTCCCAAAATTGATTGCAGTGTTTTTACTATATATTCTCTGCGTTTAGCATCGTCGCCCATTCCTTCATTTGTTTCGATGCTGGCTAGTATGGTCTCTACAAGTGTACTATTCGGTTGTCTTGTTTTAGGAAGTTCTGCACCTTTTTCAATCTTATTAACTTGAGTATTTTTTCGTTTAACAGTTTTATTTTGTAATAATTGGGAGTTTAATTTTGTTGGGTCTATCATGGCTAATGCTTAACGTCGTATATGTCAAGTAAGTGAGATATATCTTGCTCCATATTTGGCTCTGTTTTTTCAGATAAGCTAGTTTGTTCGTTACCAAGGTTGGCGGAATTTCTTTCGTCTTTCGCTTCAATGTTTTCACTTGCTTTAATTCTGTTGAGCATATCGCGCATGTCTTTGTTTAGGTTAGGGTTATCATTATTGCGTTTCAGTCCTTCTTCTATCGAAATCATGGCGTTGGTGTTGTTACCTTGGAACACGCTGATCAGCGCGTTTGCAAAAAGCGGCAGGTATTCGTGTTGAATTTGCAGTAACGGATGCAAAACATTGATAGCGTTGTCGTAGTCTTCTAATGTAGCTTGCAATAAACCAAGTTGAAATCGAGCAATATGCAAATCTGGCGCTAGTTCTAAACTCTGGGCATAGGTAATTTTTGCTTGTTCAAATTGCTGATTTTGTGCATGAATTGCTGCTTTTAAAAAACATATAAAACCATTTTGAGGAAAAATAGATATAGCTTTGCTTATTAGCTCTTGAGCATCGCTTAGCTGACCGTCGGTCATTAGCGCGGATATTTTTGCGATGTATTCTTGTTCTTGCAAAATAAACTCCTTGTTATTTGTATTGCATACTACTTGTCGAACCAGTTAAGTATATATCAGAGTAAATAAATTATTAACTTCTTTAATTCGAATAGTGAAATCAAGTTAAACCTGTTGGTTCTTCGCATATTGACCAAGGTCATGGCCTATAAATTTCCTAATAACAAAGATATTTCTTTTGTCTTAAACGCGTAACATTCGCTAAACCCTTCGGAAGCATTTTTTTTAGCATACTCACTGGGCATGACAATACTTGGATAAATTTTCGTTACCCATAGTTTTCGTTGTTTTGGGGTTATGATATTCGTGTACACGTGATGACCAACTTCGTGTAGGAGAATATGTGTAAAGTCGGATTTATCTTTGAACTTATGTATAAGTATATGATCTAAAGGGCTTTTAGCGTAGATGCCTGCTGCCCTGTAATTTATCGGTTTGTACTCTACATAGCTGCGCTGGTATACGTAACTTGGGTCAAAAACAATGGCCGTCAAGCCCAACAAGTGTTTACGAGGTATGCGTTTTACTATTCTTGCAATTTCGTCTATTTCAATCACTTCTTGCTTTGAAAAACCTTTAATTAATAATGACATAAATTCTCATATACCCACAATGAAGGATAAAGTATATATTAATTCCAAAATAATATTAAAAATATGCAAACTTTGTTTATTGTTAATTGTTAAAAACAAAAAAATACTTAAAAAACATTTGATTACACATATTTAGTTAACTGCCTCGAAGCCTCAAGTTTACGAGAGTCGTCATTTATAAACATTAAATAAATCGCAATAAAATCTTAAAGTTAGCGTCCAAGTGACTAACTTAGGTCTTCAATACAAGTTTTTTATCGGGTGTTTTCAATTTTAAAAAACTGTATATACTTTCATACATGGTTATCGAATCTAACACGATTCGTAGTAGTAGCAAACCGTAATGGAATGCCTGAATTGCAGATGTTGCGAGTAGTTTTTTAGGGATATTGCAATGGACAATGCTTCAAAATTAGAACGTCTAACAAAGTTTTGGGATCAAGACCCAACAAATCTTAGTCTGTGTGCTGACATTATTGCTGAATGTGCTGTTCAGAAAAATGAAAGTTATTTAAGACAATTTTATTTAAGTCTTAATCCAGAAATTTCTAAGCTCCCGCAAATTGTTTGGCAATATGGTCGATCTTTAGTTGAACTAGGAAAAATTGTTGAAGGTGCTGAAGAGTTCGCTAAGTTACCCGATGACGGATCTGAAACAAAACCATATAGTATTGCTTTGTGCTTGTTTTTACAGGCTAAATTTATAGAAGCAAATTCCACCATTGATAATTATGTTTCCACTATTGGAAAATATTCATCTGTTCAGTTGATGTTGTTACATGCCAAGGTAAATTATCACCTTGGCGAACTAGAAGTCGCGTTAACATTAGCAAAACAAATACACCAGCAGCTAGGAAAGCAATCTTCAAGCCACGCAGAGCTTCTTGGTTTACTTGCAATGTTGCATTTTGACCTCACTCACATAGAAGAAAGCTTGGCATATGCAAAGCAGTTGTTGGAAACATCACCTAAACATCATGATGGCTTATTAGCCCTAGCATCAATTCACGCGTATAAACAAGAGTTAGAACAAGCCATTAGTGTAGCTAATACTGGGGTTTCAGAGTTCTCTAATAGCGGTCGTATGTGGTCAGTATTAGCGCAAGCCTTATTTGCCATGGGGGATAGAGAAGCCGCATATAACTGTGTCGTAAATGCAACAAAACTAATGCCAAACCATATTGGCACTTGGCATGTTAGGGCATGGTGTGAATTGGTTAATGGCGATATTCAGAGTGCAAGTTCCTCTTTCCATTCTGCGTTGGCGATCAATCGCAATTTTGGCGATAGCCATGCTGGTTTAGCTCTAGTCGCCTTTACTGAGCAAAAGTATGACGAAGCTAAACGGATACTTATTGTTGCTCAACGTCTAGACCCTAATAGTGTTACCGCTAAATATGTTGAAAGTTTGTTGCTTTCTCGTCTTGGAAAAGAACAGGACGCTGAGCAAATGCTCGATACGCTACTTGAGCAGCCATCTCACCTTACTGGCTTAAGTTATAAGCAGTTAATCAGCGCTATCAATAGGTAAACTCGGTCGTGGATTTAGATTTTGCAATAGGGTTAATGGGTCAAATGTTTAGTATGGGATTAAAAATTGCCTCCCCAATCTTGATAGTGACTCTTTTGGCTGGTGTCACAATTAGCATATTTCAGGTTGTGACTCAGATCCAAGAAATGACCCTTACATTTGTACCTAAGATCTTCATTTGTATTGTTGTGCTGTACTTTGCTGGAAATTGGATGTTGTCTAGCTTAGTAAGCTTCGCTAAAAATGTTATTGCTCAGGCAGGCAGTTTCTGATGGATGCAATCGTAACCTATATCCAGCCTTATTCACTGGTTGCTAGCCGTCTGTCTCCATTGTTTATCGGTATGAGCATGACGCCAATCGCACGATTCCCCGCTACTGTGCGTCTTTTATTATTGTTAATTTTTACTATTGCTATTACGCAGATTACTACCCAGCAGTGGGAAGCGTTGCCAAAATCTACTTGGGTTTATGAAATACTCGGTGAATTTGGTTTGGGTGTGTTGATGGCCTTAGGTTTTCAAATTGTCTTTGCCGCTATGCAAATTATGGGACGCGTCTTAGACATGCAAATTGGCTTTGCGGCTGCGGGTGTTATTGATCCGATTAGCAGAAATAATGACCCCTTACTTGGCACAATTTTGTCATTATTCGTAACTTTACTGATTTTAGTGTCAAACACACATCACCATATATTGGGCGTTATTGTTGAAATATTTTCTTTTGTTCCTCCTGGCAGTTGGAACGGTGAATTCTACTTTGCAAATATAATGGGATACCTCTCTTCTCAGTTGGTTTTCGCATTTTTACTATTTGGACCTGTGATGATGGCGCTTTGGATGCTTGATTTATTCAACGGCATCATCGCGAAAACCATGCCTCAAATGAATGTTTATTTCGTAATGTTACCGCTAAAAATTGGTGTGGGAATATTCTTGATGTCAGTAGCTATGCAATATGTGAAACCGCTGATATCTCAAATTTTACAATCGCTAGTCGAATGGTTTCGATTTGGGTGGGTATTGTAATGGCAGACGAGTCTAACAAGTCAGAAAAAGCTACTCCTTATAAACTCGAAGAAGCAAAAAAGAAAGGGCAAGTAGCTAAAAGCAATGAAGTGTCTAGCTTACTCATATTCATAGCTTTTTGTGCAGTTTTGTTTATGACAGGGGGGCAAATTTGGGAAGGTTTAAAAACGCAAATGCGAGAACTTCTGCTTTATTCTGGTCAGGTAACATTGAATATAACGACCTTAAAAGGGCTTTTTTTACATTCCTCTTTTACTGTTTTCGAGTTATTTGCCCCATTGTTATTTGTGATCATGTTAGCGGCAGTATTATTTAATGTGGTTCAAACCGGCTTTGTATTTTCTACTCATCCGATAACTCCAGATTTCACTCGATTGAACCCTGTAAAAGGAATGAAAAAAATATTTGCTATTAAAACGCTGTTTGAGTTACTCAAAGCGATTTTAAAAGTGGGCATTATTGTTTTGGTATGGTTAAACATTGGTGAGTATTGGTTAGACAAAGTAATGCAAAGTTATGGCATGACTGAAAACAGTTTTGTTGTGCATTGGGTAAATATGTCTATTGTGTTATCACTAATGATTGTTGGTTTAATACTACCTCATGCACTTATCGATTTTGCGTTTAGCAAGTGGGACTTTGGTCGGCAAATGCGAATGAGTATGCAAGACATAAAGGACGAACACAAAAAGCGTGAGGGTGACCCCCAAGTCAAACAAAAGCAAAAACAAATTCAAAAAGAACTACTGAAAAAAGCAGCATCATTAAAAAGTGTCAAGGATGCTGACGTGATTATTACTAATCCTGAGCATATTGCAGTAGCTCTATCATATAAGCCGAAAGAAATGTTAGCTCCGAAAATTTTGTCGATGGGAGCGGATAAAAATGCTGCTGTCATTCGCAAGATTGCTCGGCATCACAATGTGCCTATTTTCCGAAACGTGCCACTCGCCAGAGCTATATACAATAATAGTGTTATAGATGGTTTTATACCTGAAAAATGCTATCAAGGCGTGGCTGAAATTTTAAAACAAGTATTAGTTTTAAATGATGTTACAAATAAAGGTCACCAGCAAGGAAGGCAGTCATGATAGGTTTGTTTAAACAAGGAAAAAGTGAACTCGCATTGGTGTTGGCTGTTGTAGCAATACTCATGCTGTTGTTCATTCCTGTACCTGCGGCTTTTTTAGACCTATTACTCTTGATGAATTTTAGCTTAGCTTTAGTTATTTTGTTGTTGACTTTTTATACCGATAAACCGCTTAGCTTTTCAACGTTTCCTTCTTTGATATTGATAGCGACTTTATTTCGTTTGGGGTTAAACGTATCTTCAACACGACTAATCTTAGCTGATGCAGATGCTGGACAAGTAATAAGTGCTATTGGTTCACAAGTGGTTGACGGAAATTATGTTATTGGCTTGGTCGTGTTCCTTATTCTTATTGTTGTTCAATATGTAGTTGTTACTAACGGAGCTCAACGTGTCGCCGAAGTAGCTGCTCGCTTCACATTGGATAGTATGCCAGGCAAACAAATGAGTATTGATGCAGATTTAAACATGGGCATCATTGATGAAGTCGAAGCTAAAGAGAGGCGTCTAGCAATTGAAAAAGAAGCAAACTTTTATGGCGCGATGGATGGCTCTACCAAATTCGTTAAAGGTGACGCCATTGCCGGTATTATTATTATTCTTATAAATATCATCGGTGGTCTGTCTATCGGTGTAGCGCAGCATAATATGTCGTGGGCAGAAGCGTTACATACCTTCACTTTACTTACTGTTGGTGACGGTATTGTTACTCAGATTCCATCACTCATTGTAGCGACTGCTACCGGAATAATTATTACTCGCGCTGCATCTGACTCCCAGCTAGGAAAGGAGTTGACTAAGCAAATTACTTCACAGCCTAAAATTCTTGTTATTATTGCAATTACTCTTGGCGTGCTGGTATTTATGCCAGGATTACCCACCTTACCTTTGTTGCTATTGTCGCTAGTCTTCGGTGTTATTGCTTTTGTAGCTCAACGTTCGAATGGTAAGTCTGACATAAATGAAACTGAATCTCAGGATAATTTGCTGCATCAAGAACATTCATCAACCGGCGGTTCTGATCTTTATACACTCACTCAAATAAATACTTTGGAATTACGATTGGGGTTTGAAGTAAATGAATTTGTGGAAAATGAGAAAAGTACGCTAAAAACTCGCTTGAATAGTTTTAGAAAACAATTTGCAATTGATTTTGGTGTGGTATTACCGACTGAATCAATACTGGTTGATAACTCACTCACGGCAAATGAATACCATCTCTATATTCAAGGTTCACTTGTTGCGAAAGGTGATGTTTTGGCTGAGCATCACTTGGCAATAGATCCAACGGGAAAGAGAAATGATTTGAATGGCAAGAAAACTAAAGAACCAACTTATGGTTTGCCTGCGATTTGGATAATGGACAAAGACGTCGATTTAGCCAGAAATGGAGGGTACACAGTTGTCGACCCAGAAACAACTTTGTTAACCCACATTACCGAAACACTAAAACGGTACAGCCCAGAGTTTATAACTCGTAAAGAAGCTGAAAAACTTTTATCTAAGGTAGCAGAATCTCAATCTGGCTTAATAGATGAATTGGTACCTGCAATATTGTCATATTCAGAAATTCAAAAAATTCTTCAAATACTTCTCCAAGAGAAAGTATCAATCCGCAATTTACCGATGATTTTAGAAGAATTGGTTGATGTGGCTAGAGCGGATAAATCTACGAACTTATTAGTAGAGGCTGTTAGAAGAAAACTTCGTAATCAAATTTGTCAATCGCTAGTAGATAAAAATAGCACTTTAAATGTACTAACTTTTGAACCTAGATTTGAACAACGTCTGGTGGCAGGGGTTGTTGAGGGTGACACTAGTATGTCGCTAGCAATTGATTCTGCGACAACTGAGTCGTTGTTAAAGTCCCTATCAAATAATGTAGAAAAAATGATGGGGAAACGGGTTAAACCTGTCGTGCTATGTACTCCAATACTTCGTAGACATTTGTTTTTGTTTTGCGAGAGGGCACTACCTCAAATGCATATCTTGTCATTAAACGAAATTCCAACAACGGTAAATGTGCAGTCATTTGCTATTGTTTCGGATAGCACATCAACAAACAAGGCGGCGTAAAAATGAGTAATGAAGCTATAGACATAGTGCTTAAGAGCATTCAAAACAATGTCAAGCAAGTTGATTTAGTGAGTCACAATATCGCCAATGCTAACACTCCGGGGTATATGGCTACGGAGGTTTTTTCAGAGTTTTCTATTGATGGTCAAAATCAGGTTCGTGAGGCAGTTTCTGCTAAAACAACCAGTGCAATTATTAATTCAGGCCGTGCCCTTGATGTAGCTATGGTCAATGAGGGCTTTTTATTGCTCGAACTAAATGGTGAATCAGTCATTACACGACAAGGTCGTTTCCATATCAACTCAAATAATCAGCTTACTCACTTGTCTGGTGCCAGAGTAATTGGAGAATTGGGTGCTATTGAGTTACCTGAGGGTGATGTTCAAATTGATAGCAAAGGCGACATATTTGTTAACGGTCAACAGGTTGACAAACTGACGACAGTGTCAGTTAGTTCTGGTGCACAAGTTACTCGCTTGGGTAATTCTGTTTATAAAGTTAGTGATGGGTACCAAATAATTGAAAACAATATACAGCAAGGAGCGATCAATGGCGCGAATGCTGAAGTGTCCAAAGATATGATTCGTATGATTGAATTGTCTAGGCATACGCAAAGTTTGCAAAAAGCGATACTAGCAATTGATCAAGTAGCAAACGCAGGAATAAATGAGTTAGGGAAAAGATAAAAATGATTGAATCACTCTATATAGCAGAAACTGGGATGACGTCTCAGCAACGTCTCATCGATGTAATATCAAACAATATTGCAAATGCTTCAACACCTGGATTTAAGAAAACAAATCTAAGTTTTGTTGACCTTGTTTATCAAACAACACCAAATTCAAATACTGATTTAGGCAGTTTATCGTCATCCACTAATAATGGTGCCGGTGTGAAAATCATGACAGGCATGAAGGATTTCACAATAGGAGACTTAAAGCCTACTGGAAACCCTTTTGATCTTGCCATTCAAGGTGATGGATTTATAGAGGTTGAAATGCCATCTGGAGACTATGCGTATACGCGAGCAGGACGTATGCGTTTAGACGAAGATGGTAACTTGGTAACAGCACATGGGTACAAGCTTTCAACAAATATACAACTTCCACCAGACGCTAAAAATATGACTATTTCTAGCGATGGGCGGGTGATGGTTGAGCTAGATGGTAGTGAAGAAATACAAGAAATTGGCCAAATTGAGCTAACTAAATTTACGAATAATGAGGGCTTGGACAATTTGGGGAACAATCTATATGGAGCGTCTGATCGAACAGGAAGTGCTATGTATAGTAAACCTGGGGAGCTAGGCACTGGTCAGATTCTTCAGGGTTCAACTGAAGTGAGTAATGTATCAATGACTGAGGAAATGGTTAATTTGATGCTAGCACAACGTGGTTACCAGCTTAATGCGAGAATAATACAAGTTTCGGATCAGTTGTTAGACACAATCAATAATTTAAGACGATGAAAACTACGTTTCTTATTCTCGCTTTTTGCCTATTACTCGCAGATTGGTGCAGAGCTTCGGAAGCACAATTTAAGCAGCCTATAAATAGACTGACTGCACCAGTTTTGTTCTCTGATGTAGTGACCGTTGACTCTGAAGACTTGAATGAACTCCAATGGCCACATCAACTAGTTGGTTGGATAGAACAAAAAGATGTTGAGTCTTGGTTAGTTACTCAAAAAAGTAGAATAAACAACATCAATTGGGATGGAATAGCGAAAGTATGGGTGGAAATTTGCTACCCAATAAAAGATAGCGCATTTAAACCAGCAGTTATTTCTGAATTGTCAGCACAGTTGGCGCAGTTACACGTGTCGTTGCTTGCTTTAGAACATAAAGGTTTGTTTTGCGCAGATTCTCCTAATTATAGCATAACCTTGAAGTCTCTAAAGCGCATGGGTGTGCGACATCTAAATGCTGAGTTTTTGCTTACTACAACAGACCAATTGTCTGGTAAAAAACGGATTGTCGACGTAGCACTTAAGTTAACTTACATGGGGTCAATTAATAGTTTGTCTCTAAACAGGGATGCAGAAAAATATGCAAGTTTAAATTGCAGTGACTACTCAATCGAAAAACGAAATTGGACAGGTAAAGAGCTTGCTGTAGAAGCGTTGAACACCAATTACGTATTCAAAAAGTCATTGAATAGAGGTAGCACCATATTGCTAAGTGATATTCAGCTAAGAAACGCGGTTACTCAAGGCCAAACAATAAAGGTTACGGTAGTAAATGGACCAGTAGTTATAGAGGCGAAAGGCAAGGCAATGGCGAGTGCAAACGAGGGTGAAAGGATTAAGGTTAAAGTTAACGGGAGTAAGTCATTGAGCGATGCTGTAGTGGTCGCTAAGGGAGAAGTACATGTTTCGGTATAGCATTTTTATTGTATTTTTTATGTTAACTACGATTGCAAGTGCGCAATCACTTTACGATGAAACAAAATTTAAGACACTTTACGCTGATAAAAAGGCGTTGAACGTTGGTGATGGAATAACCATTTTGGTTTATCAAAGTTTACAAGCAACATCTAGTGCAGGTGAGGTTAGTGAAGGGCAGTTTGGATTTACAGGCAGTGCTTCTGTAGATGAAAAAAACTGGAACAGAGGGCTGAGTCTTGGTTCTTCTAATGAAGGGAATGCAGGTACTAACAGAAATGGATTTGTAAGGGCTCAATTGACCGCAGTAGTGATAGGGAAGTTTGATGAAGACACCCTAGTTATTGAAGGAACACAAAAGATAACTGTGAATGAAGAGCAACAAACTATAACCATAAAAGGAAATGTTCGCTTAGAGGACATCAGTAGCGACAATGTTGTACCTTCGTTTCGCGTTCAAAATGCGGAAATACTTATTGAAGGCGAAGGCGAAGTAACATCTGGTAAAAATGGTAACGTTTTTACTCGGTTTATTGAATGGTTGGGGTTTTAGTATGAAGTATAAGCAAATATTCTCCATTGCTATATTAGGTTTATTTCTCATTCAAGCGAATGCTTCTAATGTTCGTTTGAAAGATTTAGCTCGTATTCAAGGTGTACAAGATAACCCTTTAATTGGTTATGGTTTGGTTGTTGGTTTGTCAGGCTCAGGTGATTCGTCAAATAATCAAGCGACGATTCAATCTCTTAGCAATACTTTGAGAAGTTTTAACTTGATAGTCGATGCAAAGCAAGTGAAGAGTCGTAATGTTGCAGCGGTTATGGTCACAACATCATTACCCGCATATGCACAACAAGGAGATACGCTCGAGGTAAATGTGTCATCTATAGGTGATGCGAGAAGTCTGCAAGGTGGAACACTTTTACTGACCCCTCTTGAAGCCTCAAACGGAGAGGTTTACGCACTAGCACAAGGACCTTTGAGTGTTGGGGGTTATCGTTTCGATTTTAATGGTAACAGGGTTCAGAAAAACCATCCGACAGTGGGTGTGGTTCCGAATGGTGCTAATGTTGAAAAAAGTATTGAATACAATTTCGATATAGAAAACAACGGGTTAACATTAGTTCTCAACGAACCAGATTTTACCACTGCGCAACGTATTATTGACGCTATTTCCACTAGATTTCCGAGTAGTAACATATCGTCAGACCATCCAGGTAAGATCAAGTTGCAGCTTTCTTCTCAATTGCCATTAATGCAGCTTATGTCAAACATTGAATCAATCAAAGTTCAACCTGACGCCTTTGCTCGAGTTGTCATAAATGAACGCAATGGCACTGTTGTAGCTGGGGCTAGCGTTAGGATTGATGATGTTGTTATCAGTCACGGAGAATTAAAACTCAGAATTGAAACAGAGTTTTCAGCATCACAACCTAACGGCTTTTTTCGCCAGACGGGAGACTCTATAGGCTCTTTAGTTGTGGCCAATTCTGAACTTGAAGTATCAGAAGGGGAAAAAGGAGAGGTACATGCTTTGCCAGGTGCCAGCATTGGTGAGTTGGTCGATGCTTTAAAAGCTCTTAATTTGTCAACGCGAGATTTGATCTCTGTTTTACAAGCTATTAAACAATCTGGTGCTTTGCATGCAGAACTGATTATTCAATAAGGAATTTATTAAATGGAACCGGTAACTATAGAAATCGTGAAATTTGCCTTAGATATGCAATCTGCACAACAACAGATTGCCGCAAGAAATATTGCCAATGCAGATTTTCAGACTCAAATGAAATTGGATTACAAACAGCCTCTCAGTCGTTTAGCTGCAATGAATGATGAACAGAGACTTGATTACTTAAAGGTGTTTAACAGTAACACTAAAAATATCGAGTCTCTTGAGTATGACACTGGTAGAACTATAGATCTAGCATCTGAAAATGCTGAATCTACAAGAGCAATGCTCGAGTTTCAGGCCTTAGTAGAAGCGCTAAACCGACGCTTAAGTATTAAGTCATTGGTGTTGGGAGCACAAAAATAATGGCGGTCACGGAAGTAATGAATGTATCTGATTATGGTATGTACTATCAGAAAATGCGCATTGACGCAGCTACTATCAATTTGGCAAATGCAAATATAGTCCAACCTACAAATGGCAAAGGTTTTCAACCACTGACTGTTCAGTTAGACAGCAGTATTAATTCTTCGTCTTTTGATAAAGAACAAGTGAAGATGCAAGAGTTGAATACTCCTGATCGAAAAATATTTCAACCTGACCATCCAATGGCTGATATACAAGGTTTTGTCCGTTACACAAATATTGATGTTGCAGAACAAATGGTAATCCTTACAGAAGCAACGAGGGCATATGAAGCAAATGTAAAAGCGTTTAATGCTCAAATGAGTATTAATAGTAAGGCTTTAGAGATAGGCAAGTAAAAAGGAGTTTAAAATGACTGTTGAAATGATTTCTGCAATTGATAAAACTGAAAATACTCAATTTTTAGAATTGCTGCCCCAGCAATTGAATATGACCTCTAATCCAAATTTTAGTCAGATATTCACAGATAGTTTGAATGACATAAACATAAGTTTACAACGTGCAGACAGTGTACTTACTGATATGGCACTAAATAAATCGATTAGCACTCACGAAGTAATGATCGCAATGCAAGAAGCTAAGAGCGAACTACGTTTAGCTGTAGAGGTACGCAACAAATTGCTAGAAGGTTATCAAGAAATTATGAGAATGCAGGTGTAGCAAATGACCGAAGTATTAAATGCGATGGATAGTAAGAAAAGGTTGTCTTTTTTTGTATTGATGGGTGTGGGCGCTGTATTGTTTTTGGCAGCTGTTGTTTGGATACTTTCGCCAAAGTATAGCCCTGTTTTGGAGGGGCTTGATGAACAAACTGCTGCTGCGGCAATAGCGAAATTAGACGAGCAAGGTGTCATTTATAGTCTGGCTCAAACGGCTAACGGAACGACTCTCATGGTGGATCAAGAAATTGCTGAAAAGCTTAGGGTTACATTATCTGAGAGCCTAGGTTTACCCGATGTACAAGGGCTAGAATTGTTTGATAATGCAGACTATAGCATGACTGATTTTTCTCAAGACGTAACATATAAAAGAGCAATACAAGGTGAATTGGCTCGCACCATTTCATCTATGCCTGGAATAAAAAGCGCACGTGTCCATATAACATTTGCACCAAAACGATTATTTTCGGAAAACGCTTCTGAAGCGAAGGCTTCAGTATATCTCGAACAACACACCAATTTTAGTATTACAGATGAGCAGGTTGTAGGTATTAAAAGGCTTGTAGCAAATGCGGTTGATAAAATGTTAGCTACCAATGTTGCTATTTTCGATACTAGTGGCGCAGAACTAAACTCTCCTGATGAGCAAGGCTTAAGTGCAAGTTTAAACAAAAAGTATGAGGCAAAGCTGCAAGTTGAACGTGTACTAACCGAAAAAGCTTTTCGTATTTTAAGTTTGTTCGTACCTGCTGACAGTATCGCAATTTCAGTTGATGCATCGCTGAACTTTGATCAAAAAAGGAAGACTACGCAGGGCTTTGCTACTGGGCAAGATGGTCAAGGTCTTGTTGTTCGAGAGAAAGAGTCGAGAGTGTCTGCTCAACCAAGCAATGATGAAGAAGAACAGAGTATCGATGTTTCTTTATCACAAGAACGAGAAACAGAATACCGACATGGGCAAGAAACTGAAGAAACAGTATTTTCTGCGGGTGAAATAGAATCACTGAGCGTTGGTATTGCAATAAATGCTGATTTAAATGAAGCTCAATTGAATAAGTTAAGGCAAGTATTAGCAGCTGGTATGGGGATCAATCTAACTAGAGGTGACACTTTTGCGCTCGAAGTTTTGGATATCGCAAACCCTCCTGTTGAAAGTCAGCTATTCGAAGATAGTCAACTCTTAACTGACACGGAATTAGAGCATGCAGCTCCTTCCAACGTTGAAAAAGTTGATACTGGCGCCGTAATTCAGAACAAACCGGTTTATTTGTTAAGCAGTAATTCTAACTTAATACTATTCCTAGTACTTGCCTTTGTTGTGTTATCAATTTTAACAGCCTTAGGTCTTGTTAGACATAGAGCTTTACAAAAGAAAAAGCGTGAAAAGCTTTTGTTAGAAATCAATGAGTGGTTGGAGCAAGAGGATAAAGCGTATGTCTAGTTTGTCCCTTGATAAATTGATGGCTATTAAATTAGCAAGCTTGAAGGAAGCTGATCAAAGTTGGTTGCTAGCGCAAATATGCAGTAGCAAACGCGGCCGCCTTGAACGACACTTAAAAGAGGCCAAAAAATTTGTTTCGCTAACAAATGAAGTTAAAGTCGAACCAAATAGTGATGATAAGCTACTTCCGCGTCCCGAGAAATTTAGTAGTGCTTTAAACAATTGGTTTAATAGTATGGAGAAAGACCAACATGGATTTTCTGCAAAGGCTATTGAACGGATACGAGGTATAGAGCTAGAGGTTATCAACAATGGCTAACGGTGCTATGTCGATTAAAGGTTCTGTGCAGTCTTTTATACCAGGGTTGGTGAATAACAGTGAGCCTCTGGTACCTGAAGTAAAACTAGAAGTGGATAGACTAAAAGAAACAAAACGTGCGCTTTTTGAACTTAGCTCAATGCAGAGAACAGCGTTATTGGACGAGCTGTTTTTCGACGATATTGAGGTTTTGAAGAAGCAAGCTCACGAGGAAGCCTACGCTCATGCGCTTGAAGAGGCAAAAGGTAAACAAGAAAAAAAACTGGAGTCTAAGCTCAACACCTTGGATGAACATATCGAAGCATTCAGTAGCGTGATTGACAATATTAAAGCTTCTGATAAATGGGAAATACCTGACGAAAATTTGATTAAGGAAGTAGTGTTAAAATCAGTTTTGCACATTACATCAGACATGCTTGATTTACCTGAGAATAATGTTGAAATTTTTAACCGAGTTCTGAGAACTCACATATCTGAAAAACCCAAAATACTCTATATTCCCTCAGGTCTGCATACGCTTTTAGAACGGTTGAATAAACTTGATGCGATGGCAGATAAGATCGAGATCCAACCTGACCCTTCACTGGAAAAAGGAAGTTTCAGGCTTGAACTACAAAAGTCAGGTATTGAGTATTCTCTAAAAAACACTCTTGCAGAATATACGTCAATACTTGTTGAAACAAATATTCAGTTGGACGGCGAGTAACATGCAATTTTCAAATTTTGAATATCGTCTGAAGATGTTAAAAACACACGTTCTATACGGATCTGTATGCGATTGCGTTGGTTTAATTATTGAAGCAGATGGACCTAAAGCAAGTATTGGCAGTTTATGTGACATACATCTTAGCTCAGGGGATGTTGTTCAAGCTGAGGTTGTAGGGTTTAGACAAGGCAAGTTGTTGATTATGCCGTATTTTGGAAATGTTGGTGTGAGTCGTGGAGACAAAGTGGTTTTTAACTACCAAATGAACAGTCTAAAAGTTGGTGTCAATCTTTTAGGGCGAGTAGTTGATGCGTTTGTAAACCCTTTAGATGGAAAGGGAGACATTCAAGGTTTACAAACTATCCAAATAGGGCAGCGGAAATCGTCTAACCCACTCGACAGATCCCCTATAAATGAAGTACTTACTACAGGTATTAAATCTATAGATGCTTTTACAACTATAGGCAAAGGGCAACGTTTAGGTTTAATGTCAGGGAGTGGAGTAGGGAAGAGTGTGTTGCTATCTTCAATTTGTAAAAATGTTGATGCTGATATCAACGTTATTGCTTTGATTGGCGAACGAGGTAGAGAAGTTGAGGAATTTGTAAACGCTACTTTAGGGCAAGAAGGTTTAAAAAAATCCGTTGTTGTTTCTGCTACTGCGCAAGATTCCCCGCTAGTACGAGCAAAAGCTGCTTTCAATGCCCTAGCTATCGCTGAGTATTTCGCAAACCAAGGGAGAAGCGTGTTTTTTACGATGGATTCAATAACTAGGCTAGCAAGCGCATTGAGAGAAATTGGGTTAGCTGTCGGTGAGCCACCTACGGTAAAGGGCTACACGCCTTCAGTGTTTGCTGTTTTACCTGAGTATATTGAACGATTTGGTAAATTTAAAAATGGTGGCTCCATTTCTAGTTTGTTAACAGTGTTAGTTGAAAGTGATGATTTTAATGACCCAATTGTTGACTGTGTCAGAGCAGTGTTAGACGGGCACATAGTATTAACTAGAGAATTAGCTGAACAAGCACATTTCCCTGCCGTAGATATCAGTAAAAGTGTTAGTAGACTCGCTACGAAACTACAAGACAACAACACTGCTCGCAATACTCAATCAATAAGGAAGTTTTTCTTTGATTATCAACAAAATAAAGAAGTAATCGAACTTGGTTTATTTGAATCAGGTGATGATAAAAACAGAGAAGATATCAAAAAAAACTGGTCAAACCTAAGAGCATTTTTAACTCAAGGAATGGAAGAAAATTTTCCTTTTGAACAAACGATGGGTGAACTAGACAACATAGGTAGCTTGCTCAATGCTTAGAGAATTAAAAAAAGAGCTTAAACGGCAAAAGCTCTTCTTAAAATATGGAAATCATCAGTTGTCTTTGTCTAAAACAGAGCTTTTAAAGCTTAATTCTCATCGGGAACAGTTAGCTCAAAAAATTAACCTCATACAAGAGGATGTAAACAATCACATGCTGGCTAAAGACCAATATTTGAATGCGCAAAATATTTGTCCTATTCGCTTATCTAGTTTTAATACGCGGTATTTGCAATTGGAAGGGAACATTCGATTACTAGAATCAGAAAATGATAATTTGAAAGAACTAATAGATAGTAAACGAAAGCTATTCAAAAAAGAAAAAAAACAAACAGAACTTATCGAAAAAACTATTAAATCGTTGATGAAAAAAATTTCTTCAATTGTGGATAAAAATGAAGAAGAAAAATTAATTGAATGCACTTATAGCAGAATCGAGGTGAATTCATGATTTTACAATTAGATCCATCTGTTGCTTTGCAAGGAGCGAAGGCGCTACATAACAATACAGGTAACAACGAAAATTTTGCAAATTTATTCAATGCTCAAAGCGATACCGATAATCCAATCTTAGCTGAGAAGTTTTCCTCTATTCCGATGTCAGGGGAATGGATGGAAATAGGTGAGCATATGAAAGCGTCATTAACTGCGGTAAAACGACTTGAATTGACGAATAATTTATTAAATGAAATAGAAGATGGTATTGGTGAATTATTTGGCAACGAACATTTTACTGCAAGGTTTTTGAGTGAAAGGCTGGAGAGCTCACAGCAAGTCGATAAAGATCATGTCGTTTTTTCTTCTATTGATGAGTTTTTTGACGGAAATTTAAGTACAGCAGCGAACGGAGTTACGGAAATCACAAATTTACCGCAGGCTCAAAATCAAGCATCATTTACCCGTCAATTGCGTTTTAGTACTATTGGTAATGGCGTATTAGCTTATTCTGCACCGACTCATTACTTTAATTCTGAAGTTAATACTTTGGGTTCGAGATTAGAGCAAAACAATCCGCTTAGTAGAACATTAACGAAAAGTGGAAATAGCGGTCTAGAGCGAGAGTTTAATGCTCGACAATCCCTCCCTTCAAACATTGTATCTGAGAATTCGTTTAGGCTATATACAGACGCTACAAAAGCGAATAGACAACTATTAGTTTCGCAAGCGAAACAAGTTGATGGATATTCATTCGCTTTGGTATCGCAACTAGCAGAGCTTACTAAGCGTTCTTTACTTATTACGGATAACAGTGTTCAGCGTACTTTATGGATACGTGATTATAGTTTGGACGCCAGTCCTAATACATCTGCAAGTCTCGCTAACTTTGTTAAATCGAAGGAAATATTGGTAAACCGTGTTTTTTTAAACGGTAAAATTTTATGGGAAGAAAAAGGAGATTTGAAATGATAGAAGCGATTGGTGGGAATATCACCACTGAAAGCCAACAACTCAATAACTCTTCAATCGGGCAAGAAGAGTTTATTCGATTATTTTTGACTCAGTTGACTAACCAGGATCCACTAGAACCAGTAGACAACAGTCAATTTTTAGCGCAAATGGCTCAATTTACTTCTCTAGAGCAGACCCGCCTGTTAAATGAAAACATGGCTAACCTCCTTGCGATGAATTCCACAAATCAAGGTGTAGATTTGCTCGGAAAACAAGTTGAAGTACTAAATGGTAATACCTTGTTTAACGGTACTGTAGATGGTTTACAGTTTGGCCAAAACGGAATATCACTCACTGTGAGAGGTACGGGTGATGAATTTTTGTCTGATGTGTCATTGTCAGATATCAGACTAATTAGGGAATAGGAGAACGTTATGTTTCAATCTTTTTTTACTGGTTTATCGGGAATGCTTTCGTTCTCACAGAATCTAGATAACGTAAGTAACAATATATCAAATTTGAATACACCAGGTTTTAAAGGTAGTGATACTTTTTATTCTAGTTTGACGTCTGGAGAAAATGCTTTTGGAACACAAATTTCAGGGCAGCAACAGAGATTTACCGAAGGTGAAGTTCGTCAAACTGGAAACCCCGGAGATTTGGCTATTTCTGGACAAGGTTTTTTTGTTTTGATGAACAATGGGGAAATTAATTACACCAAGGCAGGCCAGTTTATATTTAATGATGACGGTATCTTAGTTGACTCAGTTTCTGGCGGTAGGGTTGCGGCAATAACTGATGATGGCAAGCTTGAAGAAATAAACATCAACGAAGTTGGAGTTTTAGCCCCGCAAGCAACTTCGAAAATTGATTTCATTGGCAACTTGTCCACAGATATGTCTAGTTTTACGGTAGCAGACGTTGATGTCTTCACCGGGTTGGGTGAACAAAGACAATATCGGTTTGAATTTACTAATACTTCAGCAACTGAGCCTGGCAGTTGGAGCGTGCGAATTGTTGATGACAACGGAGCTGATGTTCACACGGGAGAAATAAGGTTTGATAGTCAAGGCACGCCTGTCAATAACTTTAGTAAAATTAACTTTCAAGTCGAGGATTCTTTGGGGGGAGAAACGACAGTAGAAATTGACTTTGGTACGAATGCTAGTTTTGCAAAAGGAACTTCAGTATCGGGTGGTGATACGTCTACTTTACGTGCTTCAGTAATTGACGGTTATGGCGTCGCTTCATTGACTACCGTGGACTTTACAGCTGACGGCCAGCTAACATTAAACTACTCAAATGGAGAAGCGGTAGATGGACCATACCTTGCCTTAGCAAACTTCACAAATTTGTCCACTTTAAGTGTCGTCCAAGGTAGCATTTTTCAGGCTGGGGATAATACAACCCGTATTATAGGTCGTGCAAACGAGTCGGGTTTAGGAAGTATTCTGTCTGAAAGTATTGAGCTATCAAATGTAGATTTGTCTAGAGAATTTGCAGATATGATTATTATTCAGAGAGGGTATCAAGCGAGTTCTCGTATTCTTAACGTAGCCAATCAATTGTTAGAGCAACTATACGAGAATACAAGGGGAAGATAATGTTAACTCGCACATCAGTAGTCGGGCGTAGTAGCCAAGAGATTGTGAGAACAAAGTTAATTGGCTTGGTTGAGTCTTGGAAAAAGCGTTGGTTTGACATACCCGTAAAGGTTGAAATTGAATTCAGTCAACAACTTTTTAGACGCATTGAGCTTCGCGAAGGTGATAGTTTAGTTAGGACAAATAAACAGGGAAAAACGGGTTCTATTGTAATTCAATCAGCTGATGAGTCACTAAAGCAGCTTATTCTTTTAATGAGTAAAGGAGCATTTGATGATTCAGTTGAGGCGGACAATCAAGTGCTGGATCGTCTAACAAAAGAAATTCTCGATGACCTAGCTAATAGTATTTCAATGAGCATGCCTTTTTCATTCGTTGACAGTAAAGTACCGCAGGAATCAATAGAAAGCAGTGTTGTCGTTAATATTCGTATTTTTGATATTACGTTGTCCATTCATTTCGACAACAATGTACTTGAATTAATGGGGCTGCTGAAAATACCTCTTAAGGCACAAGCAATTGAAAAAAGTATTGTTGAAGCAATACAAACGGAAAAACTTGAGCTAGACGCCTCGCTAGATGATATGTCAGTCGATATTGGCACGTTGAGTACTTTGCAAAAAGGTCAAGTGTTACCTCTAACTCATAGACTAGAGCAATCAATAAATATATCTGTATTAGGGCGTTCAATCCCAATAAACGGGTATCTTGTAAAGAACAATACTAAAAAAGCGGTGTTAGCCACTTCTAAGGAACTATTATGACAGAATCTACAGCAAAACGAGTTGAATTATCAGAAGTAAAAACTGAGGCTCAGGATAAGTTAGCTTTGAGTCAAAGGGACTTCAGCATAGTTAAATCTGTGCCTGTAAATGTGGAAGTTAAGTTGGGTAAAATTGAGGTGTCAATTGAACGTCTTTTCTCGTTAAAAGCGGGAGAAACTTTAGAGATGGATAAAGATGTAAATCAACCAATAGATTTGGTGTTGAACGGCGATATTATTGCAACAGGAAATCTCGTAGCAATTGATGGGAATTTTGGCATCGAAATAATTGATCTCATGAGAGAGTCGTGAAAAATCTTGGTTTTCATACTGAACCGTTATTTTCTATCGGGCAATTAGTCGTTCTACTCGTTGTTATTTCGGCTTGCTTAGCTATTTTAATCATTCTAAAAAAGAAAAGAGATAGCTTCCAAAGCTGGTTCCCGTTGACGAAGAAGAAAGAAAGCGTTGCCTTTGTGGAAAAGCAGAATATTGATCGAAACATGGAGTTATATCGAATTTTTACTACCGATCATAGCTACCTTATCGTCAAGTCAAGTGACAACCTTCTTGTATTAGATAAAACAGAGCAACAGAATAAGTAGTAAATATTGATGATTTATTGTAAATGGATTTTCGTTATCGCTTCTTTAGCGTTTAGCCCCTTTTTATTTGCAAGCGAAGGGTTCCTGTCTTTAATCGAATCCAGTGAAGTAATGGACCAAATGGCGCCAGAGTTACGCTTGTTAATAACGATGACGGTTTTGTCGATGATTCCTGCGTTATTGATAGCAGTGACAGCATTTACTCGAATAGTAATCGTACTTTCATTGTTAAGACAAGCATTGGGGTTGATGCAAACTCCGCCTAATGTCGTGATTATTACCTTGTCTATTTTTTTAACGTGGTTTGTTATGCAGCCAGTTTTTGAAAAAGTAGAAGAATCTGCTGTTACTCCCTATTTGTTGGGAGAAAAGACACTTTCCCAAGCATTAAATGATGGAATGGTTCCATTTCGAGCATTTATGATTGAGCAAACTAAAGAAGAAGATTTTGCAGCTGTTTTAGATATGGCTAAGGCGCAAGTACCAAAATCAGCCGACGATGTCTTGATTGAACATTTAATTCCAGCTTTTTTACTGAGTGAACTAAAAACCGCTTTTCAAATAGCTTTTATGATTTTTATACCCTTCTTGTTGATAGATTTAGTAGTTGCTAGTGTTTTGATGGCTTTGGGTATGATTATGGTGCCGCCAATTTCTATTGCTTTACCAATAAAAATCATGCTGTTCGTTTTAATAGATGGGTGGACATTGGTGACGCAATCGCTTGTAGGTAGTTTTCTGACTTAGCGAGATTTATTGTGAAAAGGATTTCTATACCAATCAGTAGTATAAATTGGATTGGGCATATTGAAAAATGGCCCAATAAAACCGCTTTAGATTGGAACGAGTCAAGAGTTAACCTGTTCAACAGTCACACTAAGTGGGCGAGAGCAATAGGCCTCAAAATTTTTGGAATGTATAAGGTCGATGGGGCTGAAGTTAATGACTATGTAAATTTTGCAAATATGGGTTTACTGGAGTCTATTGACAGCTATGAGCCTAACAACGGCGCTACATTTAGATACTTTGCTTTTAAGAGGATTAAAGGTTCTATTTTAAACGGTATTGTAAAATATTCAGAGCATTCGCAAACAACAGATTGGATCCGCAAAAGAATGAAGGAAAGAATGCACTCGATATCTAAAACTCATCCTGAGAATGATGAAGTTGAGCTCGTGGAAAACATTATTGCGTTAACAATAGGATTTGTTTTAGACAATAACAGTTATATGGTTTCAGAAATGCAGCTTACTGACGCTTACTTTGATTCTCAGGAATTAGTTGTACTGCAACAAAACGTTCGAAGAATTGTTGAAAATCTACCTAACAACCAACGAGATGTTATGGAAAAACATTATTATCAATTGAAGAGTTTTTCAGAGGTAGCGAAGGATCGAAGTTGTTCGGTAGGCCGAATCTCTCAATTGCATGCCCAAGCAATCAATAATATCCGAAAAAAATTGAAATGGGAGTAACATTAGACTCTAATTTGAATAACGGTAGGCTTTTTAATTACATGTCAGTGATTATATCCTTATACTTGACATATTGGGTATAGTTCGGCTCCTTATAACAATGTTTGAATTTATGCTATTGATTAGGGTTATCAACAATGAATAAACGTCGAAACGTCTGTGTAACATTGTTAAGTCTTTTTTTTTTGCTTCCTCTATGTCATGCCAACGATACTAAGCCAAATATAGTGCTGATTATTGCCGATGACGTGAACTGGGATGATATTGGTACTTACGGTCATCCTACTATCTCAACGCCAAATTTAGATGCTTTGGCAAAACGAGGAATGCGGTTTGATGCTGCTTATTTGACAGCAAGTTCATGTAGCCCGAGTCGGGCTAGCATTTTAACGGGACGTTATCCTCACAATACGGATGCAGAACAATTACATTGGGATTTACCTACTACGCAGGTGACATTTTCAGAAAAGTTGAAAAATGCTGGATATTGGACAGGAGCAGCAGGCAAATGGCACATGGGAGAAGCAATAAAATCAAGGTTTGATATGGTAAGAGAAAGCTACTATGGCAACGGTTCGTTGACTGGTGCTGAAGAGTGGCAAAACTTACTGAAATTGCGTCCAAAAGAAAAACCGTTTTTTGTATGGCTTGCAGCTTGGGATGCGCATCGCCCTTGGGTGCCTGAGGAGACCAATCTACCTCACCAACATTCGCAAGACGACGTTGTGCTACCGCCGTATTATCCGCCGACAGAGCTATACATGAATGATTTTGTACACTATTACAACGAAATTTCTCGTTTCGATAAGAGTGTTGGTGAGCTTGTCAAGTTACTAGAAGTGCAAGGTGTAGCTGATAACACTTTAGTGATTGTTATATCAGATAACGGTCGCCCTTACGCTAGAGATAAAACAACTTTGTACGATTCTGGCATAAAAACGCCTTTTATCGCGCATTGGCCTAAGGGAATAAAAAATAAAGGTACAAGTACTGCTAGTATCGTGAGCGTGATTGATTTAGCCGCGACTTTTGTTGAATTAGCCGGTGCGGAGACGTCTTCAAGCTTTGAAGGCAAAAGTTTTGCCCATTTATTTACTGACCCTAGTCTGAACCATCGCACTTATGCCTTTTCTGAGCGTAACTGGCATGATTTTGAAGGCCACGGAAGGAGCGTTAGGTCAGCGCGGTATCGTTATATACGAAATAACTACAATGATTTACCTGCGACGCCAAGTGGCGATACGGTTTACCATGAAACGTGGAGAGAGCTGATTCGTTTATATGACGCTGGTATGTTAAATGAGCATCAAGCTCGGCCATTTTTGGCGCCCAGACCAAGAGAAGAGTTATATGATCTAAAAAATGATCCATACGAACTCACCAACTTGGCAGGGGATAAACAATATTTACCCATTTTACAGACGCACCGACAAGTATTAGATAATTGGATCATTGAGAGTGGAGACTTTATTCCAAGTATACGCACTCCTGATGATTTCGATAGAAGAACGGGTGCAAAACTGCCAGTTCGTCAGCGCCCTCGACCAATGAAGAAAGACATGTATGGTGAGGGCGCATATTAGGGTCTGTACACCAAAGGTTAACAGACCCTAGATAGCGCTGAAAGTTGGTGTCGAAAATGGGCACCAAACGCACCGTTTCCTTACTTGCTAATTTTTAAGACTTGCGCGTGTTCAGACGGAGAGTGCTCAGGCAGCTTTACGGCTAAACCTTCTGGTTTTTGCTCAAAATCGAGAGGCGTGTCATGCCCCAATAGCGTAACTGTTGAAATCGCGTCATCGTAATTCTCACTATTTATTGTTCTGATGGTCACAGTTTTATTGTCGCCCGGCCAAGCCATCAAAATGGCGTATAGTGCATTCTTATTTTGTGTAAACCGGATATCTTTTTCATTGAAATCTTTTCGATGTTTTTCGCCATCGTTAGAATGTGTGCCATCCAGTACCTCGGTGGGTCCTTCACCGAAGGTGATCCATGGGCGCGTATTATAAATTGCTTCGCCATTGATGCGTAGCCAGGCACCGATTTCGTACAGTAAATCAATTTCTGGCTGCGGTATGGTGCCATCCGGTTTAGGGCCAATATTCAGTAGCATGGAGCCATTTTTACTGACAATATCAATTAGGTCATCTACCAACGAGTTTGCGTCGCGGTATTTGTGGTTAGTTACGTAACCCCATGAAGTTTTGCTGACAGATGTATCTGTCTGCCAAAAGTACTCATAGGTATCAGACATTTGACCACGTTCAATATCAAGCACTGCCGAGCCCGGTTTAAATGAACGAAAATCACCCAAATCTTTATAATTAAGAGCCGGCATTCTTTCCCAATTGATACCTTTATTGTAGTAATAGCTCGTGAACAGTTTGACATGATGGTGAAAGGGTTCGGAGGCCATCCACCAATCAAACCAAATCAGATCAGGTTGATATTTGTCTACGATTTCGACTGTGCGCAAGAGCCAATCATCCATAAACTCTTTGCTCGGCGGCGTTTCTCCTGCTTCTGAACTTTTTCTGCTGACAGCCGGGCCATATAAATCTCGATATGCTTCATTTTGTACATCTGATGCGAACTCTCTTCCCCCTTCAAAGAACCACCAGTTCTCTGCACGGTGACTCGATAAACCAAAATAGATGTCGGCTTTTTCTGCTGCGCGCTTTAATTCTGCAATAATATCTCGTTTAGGACCCATCTCAACGGCATCCCATCTAGTATAGCTATTGTCATACATCGAAAAACCGTCATGATGTTCCGCAACAGGGACGATATATTTGGCACCCGCGTTTTTGACAATTTTCAACCACTCATCGGCATTAAATTTTTCTGCTGTAAACTGAGGGATAAAGTCTTTGTAGCCAAATTCGTCCTGAGGTCCATATTTATCTCGATGGTATTGAAATTCAGCGTTGTTTTGCATGTACATTTTACGTGGATACCACTCACCGTTATGAGCGGGCACCGAATACACCCCCCAATGAATAAAAATGCCAAATTTTGCATCGTGATACCAGCTCGGGATTTGATAATTTGTAAATGACTCCCAAGTAGGGGAGTAAGGGCCAGCGTTAGCGACCTTTTTAATTTGATCCAGTTTCTGTTCACTCTGCTCGGCTAAAGTGCTCTTATTGTTTGTACCTTGTTTTGCTTCGTCAGGAGCTTTGTTACAAGCAACAAGTGCACACAACGCGCCCATAGTGAGTATTGTTTGTCGTAAAATTGGTTTATTCAGCATAATTTTAAGTTCTTACCAGTAATTTGGAATGGCTATATTCGTATTGGAATAAAGTATTCGACGTAGACAAGAATACAGTAATGAAATAATATATATAAAATTAAATAATCATATATAAATGTAAATAAAATGTATATATTTATATGTGTACATAAACATTTTAGCATGGCGCAGAAAAGACTACAGACTCTAGTCTTATGTCTGTGCTTGCTACATTTCTTCAGTGGCGAAGGCGAGCCGAAATCTTAGTGGCTAAACCCTTGTTACCGTGACTATTGAGAACTTATTATGACAACATCTAGTTTGCTATCTTCCTTCCCATTAAATCTAAAGAGCCTTGAAAGTATTCAAGAAAACGGCTCTACAATACCGCAGTATAGGCAAAACAAAAAGTGTGGGAATGGCATTGTTCACTTAGGCCCTGGGGCATTCTTCAGAGGACATCAAGCTTGGTACACTCATAAGGCGATGGAGAAGTGCGGTGGAGATTGGGGGATAACCGCCGTGTCAATGCGATCAAGCAAGGTGAAAGAAGCCTTGTCTCCTCAAGACGGTCTATATACGCTAGTTGAATTGGATAAGAAAATTTCCCATGAGGTAATTGGTTCAATAAGTAAGGTGTTGGTACTAGGCGAAGATTACAACGAAGTGATGCACACTTTATGCTCTTCAACAACATATTTTGTGACTTTAACAATTACGGAAAAAGGATATTGTCTCAATGCCAATGGAGATTTGGATATAAATCACCCTGATATTATCCACGACCTTATTGAAACGTCGTCAAAAGTCTCTGCGATCGGCCTACTTGCAAAGGCTTTAGAAAGCCGCTTTTTGAATAGTGTCGCGCCTTTTTGTGTGATTAGTTGCGACAATATTACTGACAATGGGAAACGACTTAAAAAAGCCTTGGTCAAGTATACCGGTGAGTACAATTTAGCACTGTCGGATTGGCTTGACGAGTTTTTAATATGCCCATCAACGATGGTAGACAGCATTACGCCTGCAACCGATGAGCAACTCAAGAGCATGGTAAGTAATCAGTATGCCATACAAGACAACTGGCCCATAAAGCGAGAGTCTTTTTTACAGTGGGTGATTGAAGATGGCTTACCAGAGCATCGCCCAGCATGGGAGCAGTGTGGCGCTATATTTACAGATAATGTTAGAGGTTTCGAAGCAGCAAAATTGAGGCTGCTCAATTGCCCGCACAGTACAATCGCATATTTGGGCAGCCTCATGGAAGTAGAGACTGTCTATGACGCTATGCAATACGAGCCACTTGTAAGGTTTGTAAAAGATATGCTCGACAGCGAAGTTATGCCCTCAATTGAGCCGCCGAAAGAATTAGATGCATTCATTTATAGTAGAGCCATATTGGAACGTTTTAACAATCCAAATGTTAAGCACCTGCTAAGTCAAATAGCTTGGGACGGTTCACAAAAACTGCCGATTCGTATACTGCCGATTATTGAAGAGAACCTCGAAAACAATCGCTCTATCTGTATGCTTTGTCACTGCGTGGCTGCGTGGATGCTCTTTTTAAGAAAGCAATACTTGGCTGACCGAGAAATTGTTGATCCTCACAATTCGCTCTTGCTGGATATCGTCATGCAGTGCAATAACAATGCTGAGCATGATGTGAATATTTTTGTTTCGATGACTCCCGTATTTTCTGATGTGCTGAAACGCTCTAAAAAGTTTCAGCAGGTACTCACTCGGGTATATGCTAGTTTATCTGGGGTGTTGGATGATCCTGCTTATCCATGGTATCGAAAATTGTTGGCAAAAGCTTCGTGAATGTATTTTGGTAAATTAAATATAAAAACAAAAATTAACCTATAAAAATAAATTTAGTTATGTTAATGTTGTCGTGTGTGCAATGAGTAGTTTGCTGGCAAGGAAGCCGCTAACTGCTTTTTCTTTATGGCGCTCGCGTTCTTTCTTTGCTCTTACTGACCTTCTTGTTGTGAGTATTAACGGCATCCAAACTGGCGTGAAACCAAATCCTCTGCAATCGAATGCCTTCAATTTCACAGATAAATATCGACATATCACTAAAAGCGGCTAGAATTATCCTGCACCGTTAGAGTAAACGATCCCTAGGCACACAAAAATTACAGGATACACAATGAGTTCCCCTTCCGAAAAAAAATATTCAGCCCCTGCACTTGAAAAAGGTTTAGATATATTAGAGCTACTGTCAAAAGATTCTTCGCCGCAAAGCACGTCAATTATTGCGGAAAAGCTAGGCCGCTCTAATGCAGAAATTTATCGGATGATTCTCGTGTTAGAGCAACGCGGGTATATCGAAAAAAGTGAAGATACCGATGGATATCAAGTTACTCGTAAACTTCTTCAGTTGGGCACAGAGCATGAACCAATAAAAGATATTTTAGAGTATGCTCAACCAATCATGAGAGAACTAGCTGAACAAACCAGCATGTCTTGTCATATTGCGGTTGAATCACAAGAACAAATTGTTGTTATTTCTCGTGTTGAAACGCCAAGCAACTTATCTTATTCAGTGCGTGTTGGCTACAGAAGGCCGATTATCAATGCGGCATCTGGTAGGGTATTGTTTGCCAATCAGTCAACAGTGAAAAAAGAATCAATGACAAAAACCCTAGCAAAGTATCATTCAGATGATGATATTCAAGTTTTTATTAAAGAATGTAAGAAGGTAAGTAAACTAGGTTATTTTAAAGCGCCAAGTGCCTTTGTGGTTGGGGTAACGGATTTATCGTGTCCTATCATTGATACTGACCACGCAGTTGCGGCGTTAACCATTCCATATATTCAGCGCGACCCTGAGTTAATGGGAATAGATGAAGTCTTGGAAAAACTTCAAAATGCGAGCAACGAAATATCTAAAGCACTGACATACGGAGCAGTGCGGAAACTGTAAATTTACTAAAGGTAAATATAAAATATAATTTTTACATACAAAGTTTGTGTCGATTTTTCGTGAGTAAATGCTATGATTCGTATATAAGTTTATATTATATGCGTTCTCGCATTAGGAGCATTTCTCATAATGAAAACGATTGTGTGTGTCGAGCCGGGTGTCCTCGAGCAACGAGTAGTGGATAAACCATCTGCGAATGCAGGTGAAGTTTTAGTCAAAATCCGTTCTATCGGTGTATGCGGAACAGATATTCATGCTTTTGGCGGCAATCAACCATACTTTCAATACCCTCGTGTACTCGGCCATGAGTTGTCTGGGGTTATCGAGGCTGTAGGTGAGGGTGTGTCATTACCTATAGGTGCGTCGGTGTATGTTATTCCCTACATTCACTGTGGCAAGTGCGCAGCATGTCGAAAAGGTAAACCTAATTGCTGTAGCAATATAGAGGTACTTGGTGTACACCGTGATGGAGGTATGGCGGAATATTTGACTGTCCCGAGCAATGCAGTTGTGATTACGGATGGTTTGGATTTTAATCAATTAGCGATTGTAGAGTGCCTTGCAATTGGCGCACATGCTGTAAGAAGAGCGGACATGGGGCCAGAAGATACGGTTCTTGTGCAAGGGGCTGGACCAATTGGCATCGGTGCAGCTCAGTTTGCAAAAGCGAGCGGCGCCAAGGTTTTCATTTCTGATATCTTGGAAGAAAAACTCAAGTTTTGTAAAGACGAATATGGGTTGGATGGTGTGGTTGACGCTACCAAGGATGTGCATCAACAATTGTCAGATTTAACCGATGGCGAATTTCCTACAATTATCATGGACTGCACAGGTAATGTTCACGCTATGGAGTCAACGTTTACACATTTAGCACACGGCGGCAAAATTGTGTTCGTGAGCGTAATTAAAAAACAAATCTGTTTTTCTGATCCAGAGTTTCACAAGAGAGAAACAACCCTTTTAGGCAGTCGTAATGCTACCCTTCAAGATTTTGAATATGTTGTACAGTGTTTAAAAGACGGCACAGTTAAGAGCGGCGCATTGATTACACACACTGGGAAATTTAGCGAGTTTTTAGATGTATTCCCATTGTGGGCTAATCCAGATTCAGGTGTTATTAAAGCTGTGATCGAAATGGATGTGTAAACGTCTGTCAATTCGTGAGTAACAATTACAGTGTGCGCCACCTCAGAAAGATCCTGAATCATCTTGATACAACATTAGGGAATCACTATGAAAGTCGATGCTCATCATCATTTATGGCAGTACCAAAGTAAAGATTATGGATGGATAAGTGAGAGCCAACATGTCTTGAAACGGCATTTTTTGCCCAGCGATCTTCGTGACGCAACAGAAAAGCATGGTATTAATGCTACTGTTGCCGTGCAAGCACGACAGAGCCTAGAAGAAACGAGGTGGCTGTTGTCGCTAGCAAAGCAATCGCCACTCATTAAAGGGGTCGTCGGCTGGATTGATATTCAGTCTGGTGACTTAGCCAAGATGCTTGAAGAGTTTGCTTCTGAGCCTCTGTTGAAGGGCTTTCGACATGTTGTACAAGATGAGCCTAATCCTCACTTTATGTTATCAAACGCGTTTATTGACGGTCTTCATCTTCTACATGCTAATGACTACGCTTATGATATTTTAGTGTTTGCCCATCAGTTACCTCAGTGTATTGATCTTTTGCCCCAACTCCCTCCCGACATGCGTTTAGTCGTTGACCATATTGCAAAACCTGAAATTGCGGCAGGGACAAATATCGCAGCTTGGCAAGATAATATGTCCGCAATAGCGGCTTATGATAATGTGTGGTGTAAACTTTCAGGTATGGTGACGGAAGCTAAACACGATGCATGGACCGAGGAACAGTTGCTGCCATATATCGATTTTATCTTTAAATCATTTGGTCCTGAACGCATCATGTACGGCTCTGATTGGCCGGTATGTTTGCTAGCTGCGGAATACAAAACCGTTATCAATTTAGTTGAAGATTATGTGGCTACACATTACCCATCCTTTATTGAAGACGTAATGGGCACCAATGCAACTCGGTTTTATCATTTAACGAATTAATTTGGATCTTGGAGTCACATTGGAATATCGTCAACTAGGAAAAACGTCTTTAAAATTGTCGCGTGTCGGTTACGGTGCCTCGCCGTTAGGTGGAGTATTTCGCAATATTAGTGAAGAAGACGGCATAAAGACCGTTCATCGTGCACTTGAACTGGGTATCAACTATATTGATGTGTCGCCTTATTACGGTGCCACACTTGCTGAAAAAGTCCTAGGTAAAGCCTTGCGAGGTGTCGCGCGAGAAAAATACGTGCTCTCAACGAAGGCAGGCAGATATGGACCTGATTTTGCTGATTTTGATTTTTCTGCTGATCGCATTAAATCCAGTTTAGAAGAAAGTTGCAATCGATTAGGGGTGGACAATGTGGATATTTTGTTCTTACACGATGTTGAATTTGCCAGCATGCAACAAATTTTTGACGAGGCTTTGCCGTGCTTAAACGCACTTAAACAAGATGGTATCGTTAAATACATTGGCGTAACTGGTTACCCTTTAAAAATATTCTCTGATACTGTTGCCGCCTTCGATATTGATTGTGTGCTTAGCTACTGTAGATATGGTCTGCACGATACTTCTTTACAAGGTATTTTACCAACATTGAAAAAAGCGGGAGTGGGAGTGATAAATGCCTCACCGACGGGAATGGGACTGCTTACCAAACGTGGCGCGCCAAGCTGGCATCCGGCTAGTCCAAGCTTACAAGATGCAAGTAAGCAGGCCGTGGCGCTTTGTTTAGAGCATGGCGTTGATCCCACAGAAATTTCCTTGCAATTTGCCATGGATCATGAGGACATTTCCTCGACTCTTGTGGGTACGGCAAGCCCTGTTAATATTGAAAAAAATGTCGCATGGGCAAAAAAACAGATGAATAGTTCGCTTGCCCATGAATTACGCAGTTTATTCGCCGATCTTACTTGTACATGGCCGTCTGGTTATCCAGAAAATCAAGATTAAACCGCCTATAAAGCAGATAATGGCGTCAGGTAGCTACGTAGCTACAATGTGACGCCACTTTTCCAAATTGCGATTTCCCTGTTGTCGTTTTCTTCATTGCGTGTCAAGCGGCCAGAAGCGACATCAAGAATGTAGCTAAACAGCTCGTCTGCACAGGCATCAATGCTTTTTTCTTCGTCCAAAATGACACCCGCGTTAAAATCTATCCAATGTTTCTTTCGCGAAGCCAAGTCAGAATTGGAGGCTATCTTCACCGTCGGCACCGGAAAGCCAAGAGGCGTGCCTCTGCCTGTGGTAAATAGGATCATATTTGCGCCAGCTGCAGCTAGCGCTGTTGATGACACGGCGTCGTTACCGGGTGCTTGCAATAAGCTTAGTCCAGCTCCTCCTTGACTGCGCTCACCATAAGCGATCACCTCATTTACCACGGCTTGTCCACCTTTTTGAATGGCACCTAGCGATTTTTCTTCTAGCGTAGTGAGGCCACCGGCTTTGTTTCCTGGTGAAGGGTTTTCATAGATGGGTTGATTGTTTTTGATAAAATAAGATTTGAAGTCTTCGACTAGATGAACAATCTCATTATAAACGGCTTCTGATGCTGAGCGATTCATGAGTACTTGTTCTGCGCCAAACATCTCAGGCGTTTCTGTTAAAATAACGCGGCCACCATATTCAGTGAGCTTATCAGATACGCGGCCTACGATGGCATTGGCTGTTAATCCACTAAAACCATCCGAACCGCCGCATTTCATTCCGATACTTAGCTCACTTACCGGAACTAATTCTCGTTTATCGTGTGCCATGAGATCGAGCAAGGCTTCTATATGCTGTAGTCCAGTTACTATTTCGTCTTCAACTTGTTGAGAGTTAAAGTAACGCACTCGCTTTCTCTGTGTTTTTGGCAGTCCAGAAACGAAAGTAGATAGTTGGTTGTTTTCGCAACCCAAGCCGATTATTAATACGCCTCCGGCGTTTGGGTTTTGCACGAGACTCTGCAGTACTTTTCGCGTGTTGTTCAAGTCATCACCAAGCTGAGAACAGCCAAAAGGGTGGGTTTGGGCAATATAGTCATCAGCTTTGTTGGGGTATTGCTTTTTGCATATATCCGCAATTTTTCTCGCCGCTTGGTTAACACAACCTACTGTATTCACAATCCACACTTCGTTGCGAATACCTACCTTTCCAGTTTCGCGCAGATATCCACTAAATGTTGGACACGGATTCTTTATCGTTCTATCGCTATCTGTTTTTTTGAAAGAGTATGTTTCACTACCATTTAGTTGCGTGCTTAAGTTGTGACTATGAACATGCTCACCCACGCAAATATCACTTGTCGCCAACCCGATAGAAAAACCGTACTTGTATATGTGATCGCCTTTGTTGATAGGGCTTAATGCTATTTTATGTCCGGCGGGTATATCTTGCTTTAAGGCTAGGGTGTTTTGTGTATCCGCGGGGTTTTCTATTTCGCTATTTTTGGACAATGATGTAATGGCAACTGCGACGTTGTCGTCATGGTGAACTCGTAATGCTTTGCGTGTTGTACTGCTGTTTTCCTGCATCGATTTTTATTTAAAAATATAAAATTATATATAAAATATTACATGATTATCTGAATTTAGGCTATGAGGAATTGAGATAATAAAAAAGGCGCACCAATTGATGCGCCTTTGCCATTCTAAGGGAGAACAATCCTAGAACTTATAGGCAAACTTTGCGTTCCAGTGACGTGGTAGCTCAGGCAACACAATCTGCGTACCAAACAAGTCTGGGAAGTTGGAACGGAAGTAGTCTTCGTTGGTTGCGTTTTTAAGCGTGAAGTTGACGCTCCAATCTTCTGCTTCGTACGAAAGACCTGCGTTTACAAGCGTGTAGGCAGGCAGCGTCAGCGCACCAGAAAAACCAGAAGCGACTTCGTCTACGTCGACAACACTTAGGCTAGTTGCAAAACCATTTTGGAAGTCGTAAGTGGCAGTTAGCGAGTAGATATTTTCTGGGATCCCTGCTTTTACCGCACCGGTATTGTTGTATGCAGCGTTACCATTTGGCGTACCACCAAAGAATATTGATGGGTCACTGATCAATGGGAAGTCTTCTGCACCAAAGAAGCTAAACTGGAAGCCACCACCGTCTAACACGGTTAAGTTGACAACTTCTACCTGAGTATAGCCAGCCGTTACGACTAGCTGCTCATTGACCACCCAACGCAATTCAACTTCTGTACCTTCGTTATTAGTGGTGTTATTGGTAACAGTAGACTGTGCATTGATATCCGTTCTCTCTTGCTCATATACAGAAATAGCAAAATACAAGCTGTCGTCTAAGAATGAACCTTTTACGCCGTACTCGAATAATTCTGAGGTATCAAAGTAGCCGCCAGGAATATCTTCGACGTCAATATTGGCACCTTGTCCCGCTATGATTGTAGATTGCTCAGCAACGGTAATGTATGGAATAAGACCGATAGGCGTTTTGTAGGACACACTGGCGTTCCAAGACGTACCATTTGTTGAGTCTTCGGCATAAACGTCATCATCCCCACCAAACAATGTTAATCCACCTGGCGTCGTGCTTTCTACGTCAACGGTGTCGTAGCGCACGCCGAGTACAAAATTCAAGCCCCACTCCCAAGTTAGGTCAGTCATGGCCGCTATGCCTAAGTTAAGGTACTTACCGTCATCATAGTTAGAAAACTGATTACCAATTCGAGTTGCAAGTAAACGTCTGTCGAGTGCGGTAGAGGGCCCCGTTAAGTCACGACGGTCAAAGTATTCGTTTATGAAGTCATCGCCGCTTCTGAAATCTGTGTAGCGCAATGAAGGTGAGATTTTTACCTGTCCATATAAGTCCCCAGATTCAAAGTCAAAGGACGCAATGAACTTCTCTTCAAACACAAAGGCATCATGGAACTGAGAAAAACCATAAGCGTTTTCGTTGAGGTTTTCATACGCCTCGTAAAACATTTGGTTTTTAAACTCCCAACCAGAGTCAGCGTAATAAATTGCATCAAAGTAAAGGGTAGTCACTTCGTTTTCTAATACGTCATCAGCAGCGATCAGTGTTTGGTCTCTACCTAATTGCGTTGTGCCTACATCTACTAAAGATAATGATTCACCGAAACTACTGCCGTCTTCAGTAAGCGGGTCACCTATACCGACGAACAGGCCACCTTCAAAATATTCGAAGTGTGAAATCGAACCATCGCCATTAGCATCTAGAGGACGAGCATTACCTGTGATATAGGTACCATTGTCGATAAGCGCTTGCGTGGCTCGGTTCCAACCAGCATTTTGGTTACCGTCATACTTGTGATACATACCACCAAACTCAATACTTAAATTATCATTTAAGTCCATATCAAATGCCGCTTGAATAACGGTTTGGTCGGTTTCACTGTTGCGGTAAAAGCTATCAGAGTTTTCTATTTCACCGTACAAATAATAACCAAAGTCCTTTCCGCCTATTTTTGAAGGCCCGCCAACTTCGGCAGTAATAACATTCTTATCCCATGTACCTGTGGTATATGATAATGCACCGGTTGCTTCTTCTAAATATTCACCTCTACCGACTTTAGCCGACTTAGGGTTGAAGTTGAGGTACCCACCTATTTTTGATGGGCCATAAATTGGAGAGGCGGGTCCACGTACAATATCTACTCGGCTAGAGGCACCAATAGGCGTTGGATAGTTACCTGGATTGTCCAGTCGTCTTACACCTCTAAAATATGTCTCGCCTGGTGTTCCACGTACATCCAAAGAACCGGCTACACCAAAAAACGATTGGGTGAACGTACCAGGTGTAAATGCGACTAATTCATCGATATCAGATACGTTAAAACGGGCTAGTTGTGCCTCTGAGATGGTTGAAGCTGAACGAGGCGTTTCCAAAATAGATTTGCCAAAGCCAAATACTGACTCTACATCTTGACCTGGAAGACTACCCAGTGAACCCGTTACCTCAATGCGCTCGACAGATTCAGCATCGTCTGCTTCTTGAGCAAAGGTAGTTGTCGAAATTAAACTAATACTGGCGAGTGCAAGTGCCAAAGGACTGCGTTTAAATTTAAATGTGTTCACGTGTTTCCTCATAAAAATGTGTAGTCAGTGTTGTAAGCAAATGACTTAAGCTTTTGATACTGACGAATGGATAGCAGGTTAAATGCCAAATAGTTGTACAAGTGGTCAAGATTTGTTTTTTTGTATGTAATTGAAATATATAGATTAAAATAGCATCAATAATATGTTTGAAAATTTTATAGATGAAAATATACAAAAAGAAATTTGTGTTGCACTAGTTTGGTGATGATTATGCTTGTTTTGGTGCAAAAAAACTAGTGCGTTGTAGAAGTGGAAGAATGGCATCTACAACGCTAAATTTATACCAGCTTAGTAGTATCGGGGAGGGTGACAAAAATAGAGTGCCTGATTTCATTGTTCAGTGCTTTGCTGCAATGACCTTCGCCCACTGTATCCTCTAATAAAACCGTGTCTCCGCCGCTAAAAACTCTTTTTTCACCAGAGGAAACTGTAAACTCCGCGCTGCCCTTCAGGATGAACATTAGTTGTCGATTGGGGGCAGGGTGCCATTTAAAGTCATAGTCAGCGGGTGTTTCGCGAAAAATTATCTTACCCGCATCAAACTTTTCTGACAACAGGCCAATTGGGCCACCGTCAGCCAATGCAATCTCGGCTTCACCAAAATGACTTTTTCCTTCTGTATCGTTGTAAATGCGGGGAATACGAATAACGCTCATATCAAGCTACCTCTGAGTTATTGGAATAAGAGTCGGCAGACAGTTTGTGCATAAAATCGTTGAAAACAGCCAGTGTTGCGCTGACATCTTCAACACAAATCGCCTCTTTTGGATTGTGACTAATGCCTTTGTCACAGCGCATAAACAGCATGGCTACTGGGCATAAATCAGCCATTGCCATTGCATCATGGCCTGCACCTGAAAACAAACGCATAGGTACAATATTTTGTGCAACAATGGCATGTTCCAGTTCTTTTTGCAGACGCTCATCACAGCTGACGGCCGGAGCACTGTGAGTTTGTTCATAACTTAAATTGACGCCCCGACGCTGAGCAATATTCATGCAGCTATCTAAAATGTCACTTACTGTTTGGTCACGCAGTTCATCGTTGTCACTGCGGATATCGAGGCTAAAACGCGTATTACCGGATATGACGTTTACGCCGTTAGGGCCGTTTTCAATCTTTCCAATGGTTGCGACAAGCCCTGCTTGTAGTGCCTTCTTTTCGATTGCTACGATCATTTCACTCGCTGCAACTAGACTATCCTGACGCAGAGCCATAGGCACTGTGCCAGCATGTCCAGCTAAGCCTTCTAAGGAAAACATAAAACGCCTTGCGCCGGCAATGGCGCTCACTATGCCGACTGGTAGGTCATTGGCTTCAAGTACTGGACCTTGCTCAATATGCACCTCAAAATAGCCAAGGATGTTGTCAGGAGACAATTGTGCATTCTTAACTTTGTCAAAAGATAAGCCAAAGGTTTGCAGGGCTTGTGCGAGTTTTATGTTGTGTACATCGCGAAGCTCTGCCCATTCGCTTTGCCACTTTCCGGTCAAAGCACGGCTACCTAGCAAAGTGGAGCCAAAGCGCGTGCCTTCCTCATCGCCAAAACCAATAATATCGACATGAAAAGGAAAGGTGATATTGTGTTGATGACAGTACTGCATAAACACAATGGGCAGCACCACACCTAGCATACCATCATATTTTCCGCCGTTGGGAACCGTATCTAAATGGCTGCCTATTAAAAAGCGAGGAGCATTGATATCCTCACAACTGGAGCGACACCAAAAGTTACCTGCTGCATCTTGCCAAGTATGCATGTTGCCAAGCCTTGCCCATTGACTCACCAGTTCATTGGCTTGCCGGTGTTCTTGGCTAAGATAGCGACGGTCTAAATAATCCAAGGATTGACTTATTTTGCCAAGTTCGTCGCAATAGTCCATGACACGCTGAGCGAGTTCAGCAAATGGTGCCATTGTTATTTATCCTCATTCTGTAAGGGATTCACCTTAGCGTAAACATCATATGCTGCGTCGATAGCTTCGCCTAATGGTAGCTTATGACCGTTTCTGCGCAATACGCTTTCCAGCGATTGTAAAGTCTGAAAAACAGCATCTTGTCGGGCATTGTATCCCATGGTACCTATTCGCCAGATTTTGCCTTGAAGCGGGCCAAAGCTCGTGCCTATTTCGATATTAAAATCATGTAGCATTTGGTGGCGTATTATTTCGCCGTCAACAGTGTCAGGAATATAGACACCCACTACATTGTGCATTTTATGCGCCAAATCGCCAAATGGCTCGAGGTTTAGCGCTTTTACCCCAGCTAACATGGCATCGCCAGCGACTTTATGGCGAAAAATTGTGCTGTCTATGCCTTCTTCAAGCAAGTTAATGGCGCACTCTCTTGCGCAATACAGCATTGAGGCGGCTTCCGTGTGGTGATTTAGGCGCTCACTGCCCCAGTAATCCATGATCATGGGCAAATCAAAATAATTTGAACGGATGCGCGAAGACTGTCCATCGCTGTGGTGACTGCTGCGAATACCCGCTTCAACATGACGCCGTTTGCCTACTAGTTCAACATAGCGTTCACTTAAGGTAACAGGCGCGCTACCAGAAGGGCCGCCTAAACATTTTTGTAGACCCACTGACACGGCATCAAGTTGCCATTTGTCAGTTTCAAAAGAATTGCCACCAATAGAAGCAGTGGCATCACTGTAAAATAGCACATCATGACGAAGACAGATTTCACCTAAATGCTCAAGCGGTTGCAGCATGGTTGTAGATGTATCACCTTGCACAACAGCTAATAATTTAGGTTGCACGTTGATGATGGCTTGTTCGATTTGTTCGGGTAAGAAAACCTCACCCCAAGGCACTTCAATCGTGTGAACCTCGGCATCACAACGTTCAGCTATTTCTGCTAGCAAATGTCCAAAACGCCCGAAGATAGGCACGAGTACTTTGTCACCGGGTTCAATGGCTGAGACCAATACCGCCTCGATACCGGCTCTTGATGTGCCATCAATCAGAAAGGTTTGCTCATTCTGGGTCATGAATACTTGGCGATACAAAGCCATGACTTCATTCATGTAGCCAGTCATGACTGGGTCGTATTGTCCTACTAGTTGCGTTGACATGGCGCTCAACACACGCGGATAACAATTAATGGGACCAGGGCCCATTAATAAACGAGGTGGGGGAGATAAGGTTTTCATTTACATCATCCTACAAAAAGAGTTGACCTAGCATACGGACACCGGTAAACATCAGTACTACGGCAAAGATTTTTTTTAGTTTTTGGGCGTCCAGTTTGCTGGCTAATGAAGCGCCGAGAGGCGCAAACAGCACGGTTAAGGGTACAATACAGACAAAGCCGACCAAGTTGACTAACCCTACCGTGCCAAAGGGGGCATCACTCGGGGCAGTACCTACAATGAGCATGGTGAAAGCGGCTGGTAGCGATATCAGTAAACCCACCGCTGCGGCCGTGCCGACAGCTTTGTGCGCAGGGTAATTACAAAATGTGAGAATGGGTACGGTCAGGGTGCCGCCTCCAATACCTACGAGTGAGCTAAATAGACCGACATTTGTTGCCATAACCGACTGTCCAGCAATGCCTGGAAGGTTTTTTGCTATCGGCTTCTTACTGCCAAACAGCATATTCAATGCTGACAATGTGGCGATAATACCAAACAGCATGGTTAGCCAATCACCGTCTATACGCGTTACCAACCAGCTACCTATTAACACGCCAGCTAAAATAAATGGCCCCCATATTTTCAATAAGGCAAAATCAACATTGCCTTTTGAGCTGTGAGCACGGATGGAGCTGATTGAAGTAGGTACTATCGTCGCTAACGAAGTCGCAGTAGCAACAACCATGGCAGATTCAGCCGACACGCCAAAAGCTTGAAACAAAAAGTACAGTACCGGCACGATAACTATGCCGCCCCCTACACCAAGTAATCCAGCGAGTAGGCCAGCAAAAACACCAGTGCACATCAGCGCAAAAATTGTGGGGATATGTTGTATAAAAAATTCCATTACTCAGCCTTTGTATTGGTTGTGTGGTGTTCAGAGACAAGCCCTTTACCGTCACTACGGGGATCACTCGCGGCGATGACGTTGTCGGCACTCTTTACAATTGCACCGGCATGCCCCATGAGTTCATTGCAAGCCTCGACTATGGCGATATCGTGGCCTAGCTCGCCAAGCTTGTTTCCAATTTGCTCAGCTAGATCACGCTCGATTTTTAGGTTGTGCGAGGCGTCACCCCATGTTCTACCAAGTAACCAGCGACCCAAACTAATTGAATGATCTAGCGCCTGCTCTTGGTATACATGGCGGACAAACAAAGCGGCTTGGGTTTGGGGTTGACCTTCACCACCCATAGTCCCATAAACCATGCGTCTACCATCATGCAAATCTGCAAACGCAGGATTCAGCGTGTGAAAAGGTTTAAGACCTGGTTGTAAAAATTGCAGACTATTGGGGTTTAGTGAAAATGATGTACCGCGATTGTTCCAGACAATACCAGTAGAGGGACTAACCACACCACTACCAAATTCCCAATACAAGCTTTGAATGTAACTGACCATTCTGCCTTCACTATCACACGCGCCCATCCAAATGGTATCTCCCTGTTTAGCTTCGTGAGGCCACGGGAGTGCGTGCTGAAGATCAATATTTTTTGCAAGCGTTTGTATATATTCCTCAGAAAGTAAATCTGCTAAGTCTATATTTAATCTCGATTCATCGCTCACATACTTGTCACGCAGTATAAATGCCTGTTTTGTGGACTCAATCAGCAGGTGCGCCATGTCTGCCTCGCTGCCAACTTTATCTGCTAGCTTGTCGTAAATAGCCAGAGTGAGCAAGGATGCAATTCCCTGCGTGGGAGCCGGAAGATTGTATAAGCGTCCTTTACTGGTATTGACAGACAGTGGTTTGACAATCTTGGCTTGGTAACTGCGAAAGTCTTCTATGCAAATTGGTGAACCAGATTCTTGTAAGTCTTGTGCCAACTTTTCTGCAATATCACCCTGATAAAAGTCTTCCAATCCATTGTTTACGAGTGTTTGCAGTGTATTTGAAAGTGCAGTCAGCTTCAGTATTTTCCCTTTTTTTAGGGCTTTTCCCTTAATTAAAAAGGGCGCAAAATGTGGGTCCAATGCAAATTCATCATATGTTTTAAAACTTGCATCGGATAAACTTTGCGTGACTTCAATCCCCCATTTAGCTTGGCTAATCGCGGTATCGAGCAACTTACTCAAAGGTAGGGGAGTTTGCCACTGGGAACTGATCGCCAAGGCTTGTTGCCAGCCCGCAACTGCACCAGCCATGGTGAGTGCTGCTTTCGCACCTCTTGAGGGTATTGCGCCGTTAATTTGGTGACGCTGGTAATAGTCGAGATCCGCATTTTTTGAAGCAACGCCGCTTGCATCAATCCCGATAGGATCTTTATTTGGCTCGCTAATCAGCCAAAAACCGTCTCCCCCTAAACCATTCATGTGAGGGTATTCGACAGCGATAGAAGCCGCAGCAGCTACCATTGCTTCTATCGCTGTTCCGCCATTTTCCAATATTTGTTTACCGACATTCGCCGCAGCAAAGTGCGGAGCGGTAAAGGCCACTTGAGCCGTATTCATAGTCCATTCCTATCTAGTAAACTAGCGAACTGCATTAATTTATGGTCGCTATATTTAGGACCAACGATCGACAAGCCACAAGGCGCCCCGTTGATCTTAAACTTGGGTAAATGAATTTGCGGCAATCCAGCTAGACCCGCAAATGCAGTCAAATTCAGCAAGGTGTTGCGATAGACGACCAATTCTTCTTCTGGCGCGTTGAGCAAGGGCGCTATTCCCGGCGTGGTCGGCAAAACGACAAAGTCGACCTCATCGAATATATTGGCAACCTTTACTTTAAATTGCTGCTGTTTGTTAAGTGCATCCTCAATTTGTGCCGCCGAAATGGTGCTGCACCAGTCCAATCGAGTCTGGATATCAGAGGCGATATGAGGTGAATGTGTCTCTATCCAATCTCCGTGCTGTTGCCATATTTCTGCACCTTGCAGTACTTTGAATACATCAGACAACAGCGTAGGATCAAGAGGAAAGTCTAGCGAAGAAATGTCAATTGCCGTTTTACGTAGTTCGGCTAGCCATGCATGAATATATGTCGAGTGGGATGCAGAATTAATAAAATCGTGCAGGACGCCAAGTTTGATATCCGCCAAGTCTATATTCTTGTGCTCTGTAGTTTGAGGCTCGGCAGGGTGTTTACATAAGTGCGTCATTGTTGTAATTAGTGCAGACAAATCTCGAGTCATCACTCCTACAGTGTCGAAAGAGGGAGCGAGTGCCACCATATTGTCGCAAGCCACTGCACCATGAGATGGACGCATACCAAAGAGGCCATTGTAACTGGCAGGCACGCGAATAGAGCCGCCGGTGTCCGTGCCTAGGCCAATGTCTGCTTCATCAAGCGCGACAGCAACGGCTGAACCACTGGACGAACCTCCAGGCAAGTGTTCGGGTACCACAGGGTTTGTTGGGGTGCCATAGTGAATGTTTTGACCATTTAGGCTGTACGCAAGTTCATCTGTTATTGTCTTGCCAACATATCTCGCACCTAAGGCGAGCAATTGCATTATATTGCTGTGTGTCGACAAGGGGATGGGGTGACTTTTCAGCCAATCAGGGTTTCCAGCACTTGTGGGCAGACCGGCAATGTGAAACAGATCTTTTACGGCTAAGCGTTTACCCAGTAGAGCTTGCACAGACATGTTTGAGCCCGCTGACAAACGAGTATGGGTGTCATCTGGATTTTCATGCGCAAGCGCTTGTGTGACAAAAGGTGATGTCATGTTACTAGCTTAACCTCAGTATAGTTTTTGCCTATTTATCTTTGTTTAATTGTATCCAAGGTACGACATTTTTGTCGTACTTCTGCAAACAAGCATGTTTGAATACTTAAAAATGCATGTGTTTGCGATGTCTGACAAAAAAGCTGTTTGTTGCGCAAAGGGCAAACAATGATAAACAGACTCAAATATGAATAATATAAAGTGATAACGGAGTCGCTTCACTTTAGAAGATTGAATATACACTGCTAACCAGTAGCACTGAGTCAATCTATGAAACAATTGTTTCGATAAGATGTCAAGTTAAACTTGACTAATTGGTCAAGTAATTGTGTATCTGTTGGCTTGTCATAGCCTATAAAAGTTCGCCTTGTTTTGTTTCACACTACCGGTTTACCATACATATCTATACAAAATTTAAGGAATTAACCAAATGGACACCCCTCGATTTTACTATTTTTACTCACTTGTTTTGCTTGTCCTCGTTAATGTTCCTAGCTTTGCAAGTGAAGACGAACGGCCTAATATAATCTTGATTATGGCTGATGATATGGGCTATGCGGATGCAGGTTTTACAGGGTCAAATGACATTAATACACCTAATCTCGATGCCTTGGCTGCTAATGGTGTGATATTTGAACAAGCCTATGTCACCCATCCATTTTGTGGGCCTAGCAGGGCCGGGATAATGGCTGGACGTCATCAAGCGCGGTTTGGTTTTGAATCCAATCCCGCATTTGACCGAGCCAATACGGTAATGGGTATCGATCAGAAAGAAAAGCTGTTTCCCGCTAGGTTGCAGGACGTGGGGTACAAAACCGCTTTAATTGGCAAGTGGCATTTAGGTGCCTCAGAAGTGTTTCATCCTAATAACCGAGGTTTTGATTATTTTTATGGTTTTTTAGGGGGCGGGCATGATTATTTTCGTATTGATATGACTGAGCCGGTTGACGAAGGATATCTAGATGGGCTGATGCGAAATGGGCAACCTGCGGGATTTGACGGGTATTTAACGACGGCATTGAGTCGAGACGCAGTTTCATTCATTAAGCAACATGTCAATGATAGTAAGGCGCAACCGTTTTTTTTATTCTTGTCCTACAATGCACCTCACGGACCTTTGCAAGCACCCGCTGAAGACATTCAACGGCATTCGCATATTGAAAACAATAAGCGACGAGTTTACGCGGCGATGGTTGATGTGATGGACAGAGGAATAGGTGAAATAGTGTCTACACTCAAGGAAACTCAGCAACTAGAAAATACACTGGTGTTTTTTCTGAGTGATAATGGTGGACCAATTCCGACTGAACGACACCCTTACGCAGGAAATGGCTCGTCCAATGCACCATTTAAAGCCGGTAAAGGCAGCTTTTCGGAAGGTGGAGTACGCGTGCCTTTTATAGCGCACTGGCCAAAGAAGATAGCCAAAAACAGGCGCTTTAGTTTGCCAATCAGCGCACTCGATATAGCGGCAACCTCAGTTGGCTTGGCAAAAGGGGACAGCTCTCAGCTAGAGGGTGTGAACTTAGTACCTTACATAAGAGGTGACAATGCTTCGCCACCTCATAAATATTTATATTGGCGCGGCGGTGCTTATGTTGAAGGTCGCTGGTCAGTACGAGATGCCTATGGCAACAAACATTTGTTTAATGTCGGTAGTCAAGCCCCTACCTTATATAAGCTCCATGACGACATTAAAGAAGCGCACGATATCGTGGGCGAAGAGCCTGATCTAGCTGATGCACTGCATAGTCATTGGTTAAATTGGAATGAGAGGAACGCGCCGCTTAAGATCCATGGATACAGAGAATACCATCGACTTCGGAATGAATTTTATAAACAAGCGGTACCCAATAAATAGTAGGCTTGCCAGCTTTGAGTTTCAGCTATATTCCCCAATCCAGTTGGCAGTTTACAAATAAGCGGTCAAATTTATGCGGTAAAATAGTTTTTAAAAAAATGCCCCTTGTACAGAGGTGGTAGTTGCCTTTACACCAAACTAATATGCGAAGAATGAATCGTTATTTTTCGCTCTTTGTACAATTGCCCCAGCGCCTTTTTATACGCATTTTTACTGACATTAAAGCGCTGGCGTATTTCTTCAGGTTTACTCTTGTCTGTCAAACTAGAAAGTCCATCGTGTGCGATTAAATCGTCAAGTATTTGTGTCGCTAGTTCATCGCGACTACCTTGGTCTTGTCGCTGCAGCTGCAAGTCAATTTTTCCATCTGCACGCACTTCTTTAACATAGCCCGTGATGGTCTGACCAATTCTCAGGGGCGTAAAAAGTTCGTTTTTGTACAATAAACCGGTATATTTTTGGTCGATAATTGCCTTAAATCCCAGTGGAGTCTCAGCGTAAATTAAGAGTGAAAAAGGTTCGGTCGTGCTTAACTTATTTGGTGCCTCGCTTAAATATTTTTCTACCTTCGTGCTCGCGCAGAGTTGCTTTTTATAGGGGTCATGAAACATGGTTAAAACGCTTAGCATGTTTTCGTGGACTTGGCTGTGCAAATGTTCTCTTGGTATAAATAAATCAGGTTTTAAACCCCAATCTACGAAGGCACCAGCCCCTATGATAGATTTTATTTTTAATGCGCTAAATTGCCCGATGCGCAAGCGCACATCTTCGGTTGTACCTTGTAAATTGCCTTCTTCATCGTAGTAAACAAAGGTATTGATAGTTTGCCCAGATTGATAACTGTCACTGACATAGGGAATGAAAACTGTTTGTTCAATGTCGCCTTTGGGGTCGAATGCATAGACGCCCATCGGGAGTATTTCGCCAATTTGTAATTGCGTGTATTTGCCAGGAGTTAGCATCTGTATAGTCTCATGTTAGTATGCTTGCAGTATAACAATGATCGGGCGACTGCCATAATGAAATTAAATGCTGATTTAGGGGAAAGCTTTGGACATTGGCAACAAATGGCTGATGCTGAAGTGATGCCATATATCGATCAGGCTAACCTAGCATGCGGTTATCACGCAGGGGATGCCAGAACAATGCAAATGTCTTTGGCGTTGGCAAAAAATCACGGTGTTGAGATTGGCGCACATCCATCATACCCCGATTTACAGGGCTTTGGGAGGCGCAGTATGCGTATTCCACAAGACGAATTGATGGCGATGATCCACGCACAAATTGCCACGCTCGAGGGGATGGCAAAGTGTCAAGGCTTAGTGCTTAATTACGTCAAACCCCATGGCGCGTTATACAACGATATGATGCGCGATATTGAAATTTTTGAAGATCTTGCTTTTGCTGTGAGTCAGTACCACAAGCTATATCCATTGATGATCCAAGCATTAGCAGATAATAGCCTGCAACAGACAATAGCCAGTAAATATGGTATTGGCTTAATGTATGAGGCTTTTGCTGACCGGCAATATAAGGCAGATGGAAGTTTGCTTTCTAGGCAACAAAAAGGTGCAGTGTTAGATGCAGACGCAAGCGTATTACAGGCTAAAACCTTAATTGAAAAGGGAATAGTCGTGAGTGATATTGGCACACCAATACCTTTGCAAGCTGACAGTATTTGTGTGCATGGCGATAACCCTCAAGCTTTAAATGCAGTAAAGGAAATACGTGTGTTGATTGACAGCCAAGCGCGATGAATATTGAGACTGAAGCTGTATCTGAAAACGCGGTGCTACTGCGCGTGTTTGCTACAGACAATACCAGCCTGCTCGCGAAAAACCAGTATGTAAGCCGTGTTTTTCACAAAGTAATGAAAAACCCACCAGATTGGCTTGTTGATCTCAGTCCGGCGTACGAGAGTTTGTTATTTACATACAACTTGTTGATGGTTGATCAATGGCAGGTAAAAAACTTTATTCGTGAACAACTCGCTAGCAATGAGCTTGAACAAGGTATTTTTGAAAGACAACATATTCGTATTCCGGTACTGTATGCGAGTTGTCACGAAGAGCAACCCTGTGATTTAACTGCGCTTGAAAAAATTCATGGTGTGCCGCAGTCTGAGATCATTAAACGTCATCTTAGTCAGTCATATCGGGTATTTGCTGTAGGCTTTCTACCCAATTTTGCTTATATGGGTGAATTGCCAGAAAAACTCAACACCCCGCGTTTGTCTTCGCCCAGAACAAAAGTGCCGAAGGGCGCAGTAGCAATCGCCGACAGGCAAACGGCGATATACCCTCAAGACTCGCAAGGAGGTTGGCATATTCTGGGGTATACACCTCTAAACTTGGATCTTAATGAAAACCGAGGTATTGGCAATGAAATAAGCTCAACTATCAAGTTTAATGTGGGTGATACCGTTGAGTTTTACGCGATTTCAGCTAAAGAATATGCATGTTTAGCGTCCCCAACAAGCACTAAGTATAGCAATTAAAAATTTGAGTATGAGGAAGACAAACCACGATGTTTAAGGTTGAAGACAAGGGTTTTCATATTCAACTGGTCGATACTGGACGGCGGTTTTGCCAAATGTCTGGCTACACGCAGTCAGGCGCTATGGATTGGGTGAGTTATTCACTCGCCAATGCCTTAGTAGATAACCCTCTTGATTGCTACCACGACAAACCGAGCCATGTAGCACTAGAGTGTATCGGCAGCATACAACTACGTGCGGGATATGAGGCTATATTGTCTGTCTGCGGAGCGGCTGAAAGTGTCTATGTTGACGAGACAGAACATGCGGTCAACACGCCCTTAGTAATCAAACAAGGTCAGCGCTTACGTGTTAGTCCAAGTCAAATGGGCATGAGACTATACATAGCGTTTTATGGTGGAATAAAAGCGCCGCGTTTTTTTGGCAGTAGTTGTGATGTGTCTAAAGAGAAGACCGGTGGCTTATTCGAGCAGGGAGCCGGCTTAAGAAAGGGGGACGCTTTTGATTTAATAAGCAAATTAGACCTAGCTATTACAAACAAATGGCAAAAGCAGCGTTCAGCACATCTTGAAAAAATGACGCATAGAGTCAATCAATACTTGGCACAAACAAATGTATTTTCGCGCGAAATACCCTGCATACTGAGTTATCAGGATAGCTTGTTTTCGGTAGCACAAAAGAGCATGTTTTTTGGCAGTGAATATACAGTGACGCCGCAAAATGGAAGAATGGGGATAAGGCTTTCTGGCTCACCTTTGCATTACAAAAATAAGTCCTTGTTGTCTGAAGGTATAAGTAACGGAAGTATTCAAGTTGCCGGTGATGGTATGCCCATGGTGCTCATGGCCGACAGGCAAACTATTGGGGGGTATCCAAAGATTGGTGTCGCCGGTGGCTATGGTTTGGCTAGACTCGGACAGCTTAAAACGGGCGATAAAATCAGCTTTATTCCATCAGATATTGAAAGCTGTAGACAGCAGTATTTGATGAGTCATCAATTGTTAGGGCAATTCTGGCATTGATTGTACAGTATTAATTCTCGTATTTTGGCGCTAATAAAAATACAATCACATTGCTACTATTTATTTTTATGATCACGACCAGCCATGCAAAAAGTATTTTTAAACGATAAGTTTGTTCCTAAATCAGAAGCCAGTATTTCGCCCATGGACAGGGGTTTTTTATTTGGAGACGGAATATACGAAGTTATACCCTGTTACGAGGGCAAGCCAGTGGGTTTGCAACTGCACTTCGAGCGCATGCGCCAAGGTCTAGCAGCACTGAAAATCAATTATTCCTTGGATAGTGCAGAATGGCTGCCTCGTATTCAAACCTTGATTTCGCCTTTTGGTGGTGAAGCCAGTGTGTACCTTCATGTGTCCAGAGGAGCAGATGACAAGCGCTTTCATGCGTATCCCAAGGATGTGTCACCGACAGTGTTTGCCTATGCTTTCCCTATCGCGCCTTCACAAGCGCTTGATAAAAACACAGCCAAAGTGTTCAAAGTCAACACACTGGAAGATCTGCGCTGGAAACGTTGTCATATTAAATCAACATCGCTGTTGGGCAATGTAATGCACTTCCAGCAAGGACAAGACGCAGGCGTAGATGAAGTCCTGTTGTACAACCAAAACAAAGAGTTAACCGAAGCTGCTGCATGTAATTTATACCTAGTAAAAAACAATGTTGTCGCTACGCCGCCCTTGGACTCGCAAATTTTACCCGGTATTACCCGACATATACTTTTACATGCGCTAAAGACTTCAGGTGTGCTCACAGTTGAAGAGCGTATTGTTCATTTAAACGAACTATTGGAAGCCGATGAAGTATGGATTTCCAGTTCAAGCAAAGAATTAGCTCCTGTGGTGGAGGTGGATGGTCGCACCATTGGTGACGGGCGACCCGGAGATGCGTGGCTACTTGCACAAAAAGCTTACAATGATTACAAGTTTGAATTGTAAGCGTTTTGAATATTAATTTTCGGGGTAGATACCTGTATTGATACAATCAATCGTCAACTAATCATCAGGGTTTTGATCACAGTCTTCTTTCGTGCACTCCCCGTACAAATATAGGCTGTGATTAGTTAGTTTAATGTTATTCGCGCTAGCAATGGCATCTTGACGCTGTTCAATGATTTCGTCTTCAAACTCGATAACTTTTCCGCACGTTAAGCACACCAAATGATCGTGGTGGGCTTTTTGGCTGATTTCGAAGACAGATTTTCCACCCTCAAAATGGTGACGATTGAGTATACCAACATCATCAAACTGGTTGAGCACGCGATAGACTGTGGCCAAACCAATTTCTTCGTCCATATCGATGAGTTTTTTGTAAACTTCTTCTGCACTTATATGCTGATTTTCGGGCTCTTGAAGAATTTCCAATATTTTCAATCGAGGTAAGGTAACTTTTAGGCCGGCTTTTTTTAATTCTTTATTTTGGTCCATGGGCTTCCTAATGCAATTAACTCGCTATCTATAGCTATTAGCAGGAAAGATCTTTTGCACTGCTTGATTCAATACTGCGCATTATAGGTAAGATTTAAAGATTTAGCACCATTTGCCGTCAATATTATTTAGAACCAATATTTTTAAGTCATCTCTAGAATCAAATGCAATTGACCGTCGTTAAAAAAATGGTAATAGGTTTTGCATTGTTAGCGTTTTTATTAGTGTTAACGAGCGCCTTGTCATACCGAGGATTAACAGACATCAGGACGTCCGCACAATCGGTAGCCTATAACAAACTACCCGTTCAACAACTCGTATCCAAATTGAACATCGACATATTGCGTTTGGGCAGCTTAACTACCAATGCATATTATGAATTCAATGAAATACGTTTTTCTCAGCTTCGAGCACAATTTGTCCAAGACAACGAAGCATATCAAGGATCGCTAAACAAACTAGAAAATCGACCTGATGACATCTACCTAGACAGTCTCAATCAAATTTTGGCTGCCTCTGCACGCTACCAGTCGCATAGTAAGGCTATGTTACTTGCTGTATCAGACAAAATTAACACTAAAGCAGCGTTGCAAGCAGCAGGTGAACAAGCTTTAAATCACGCCGATGAGGCCAGTGCGCTGATGCTAGACATCAGTTATCTGGAGGATGATTCAGCTGAAATGGAAACTCTAATAGGGATGACCACGACCATAGAAAACAAACTTGGCTTAATGCTTTCTTTAATCAAGGAGCTCATTGGTGCCAACAAAAGCGAAAGTGCAGAACAAATTATCGCTGACATTGAATATAACTTAAGCAATGTAAAAGTAGACGCAGATTATGCCGAGCGCTTGCTTGCTAACATTGAAGATGATGGTATTTTTTCGATGTACAAGGCAGAGTTTTCAAACTTGATGACGCTTTTGAATGCTGAACAGGGGGTCTTCGCTCTCAAGCGAAATCTGCTCTTGTCAGAGAGCAAAGCATTTGAGGCTCGTAGCGCTGCAGACGAAGCGCTCAACGAAGCAATATTGCATTTATCGGCACTTTCCAAAGATATGGAACAAGGTGTACTCGAAGGACAAGAGAATATTCTGCATGTTGTTAGCAACAATGTACTTAAAAGCGCAGTGGCCTCCCTTGCGGGGATCATTGCAACGGTTTTACTGGCCTATATCGCGACAAGGAGCATAGTAAAACCGCTAGCAAAGGTAAATGCTAAACTCAGGCTAGTGAGTCAGGGAGATCTCACGCAAACACTGTATGATGAAGGAACCGACGAGTTTTCTGCGCTTGCCAAGAACATCAACCAGTTGATTGATTCGCTGCATGATTTGGTCAGCGGCATAAATGAAAAAGAGCAAGATCTGCGCGCAATGATGAGTAATAGTATTGAAATAGGCGACCAATCTTTGCAGCAAGTGTCGGCACAACAAGAGAAAATTCAAAGTAGCGCAACACTCACGCAAGAAATTCGTGAGCGCAGTACCCACAATTTAAATCAAATATTAGATGCCGACGCGAAAATTGAGGAAGTGATTGCTAAAAGTGATGAAGCTGTACATCTTGTGAATGAAAGTAATCAGCAGGTTATTCGGCGAGTGGAGCAAAGCAGGGCCTCTGCCCAAATAGTTAATCGTTTGGGGGAGAACACGCATAAGATTGCTGGCATATTAGACGTGATTAAAAACATTGCTGAACAAACAAACTTACTTGCCTTAAATGCAGCCATAGAGGCGGCTAGAGCCGGAGAGCAAGGACGAGGTTTTGCGGTAGTTGCAGATGAAGTACGTACCTTGGCAACTAAGACGCAAGGTTCGACGAAAGAAATAGAAGCGATGATGTTGAATTTACAAGACGATGCATCAACAGCAATTAGCGCCATGGAAGAAGGTGCGAGGCAGGCCGAAACGGGGATGGAAAGCACAACCAAAGTGACGGAGCAGATACAAAGTATTAAAGCACTCATTAATGATCTTGCATTAGTCAATCAAAACGTTGTTGCAGACACCAAAAGTCAATATGGTTTACTGGACGAAATTGGGCAAGGTTTAGACGCAGTGGTTGCATTGAGCAATCAAAGTGCAGACAGCACTGAGCAATCTAACACGGCAATGCATGAAATGAACCGGCAAGTGGAGGCCTTGAACAAAGCAGTGGCACGCTTTGTACTGCGCTGATCAACAAACTTCACAAAGTTTGTACAAGTATTCGCCTGTAAGTCGCTTAAATAGTATAATCTCAATTTGTGGTTAAAAATCAATTAGCTGTAGGGCATAGATTGAGCGCATTGCCAACACACATCGGTCAATACGAAATAATTGAGCTTATTCATATTGGCGAACGCGAGCGAATATTTAAAGCACGCCCTTGTGCGGGCAGTGCGGCATTTGGTCACTATGAGTTTGTTGCTATTAAGCAAGCCAAGACTTCAAATGATGCCCATAGCAATAGTACGATGACTTTACAGGTCGATGCACTCAAGCAAGTGCAAAGCACGGATGCTTCCAAGCACTTTATCAAACTTATCGATGAGGGTAGGGATGATAACCAAGTGGCATTTTTTGTCATGCCTTTCTATCAACATACACTCACTCAGTATCTGCAAAAGGCAGACGCGCCGGTTGATGCTGAATTGTTACTAAAATGGTTAGTGGGGTTGTGCAATGCACTAAGCACATTGCATAAAAAGGCGATGCGGCATGGCGATATAAAACCCGACAACTTATTTGTGGATGATGACTGCACTATACTTGTTGGGGATTTAGGCTCAGCAAGCAAAAGCGATACTAATGGAAAAAAAGCCGACACCAAAGCGTATGGCTCGCCTTCATATAGTAGCCCAGAGGTATTATCTCACCAAAAATGGCCGTCCAAAGAAGACGATTTTTATAGCATGGGGAAGACGGCTGAATACGTTGTTAATGCTAAAAAAATCAATATTCCTACTGAGTTTCATCAATTTATTAATAGGCTAGTTGACGAAAACCTAGACACTCGATTGCGTGAAGCAGACAAGATTTTGTCGGCGCTTGAAACAGTATCTCTACATTTACAGCAAAGCCGAACGCAAGTGTTATCAAATGACTGGCTTATTGCGACTTACCAGGATTTGTATCAAGCTATTCGAGCGCAGTTATTGACTGAGGGGGTATTGTTTCCTGCGGATGAAAAACGCTTGCTTTTGCGGCATCTACCGGCGTCAGAAAACAAAGAAAATCATCAGGTATACACATCACTAGTCGATTGTGCTTATGCCCACTTGCAAGAAGATGAATCAACGAGAGATTGGTTGATTTGGTGTAAAGTTCTTCATGAACACTTGCAGCAACAGCAGTATCAGTTAAACGAGCAAGCACTTTTGCGTTTGCAACAAGAAGGGGTAGTGCAAACGCAGCGCAGTCCTGTGTTTATCGAATCCTATCTGCGAAAACATATCAATGTATCTAAGTCGAAGCGAAGAATATGGCTATGGGTTGCTTGTTTATTTTTCGGCATTGCAAGTTTCTATTTCTTTTCGCAAAGTAAGCAGGATAGCTTACCATTGTCTGAGTCAGAGGCTCACTCCCGCGAGACAGTGATTAGCCCTATCGATAATACGGCTGTTCCTTTGGCAACTGACAAAATCATGAATGGACAAGCTACAACACAATCGCAGTCTAGTACAAAATCTGACCGAATCATAGTGCCTAAAACCTTACCAGTCGGAGAGTCAACACACTCTTCTCAATCAGTTGCTACCCAAACAATTTTTAGCAAACGTCTGTATCCCAATAACGATAAAAATAGCCCACTATATATTGACATGATCAAGATAAATGGCGAACAAGGAACGCTATGGGTCATGCAAAATGAGGTATCTCGTACTTTGTATGAGGCCTGTGTAAAAGCTGGGAAGTGCCGCAAAAACAAGCGCTTTAGTACGCTTTCTGACGACCCAGCCGTGCTCGAAAAACTGCCGGTCACGCAAGTCAGCTGGCACGATATTGTTGAAGATTTTATTCCTTACGCCAATCATGTGTATGGCGCAGAATTCACCTTGCCGTCACTCGCGCAGTGGCAATTATTTTCGAATTCTGCGCAAGGTTTATCCGATACACCAAGACTTGAAAAAATGCATTGTAAAGACTGCAACAGTTTTTTGTCTCGCCAATTTCAAAGCCGATCAATGCCTGTTGATGCATTGCCTATGGCCACTAACAAATTGAGACATGTGTGGGGTAATGTGCAGGAGTGGCTGTCTGATTGCCCTTCAACAGAGACAGGGGAAGCACTTTGTTATCAAGCGCTGGTAGTGGGAGGTTCATGGATGCACAAAGAAAGTGATATACTTACGGGCTCTATCGATAGCTTGCAAAAAAGAGCTCGCTCAATAAACACAGGGTTTAGGTTAGTTGAAAGCGAAAAATAATAATAAGGTTTTGCGCACTGCATTCGAATTTATCGGCAAATTCAGCATTGTTTATTTTGTGTTTGCGTTCGGCATAGTCTACGCCAAACCACATCACATTGTGGTCCAGGCGAACCATGGTAAAGACATTAGCTTACCTCATGAGATTGATCTTGGCATAAAAACGCGTATAGAAGATCAATTTCGCAAGCAATTACACCAAGTATTGTCACTTAGTGATGAAAACAGGGATCAGCCGCTATCTTTCGATGATTTGGTGTCGCGCTATCCTAGTCTGGATGCCGTTATTCAATATTCCTTAACAAAACAAGACACCGAACAGCTATCTATTTCTGCCTTAGATCCTTATGCACATAGCAAGCTTTTTAGTATATCTCTTCCCTTGTTGCATGAAGACTCAAGCTCTGCAGAAAATACACCTTACACACCCTTGCTCAGTTTAGCTGACGATATCGGCCAAGCGGCGGCCCTAAAACTCGTCACTCATCAGCAGCTTATCCAGCTTAATTTGTCACTGGAAGGCTTCAAAATAGATGAACTAGTACCACTTACTACTTATCTGCTGTCACTGAGTAAGCAAAATCAAGTCAAGCTCATTGAAACAGTGCAAGTGCCGGGTAAATTATCTAGTTTGTTCCCAGTTGTTAGCACGCGATATGCTATTACCACTGACATGTCGGTGAGTCAGTTACACAATGAACTACTCAGGTTTTGGCAATTATTGGAAATCGACGTTGATTTGACTTATTCCCGCGTCAAAGCAGAACTGGTACTGCTGCGCACTAACAATCCTTACACCCCTTCAGTGGTGAGTACGACATTGGGAATGTTGGTTATTTTAGTCATTTTTCATTTGTTTATTCGGCGTTACTACTTTCATCATCAATTGGAAATGTTGGCAAATGGAAAGCGTGCCGACGAATGGTTAGACACCTACGCGCGAGCAGATAAACCTTGGCTTCGTTTGGGAGAAAAATGGCAAAGTCAGCTCAATTATTGGCAACAGATAAAGCGCGAGTCCGCGCAACTTGAAAAGCAAGCGAAGACGCTTTTTGACGCCGGAGATGTCACCTCATCCAAACTCTTCATTAGTAAAGCCTTGAATATCAATACTAACGCACCGGTTGCTACAAAGCTGATGCTTGCAGTCGAGAATTTTGAAAAGGATAGCAAGCAACTCTCTGACAAAGAACAATGGATACGCAACAAAGTGGCGAAGGCCATGAGCAACTATCGCAACAATCAGGTGTTTAAGGCGCTCAGGCAAGCTTATCAAGCAGAAGAATCTGCCAAACAAGATAAACAATTGAAAAAACAACTCAAAGCGATTCGAAAATTAATTAACCGAATCAATAATGAACTGTCTCCTGAACTTGAACGCATCAGTATTGTGCAGACCGCGAGCTCACAGGAACTAAGTGTGGGTTGCGAATCATGCTTAATGATTGGGCGTGAAAATGTCGATTTTGTGCCGCCAGATAGTGATACAGGTGCCATTCTCATTAATCACAAAGGCTTATCTAGGGTAGGGCGGCATGCGAAAATTTCTGCCAGCCAAGCCGGTTTTTTTATCGAGGATTTAGGCAGTGCCAATGGTATTTATGTTGATGATCGTCGATTGGAAAAAGGGCTGGCACATAAACTGTCTTCAGGTGAACAACTCACTCTTGGCGCTGAATCAAAATTGGCAGCAGTATGTTTTCAAGTTGATATCGGCAAAACACAAGGCTTACTGCAATTGAACAGCGATAACGCCTTAAAAAACAAATTACCCCTAAACGAGCTGGCAAATATTTGGCCTGACTATGTGCAAGCGATTCGCAAGAATATATGTTTAATGCGTCAGCATAGCTACCTATACTTGGATAAAAAAAGTGGTGAGTTATTGCTGTCTGATCGTGTTGTTGACGACAAAAAGATAAAAAAAGGCATGCCAGAACGTATAGCGTTGGCTAGGATTGAGCTAGGTGAATCATCCACTATTTCCCCTTTATTTTCAGATGCGGTTGTTGCAGAAAATGGTGCAGATGTTGTCGAGGTTAATGGCCACAAGCTGTTGGGCAAAATGCCACTTATTTTGCCAATAGAACTGCGTATAGCTGATCAGCTAATCTCCATTACGGCTAGCCCTTCTAAGGTATCAGCCGAAATGGACATGAGTATCGCTCGGCTACTAAAGTATTAATATATGCTGACACTTGATAACAAAAGTTACCTCAGGCACTTATCGATTAGCGAAAGTTTGTTGGATGACGTTTCGTTGTTGTCGGACGTGTATTTACAACGTAATCCAGACATAAAAAAATACGCTAAACGTTCGACAGATGAGATATTGAGACATCTTGTTTCTCGCCACTACAACAATATCTCATGGGAATTGGCTCATTTACTTTGGGCGCTTGTGCAATGCGAATGTCAAACAAGAGCAAGGCAATCGACTTCGGCCATCATAGATTTTTTTTGGTTGAATGAAGCGATTTACCCTAAAAATGCGCAGGATTGGTTTACGACAAATACGGCAAGAATCGAGATACCCGATAGCGCCTTAACGCTGCGTGATCAAGCTTTGGTGATTCAGATCAGGCAACATCAATTCACTATCAAATTGAGCCGGATTAATGTCTTGTCATGTCTGGTGGAATTTATACTGAATATTACACCTGATACCATTGAACAATGGCAAGACAAGCTCTGGCAGCAAGGGGTAAATGCCATACGTCAGGTCAGCAGTGATATTCAACAAAGACTGTATCACTACTTGAATGAACATTTACCTCCGGTTCGCTTAGCAAAAAAATATGCCTTTTTTTCGTCTCATCATCTCGATGCGAATAATTTGAGTCGAGAGGACTTTATCAAACTTTGGATTGAAGCAAAACCAATCGAGGGACTGGGTAAACTAAGTAGCTTATTCGAGAGTTTGCTCAACTGGCAATTTGCACAAAGTCATGCAAGTGATAGCGAGGGACACTTTGAGCAAGCAGCTGTTCATGCGCCTGAAAGTGAAGACTTGGATTCGCAATTTAGTGAGAGCGTATTTAAGGCTTTGTCTTCATTAACCGAGACTGAGCTGGATCTACCATCTTTTGCTTGTGCGCCTAAACTGCTGAGTAAAATACAGGTAGACAAACTGTCGATGTTAGGACAGTTCCCTCAACAAAGTGTAAAAAGCATCGCATTATTCTTTGTGGTTTGGTCCTTTTCTCCCATTCAACTAAGCTTAATTCAAGCCTCGCGCAATAATTCAACTAAACGTGTTAGTGATAATGATATATTGGATAAAGTAGAGCAGCTCGACACATATCAAACACACCGTTCGTTTTTGCGCGCATTGTTTTTATTAAACGAACAGACGATGATGGCGTGTTGGCAGATAATTCGCTTGAATTTTGCAAATGATGCGATCAATGCGTTTTGTTTAGTCAATGATTGGTTAAATCAATTTTCCAAAGCCTTTAATAAGGAATACGGAGCGATCGCCGAGAGTGATAGTCAATGTTATACAGATAAGATATCAATGGCCTTAATCGAGCAGGTGTTGCCAGAATTTATAGAGAAATGCGAAAGGGCTTTAAAGAAAAATAAACGCCTTGGCTTTACGCCCGATAGCCTTCTTAGTGAAGGCGAGGTATATATACAAGCCATTGATAAACTTAATCAACTCAATCAATTAATTGGTCGTTGTGAAAAAAATATCAATAAAGAATTTTATGATGAAGCCCTTACCGAAGAAAATTATTTGGCTGACCGTTTCATAATCACAAATGAGTTAGTGCAGAGGTATGTCAAATGAAAGGTTTAGCTGAGGGTATATATACTGCGACCGAGCAGTATCGCTTTTTAAGTCAACACAGCCAAGTGAGAAAGGTTGAGAACAAGCTAAGTGTGTCGCATATTATGGACATCGTTTTGCAGCCCAATAATGAATTAAATAAAACGCGTATGGCTATAGTGAATAGCGATTTGACTTATCGCCGTACCTACAGACGGTTTCTTGAACACATGCAGGGTCTGTATTCACCTCGGCTAGCTGCTGCCGCGAGCGACGACGCTATCCTGACAAGGGAAACAGATGCGTTTAGCCTTGCCATGCTGAGGTCAGAAGATCTGCACAGTGCAGATATTCAAATTGTTTTGTCATTATCCAAACCTTTGACGGCAGAAAAAAGCGAGGCCAATATCCACTGCTTTTATCAAGACAGTATCCTTCCACTTGCGCTTGAAAAAGTGGATAGCCTGCAATATGCAACTAATATATCCAGTAGAGACGCGATTTTTATGGCCTTGAGTCACAATGATTGCGAGATATTTATTTGTTAGGAGTGGCTTATTCAACTTTACCATGTATTTATCGCGACCACTCAAGGTCTGGTAAAAATACAACAAATCATACCGATTCAAGCACCGGCTTCGTCTTTAGTGACACTTACAGGTACTGCGACTAAGGCTGGTATATCATCTCGCTACGAGAGTTTTGTAAATATCGATACAGGCTTGATTAACAAATACATCGATGGCTTTTCAGCAAGGCATGTGTCTTCGCGAGATGCTGGTCACATCCCTCTGCTGTCATATAAAATGGTAGTCGAAAAGGATATTCATCAAGGGGAGTCTTGGCAGCTTGCTGCTTGTCTAGCACATGTGCTCTATGAGCAAGGGCGGCTCTGCGAGTATGACGTTGAGGACGGAGATACCGTATTTATCGCCACGGGGATGGTTGATCCGGTGAGTTTATCCGTTAATGCCATTAGCTTTTTGCCACAAAAAGCATTACGCGCAAGTCGAGCACTGGCGGAGTGGCGGGATAAGCATTGCGAAGTCCGGTTTTTTGTACCGAATGCTAATTATCGACAACCCTTACCAGATGTTCCTTTTGAATTCTCGCCAGTGAGCGAGCTTCGGGACTTATTTGAGGCTTTGTATTCATACGGTTTACAAGCGCCACTGCTATCTGATGATTTACGGCACACCGAATACTCCTCGCATGTTTTTACCAAGCCCTTGCATGCTCAGGCCAAAACTATGAACGCCAAGCTGGAAAATGTTGTCGGGTATACAGACTCAAAAACGGGATACTACGAAGTCGACAATCAATATGACGACAATTCCCAGCCAATTAAAATAAGATTGGCAGCGAGCTTCAATAAGCCGGTATTACTGTTTAGTTTGTTGTTTGTTTTGTTCGTATTGTTTGGCCTTAGCTTGTTAAACCATCGCACAACACAGTTACTTGAGTATCGAGTTGGCATCCAAGGTTGCAGCGATGCGGTGGCAAAACATTACGACATAAAGCATGATATCAGCACTACGCTGCCTACTGTTCCCCTAAAAGGTCTATGTGCCCTGCAATTAAGCATCGACAGTCAATACAAAAGTGCATGGTTACTTGCCGAGTCAGGCGCTTTGATTTCGCTGTCGAAATTGTCCAATGGTCATTGGAATGTTCCCTTGCCAAGTTGGCAAAATAGTACTCGTCGTTATACTTTGTTGCTAAGTAAACAAAATTTAGATGCCGCTGATTTTCAAAGCTTCAGTGCCTATGTTGCAAGTAAGCCATCAGATCAAGCAATGGAAAAATTGGGGCAACAGTGGTTTGCTAAGCAGAACTACTCGTTAAGGTATTTTACGCACACCCTTGTTTTGTAAAAAATAAAAAATTTTTTCATCCCTCGACATAAAAAACTGGCAAAGTGTTTCATAACCCTGAATGTAAGTTAGTTGAACCTTGGTATCGCTATTGTAGCTTGGGGTTTTCAGCTAATGCAGATTCGAAAACTAATAAGGGTTTTAGGCATGAAACAGGCATTATTGATCGGTTTAATTGCATTATTAAGTGCATGTGGCGCGACACAAACAACTCCCATTCAAATAAAGAGTAATCACCAAGCTCTGCAAAGAATTGATATGCAATGTAGTGACTTAGTCTTGGCAAGAGAAGAACAAAGTGCAGGGCAATCAAGCAATGGATATTTTTACGGGATAGCACAAAATGCTGAAGCGTGCATACAGGGTATTCGCTTTTCACCCAAGCATCCTGACAATACGCTAGCCATGCAGTTGCAAGCTTTGGCAGTCACAAATTATGTAAAAAGTGGGGATATTAGCCTTGCTGTAGAAGCCTTCGATGCATTTAGAGCGACGTTTCCCATGCAAGATCTGGTTTTCTCAGACTTTACGTCATTTGTGGATACAGCAACAGCGCTACTAGAAAAAGACAGACTATCCGCACATCAGCTCGCAATGTTAAACATCAACGACAATTTACGCGCCGAAATTCAGCGTCAAAAAATGTGGTTACGCAAATAAGGAGACAAGTAAATGACAACTATTCAGCTTACCCGCTTAAAAAAAATGAGACCGTTTACCGCTAGATTGTGCCTTCTGAGCTTGCTCGCAAGTGTTACTTATTCATCAAGTATTTTGGCTAGTGACTGGGAGCCTGTTGCAGTCGAATCGTTGATCGAACTGCCAGTAACCTTGATCGAAAAGCGCATTCAACAAGATTTCAATATGTCACCACTTGCCTCCGAGTTGAATGAAATTGAACTGGATATGGCAACAAAAGGAGAAAAGATAAAGTCTTTTCAAAATGTTATTGCAGGGGCTAAAGACAAGGAAATGTTCGATGAAAAAGTTGCACTTGTTAAATTAAAATCTGATTTTTTGGATGCGATGCAATCGGGTCAACAATTACGACAAAACGCTTTGGCGAAAAGAATAGACTTATATCAAGATGTATTGGAAAAACTCTATTCGCAAGAGAGTACAGAGCAAGCTTCAATGACGTACAAAATCAAACAGCAGCAAGATGCTGCGCGTGCCCGCATGGAAAAAGTGATGGCGCAAGTTGATACTGCCATTGCACAGAGCGGGTTTGCTAACCGTACTCCTTATGCTGACGATTTCGCAAAAAATCTGGCAAAAATTGACCAACTGCGAGAAGCAATCAATGCACACAAAGCAAATTTATCCCCAACTGTCGATGGTGTAGCAGTGTCGACGGAAGAATACGTGCGCCAACTTCTTATGCAGGCGGCGTCAGAGCAGTCTTTACTAGACCAAGAGGGATTGATGTTGAGTTATATGTCGAGGCTAGTCGCTCTTGATGCACAGTCATTGGAATACGCGATTAACCTTGAGAATGAAGACGAGGCAGGCAGTGTTAAGCAGTCGACAACGCCAGCAAATTCAGTCGATTTATTTTTATAAGCTATCTATTTTTGGAGAACGCTATGAGACATTTTCTGCAAGTTTTACTTTGTTCTGTATGTTTATTTTCAAGCTTTACCACCTTTGCGGCAGACAAGCTACTTAGTTTAAAAAACCTAGAGCGCCAGCGCGCGCACCTTATCCAGGATATGTTATCTACTCGCCATGCTCCAGAAGCCAAACAAAAAAGGCTCATACAAGGGCAGCGACAGTTGATCGATATGGAACGAATGGTGATCCGTGATGAGCGATTAAGTCAACAGAATGAGCAACTGGTACGTCGTGCGTTTTCAGATTTTGAAATGACATTTTTGGTGCATGCGAGTGCGGAAAAAAACAAACAGCCGATGCAACACTGGTTGGATAGCGTAGGGTTTTCTAGCCAAGCTATTTTGACTGCACAGCCAGGGTTTAGAAAATGATGACATTTGCAGGCAAGCGTTTCGCCCCTCTGGTAACGAAGGGCTTGTCGACTATGTATTGGCTATTTGGTGGGCTAATTGTTGTTGGTGCAATGATTAGTTTTGTGGCTGATATGAGTTTGGCAGACATGCTCTTATGGGTAAATCAGCATTTCGGCAAAAGCTTTTCTGTTGCGTATTTAGTTTTGCTTAGTATTTCGGGGATTGCATTGTTTCATTTACACAAAAATGATAGCGATGTGAATAGAGAATACTGGCGTGAATATGGCCTGCAAGCCGCAAATGGTATATCAACCTTAGCGTTAACTTTTACCTTATTAGGTATCAGTTTGGGTATTGGTAGCTTATCAGAACAAACACTAACGCCCGAGAGTATTCAAGGCATTATTGGTGAATTGACGGCACAGTTTTCGATGGCGTTTATGACAACCGTAGTTGGTTTACCCAGCGCCGCATTGATTCGCGCATGGGTCGCTATTCGGTACACGAAACATATGGCGTAAAAAAAGCTTGCATAGATGCCATAGCAAGGTCTCTATAGCTAATTTAATAGGTACCTCAGCTTTAAAGCGATTAAAAGCGCAGCTTGATTTAGGAGAAGAAAGATGATGAATGCAAAAGTGTTATTTTTTGTGGTGGTACTATCTGCTGGCTTGTACTTAGCGAGCAAGTCATTATTTACAGAGAGGATGACAGCAAGGTTCACTGACGTAAGCCCTTGGGGCAATCGAGTAGAAAAAAACGTGTCACAAGATAGCCACAATAGCCAAGATCTTAAATTCATGTTAACTCAAGTGGAGGCAAAACTTGAGATCTTGAATACAGATAATCAGGCGCTAAAGCAAGACATTGAGAGTTTAAAAACAAGCTTAGCGGTGCTCAGAAAAACCAAAGCATACAAACCCAGCAACAGTGATTCACAAGATGCTGTATACGGTGAACAGCCTAGTTTAGCTAAGCTGAGTCATGAGCTTAAAGAGAATAGCCATAAGCTTACAGAGAATAGCCATAAGCTTACAGAGAATAGTGCGCTTACCGCTACGGACGCACTTAAAACAAATACCGAAACGAAAATAGAGGACGGCAGTAATACGATTGTCGCGCCAGAAGCATCGGCTATTACAGTCAATAACAATACAGATGAAGATGACAGGGCAAAACGTTTGCAACAACTGGCGCAGCTTCGAGATTTGTCGACCAAGCGTCAACTAGCGGCAATCTCTATCGTGTCTCAGTAATGCGCAAACTCGATGTTAATTGATAGGCTGGATGGCAAAAATGACAAGGTATGGTGGATGCTGAGCACCGCTGTTGTTATTGTTGTGCTTATTCTTGACTCATTCTTTGTCGAGCCAAACTTACATCATCCTATTCATGAAGACCCGATTCATAAAGACAAGATAGAACACGAGGAAAACACACAGTCTTTAAAGAATACAGAGCAACATGAAAAGGCGACTGACTCTACAAGAGAGCCGCAGGCATTACACACAGAATGGGTAGCAGTGGCTATGCCCCCTTTGCCTGCAAGCAGCCAAAGTGTCGTTACCCGTATTGCCGGACAGCAAGCCGTTGATAACGAGATTTTGTCCCCAAGTGTAGTTGCAAAGCATGATCAAACGCCGATTCAAACTGAGCAACTAAAGAAGGCTTCAGCCCTAAATAATGACGCGTTAGCACATAACTACATGGCATCAATCTCGAAATTGAGCAAGAAGGGTTTTCAAATCAGAATGCCAAATTCAGCCTATGAACGAAAAAAAATTGGCAAATTTTTATATCAATGTGTGGGGGTTAAGCTCGCCAGTATAGAGCGCACACATGGTCAATCTGGTCTTGCTTATTTGGCAGAGCAACAACACAATCCAAGTAATGTTTTACGTAAAATTCAAGGGTATATATTTGACAATGAACGAGACTTACGCAAAATTTATGTAAGCAAAGGAGATTTAGTACGCGTCTATCCAGCTTGGTTTGATCTGGCACTTAGCCGTCACATTGCTCAAAACTTAGCAGGAGAGCCACTTACTGCCTTTTCAGCAGAGTATATTCTAGACAAGGGCTTATTACAGTTACGGGCTATATGGCTGAACAATAAAAAACTCGCTCAAATTTGGACACTTGCTAGGGCCTGTTGACCTTTGGTGTACAAGTTTTGTTCAATTATAGTCTGTCTGATCGCGGCGCAGACTTGCAGGCCTAATGGGTTAAGTCAAAAGGCTGCAACAAGGAGCAGATAGACTAGAATTGAACCCTTCTGGGCAGGGCTTGTGCTTCATTTCTACTGCTTTATCGCTCCTTGATGTAGAACAACTACACGACAGTCGCTCTGCATTGTATAAATGAAGCACAAACCGCTCCAAAATTGTGCACCAAAGGTCAACAGACCCTAGTCAATACGAGTTAGGATGTGTATAGCGCATTTGTCGCCAATCAATGAGTTAAAGGATAGTGTAGTGGATCAACGATTTCGTCGTGCAATCATCATCGCTTTTTTGCTGTTTTTTAGTTCGGCTTTGAGTTTACCTATTATTGCTTCAGAGCGATTGAGTGAAGACCAGCGATCAGCTATGTCGGGGACTAATCCAGTGCGTATAATATTGAGGGGGTTCAGCGCACAAGATATCAAAAGTATCGAGTCATTTTTAGTTCACCACAGTGCACATCAACATCATGCAGTGTTCGTGCGTTCATCGGCTGAAAGTGAGCTACATGTTGTCTTTGCCTCGGACCGAGATACCTTGCTATTTTTTATGGCTAAGATTCTTGCCAACTTACGTATTCATTTTCATCGTGCTGTCAATGACGAAAAGGTGATCTACACCCTTTTGCAGCGAGAAAAAGAGACAGCAGGCAAAATACCGCAGGGCGTATGGTAGAGGACGCCAAGAAAATATGGCGATACGCAGAGACATACATGTCCTAGAGCAAACCGTAAAGGAGTATAAGCACTACTAGTACAGGTTGGTGGAGTAAATAAATCATTAAACTATGTTGCCCCGGCCACACAAAGTACTTGGCGTTCTTATTGTTTTTAATAAATCCTAAAGGATCGTTTTTTAACCATTGACTGTACCCCAAGCATACACCCAGTAACACCATGCCGAACCACGGAAAGAATGCGACGTAATCATTTGTGTAGCTGGGTAAGTTGTCAAATAGTAGATGAAAGGGCCATCGCGTAGGAACCAGTTGAAATGCACCAACGGCAATAACCAAGGTGCCAAGAAGTGCACTCACTCGCGGATACCTTACAAAGGGCAGTGCCAGTACACTTGAGAGCGCTAAAAAATGTAGTACACCGAAAAATATCCAGTTTTCTCTGATGAAATAATAACTGCCGACGGATATAACTAGTGCACCAGCAGCGATTTGACTTGTTCGCACAATAAACTTGCGCCAATGTATTTGCTCTGAATATGCAAGCGACAAAGATACGCCGAGACACAAAAAAAACAGGCTCACGATAAGCCAGCGAAACTGCTGCCAAACGCCACCATCGGGCACATCCCAGCTGACGTAGCCAAACATTTTCAAGTCATAACAAAAATGAAAAACAACCATTAATAAAATGGCGAGCGAGCGCGCAAGGTCGATCGTGACTATTCTCATATTGATACGTGTTTCCTAGAGGTCGAGCGAGGTTCATACCTTTTCCACTATCCTACCGCTACAATTTGCTAAATTGTATATTTAACCTATTATTTTTTTGGTGATAACTGTTCTAGGGCTTGCAATTCACTAAACAAAGACATCAACAAAATTAAACACCAACGTAAAGAGGGTTAATGGTATGCAAGGTGCAATATTTACTGCTTTTTCCGATCTTGTGATTGAGCAACAGGGAATGGGTGCTTGGGATGAAATTTTAGACAATGTCCAACCTGCCTCTGGCGGAATTTACACTAGAGGTCAGCAGTATGACGACAATGAATTATTTGCTTTGGTGGGCGCCTTAGCAGAAAAAACGGGCTTACCCGCCACAGATTTAGTCAGAGCATTTGGAAAATTTTTGTTCGGAAAATTATACAGCAACATGCCACCAAATATTGAGCATATCAGCGACTTAAAAGAGTTTTTAATTTCCATAGACTCAGTTATTCACGTTGAAGTACAGCGTATTCACCCTGACGCATATTTACCCAAGTTTGAATACACTGAAACACCAGAAGGTGATCTCGTGATGTACTATGCCTCAAAGCGCAAACTATGCCACGCTGCGGAGGGATTGATTTTAGGGGCTGCAGAACAGTTTCAACGAAAGGTCACTATTTCTCACCCAGAATGTATGCATCAAGGTGATGAAAGGTGTAAGTTGATCATCAGCATCGAGGATTGAGTTTTGGGTGACGCAGTAAACTATGCGCGCGCTTACGAACGCGAAAGAAAAGCGCGCGAAATGGCAGAGCAGTTGTTGGATGATAAATCTCGAGAGTTGTACGCAAATGTCGTCGAGCTGAAAAAAACAGTCGATGTGTTAAAAAGTACACAAGCACAATTGGTTCAGTCTGAAAAAATGGCGTCGCTTGGCATACTCTCAGCAGGGGTGGCGCACGAAATCAATAATCCAATCGGGTTTTGTCTCAGTAATATCAACACGCTTAGCGAGTATTGCAAGGTGCTTCTGTCTTTGGACTCCGCGTTAATGGGCAATGACAAATCAGCCGAAGCGCGATTGTCTGATTATCAACAATTGCGTCGGGCAGAGGATATAGCATTTATTAAAGAAGACACACAAGAGTTATTGGATGACACGATTCACGGTTTAGAGCGAGTGCGCGACATTGTAGCAAACTTGCGAAAGCTGTCTCACAAAGGCACAGACGAGTTTGAAAAATGCGATATCAATGAGTGTATTCATGATTGCTTAAAAGCGACAGAAAACGAATTGAAATATAAAATGAAAGTAGAGTTGGTCTTAGGTGAATGCCCTATGATTAATGGCATGCCAAGCGAAATTAACCAAATTTTTATAAACTTGTTTATTAATGCCTGTCAAGCTTGTGAGCAAAAAGGTATTTTGCGAATTACCAGCTATGTAGCGCAAGACTTTGTGGTGGTCGAGGTGGCCGACAATGGTGTGGGGATCTCAGATGATAGCTTGAGCAAAATCTTTGATCCTTTTTATACCTCAAAGCCCGTGGGTGTGGGCACTGGCTTAGGCTTGTCTATTTCTCACGGTATTATGGATAAGCACAATGGTTCAATATCCGTTCAAAGCGCTGTGGGTAAGGGGACACGGTTTACCCTAAAATTTCCGTTAAGTACCTGAAACAGACCAAGCAACTAACTGAACTGAGTCGTTTTACTGACCGTGACTTCAATATATCGTCTTTAAAAAGCGCTGTCGACTAAGTGGAGCAGATGAATTACTATGACGATACTGAAACTCATACGCCTTAGTGCTTTTGGGGGGAGTAAAACCAAAGTGAGAACTCTATATTGCTAAGTTATCAGCACAAATATCATGCCGGTAATCATGCCGATGTATTTAAACACCTGGCTTTAATTGCTTTACTTTCAAAATTTAATCGTAAATCTAAACCGTATTTTTACCTCGATACGCATGCTGGAGCGGGGCAGTATGCTTTGTCTTCTCAAGGTGAACATCAAGATACGTACGCATTTACCCAACTCAGCTTTGAACACGCCTCTGAAGTTTTGCAAGGCTATAAAGCAATAATCGAACAATATAAGAATGCAAACAAATACCCGGGTTCACCAGCGCTAGCCATCAGTATGGCTAGAGAGCAGGATAAGTTTCATTTTAATGAGCTAGCGTCAGAGATTTATCGAGAGCTTAAGTATTTTGTGCATCGTGCTGGCAGTACCCATCAACGCAATGGTTTTGAGGTCTTAAAGGGGCTTATGCCACCTAAACCAAATCGTGGCATGGTACTCATCGATCCTCCGTATGAAAATGCAGATGAATACGACGAGGTCTCAAACGCTGTTGAGGATGCGCTTAAAAAATGGCCCAATGGCACCTTTGCTATTTGGTACCCTGTGCTCTCGTCTACGAGAGTGAACCGAAAAACCAAAGCACTAGAAAAAACGCCTAAGGCAGGGTTGGCCGAGAAGATGTTGCTCAATCTATCTCAGCGACTAGAACAACCAATATTAGTAGCGCAGTTTGGTTTCTGCAATGAAGACAGCAATATTGGCATGTATGCCTCCGGCCTTTGTATCGTTAATCCACCCTATGAATTGGACGAAACACTAAACACTATTTTGATGATCCTTGATAGTGAAGTCTCGGAAAACGGTGCTAAGGGCTCTCGTGTATATTGGTTAAATGAGCCTAAGTAGTGGCGCGCATAAATATTTAAGGGGATAGACAGTACATTGAAAGATATAAAATTAACCTCGTTATTTGACTTAGAAACCATAGAGCTTGGCTTGTATCGCGGTAATAGTTGGGATCTAGGGTTTCGCGCTTTGTATGGCGGTCAAGTTTTGGGACAGTCGGTCATTGCGGCCTATAAAACGGTGCCGGAAGACCGAGTCCTACACTCGTTTCATTCGTATTTTTTGTTGCCAGGAGAAGCTACCTTACCAGTCGTTTACGATGTGGAGAATGTCAGAGATGGGCGTAGTTTTTCGGCTCGTCGGATTAAGGCAATACAAAACGGACGAGTGATTTTTTATATGACAGCTTCATTTCAACTACCGGATGAATGTGAATTGTCACATCAGTTAGCTGAAATGCCCGAAACTCCACCTGCCGATACACTGCCAAATGATATTGATTTGTTCATTGCTAGCAATGCCAATATGCCGGTACATTTACGTAAACGCTTGGATTACCATCGAGCCATTGATATTCGTACAGTAGATGCTGCTAAGTCATTATCTGGCAGCAAGCAAACGCCGCTCAGAAAAATTTGGCTAAAGGCGAGGGAAGCACTGGCTCAAGACAATATTGCCTTGCATCAAGCCTCCTTGGCGTATGCTTCTGACTACCACTTTTTGAGTACGGCATTACAAGCGCACGGCATTTCACCGATGGACAAAAAACTCCGCATCGCGACTATTGATCATGCCATGTGGTTCCATCGTCCTTTTTCGTTCAATGATTGGAAACTCTATTCTTTAAAAAGTCCGTCTAGTGGAAATAGCCGAGCCTTGGTACAAGGTAAGGTGTTTGATTCGAATGGCGATTTGCTTGCGTCTTCTTCTCAAGAGGGGCTGATCCGTATTAAGTCAGACGAGTGAATCAGCGTATTCCCTTAGTTTAACTGTGCTTACAAAGAAAGCTATGCCTGAAAAGAAAAAGGCCCGGAACAAAATGTTCCAGGCTTAGGGGATTGGCTCATTGCTGAGCCGTGCGCTAACTTTTACATCCTATATTTGGGCTGCACGCCCAGTACATCGTCCTTTTAACACAGGGAGAAGTGTTAAAACCGAAAGGTATTCGAATAATCATAATAGCTCATAATGAATTAATTTTTAAAGTTATTTTTGAACAAAAGTGTAGATTTTCAGTACAAATTTTGTCGTTTAAATTATATACAAAGCAAAAAACTATATTATTCATTTATTTAGCAGTACAAATTTTCCACAAAAAATACATGGACTCACACAGCTAATTCACAACTTATCCACAGTTCGGCGTAATTTTTATTTGCGTATTGAGGTGTTTGATGGCTAACTTGCATGCGTTCAATGCAAAAACGGGTAAGAAATGTTACATAAAATTTGGTTGTCGTTTATTTTAAGTGCGTTTGTTGCAACGTGTTGGAGTGTCTTAGTAAACGGAGACTTAGGTAGTGTTGAAGAAGTCATGACAGCGGTAACCGACATGGCGCGAACCAGTGTCAATATTGCTATCGGATTAATTGGCTTGTTAGCGTTTTGGTTGGGTATTTTTAAAGTGGCGGAACATGCAGGTTTAGTCGCAAAGTTTTCTCGAGTTCTGGAACCATTTTTACGGCGTATAATGCCCGATATCCCCAAAGGCCATCCGGCAATTGGCAGTATTACTATGAATATGTCTGCGAATGTATTGGGCTTAGACAATGCCGCTACGCCGTTTGGTATCAAAGCCATGCAAGATATGCAAAGCTTGACGACGACAAAAGATACACTGACAAACTCCCAAATATTGTTTTTGGTACTCAATACTTCGTCGGTGACGCTTTTTCCTATTGCGGTATTTTTGTATCGCGCTGAACAAGGTGCGGCTTCGCCTACAGATGTTTTTATCCCGATAATACTCGCGACAAGTGCCTCTACCTTAGCGGGTTTGCTGGTCACTTGTGCGGTGCAACGCGTCAATCTGTTTAATAAAGTGGTGCTTACCTATTTAGTGGCTATTTTTAGCTTCTTAGCCGCAATTATTTTATATTTTTCAAATGTCGCTGCTGAAAAACTAGCCGCTCAGTCGAGTTTGATAGCCAATTCTGCTTTGTTTCTATTTATCGTTATAGTGTTAGTGGCGGGGTATCGAAAACAGAAAAATACCTACGAGCTATTTGTTGAGGGGGCAAAACAGGGCTTCGAGGTGGCTATTTCGATCATTCCTTATTTGTTAGCGATGTTGGTGGCTATCGCCATGTTGCGAGCAAGTGGTGTGATGGATTTTGTCACCGATGCTGTGGCATATCTTGTTACGGCTATTGGCTTTGATTCTCGCTTTGTTGATGCACTGCCAAACGCCTTAATGAAACCTTTGAGTGGTTCGGGTGCGCGGGCACTAATGATAGAAACGATGCAATATCACGGTGCAGATTCTTTCGCTGGTCGTTTGGCTTCGGTATTACAAGGCTCAACCGAAACAACGTTTTACGTATTGGCGGTGTATTTAGGGGCAGTCGGGATAAAACACAGTCGCTATGCCGTCGGTTGTTGTTTGGCCGCAGATGCGGCCGGTATTTTTACCGCAATAGCGGTGTCTTACTGGTTTTTTGGCTAAGCATTTTATATTCGCGACAAATGCCGAGAGTTACTGTCGAGTAAATACAATATCGTCTTGATTGTGAGGCGATACGGTAATGGTGTGATACTGACCGTCTTTTAAATCCGAAAAACGTAGGTTTGCATTGAATTCGTTGATGTAGTACTCAGAAGAACTGTGAGAACGGATATAAATCTTATTCATTGCCGGATCGACAAGATATAGGCCAATAGCATCACTTTTAAGTGTTGTTTTGGGCATATACTGATGTTCAGATATATAGTCACCTACCATTTGTTGTTTGCTTTCTTTGGGAATCTCAAGATCGTTTTTGCCAAACACAAATCGCATGCCTTGAGCGAAGCCGATAGGATTAACACCTGAATGTCCTGCGCCTTTGACGATATCATATCTAATGGATAAATTTTTATGGTCTTGTGCATTGAGGCTTTCAAACAAAGCATCATTTGATTTCATGCCATATAGCTCATATTCACCTCTGGCCGAGTAAAGCCTGACGGCGGGTACGTCCGTTTTAGCGAAGTGAGTTTTGATGAGCGTTTCTACCTCTCGGTTTTGCCACCAAAGGGAGGGAGATAACGCAACAATATTGTTAAACAAATCGGGCTCTTTTGTCATGACGTACAAGGCAAACAAACCGCTTAAGGAACTGCCGGTGATAGTGCGATTGCCGTTAGTTTTATAGTGCCCCTCGATAAAAGGAATAATTTCATTTTTTAGTACACGAATGAAAGTGTCGGCGCCACCCGAGGGCTTATGCGCAGGCGATTCTGAGGGCGTAAAATTTTGGAAACGCATCTGCTCGACGTTGATGTTTTCTCCAGCCCAAGTAATACCCACCGTCATCGCTTTCTCAATGGTGCCATCCCACGCATAGTTGCCGTGCGCACCTGACACTAAGGTGAAATGATATTGACCATCTAATATGTATATAACGGGAAACCCTGTCTCTGATTCTTGGTATCCAGAAGGAAAACGGACGATTAGGTGGTAATCCTGTTGTTGAATGTCAGAATGAAAAGATATTTCATGAGTCCAAGGTAGTACGTAGGGCTTGGATACGATTTTATCTTTATTGGTATTAGGCGTATCTACCGTATCTTGCGCATTGGTGCAAAAACACATGAGCGCTACCCATCCAGCTAAAAATACACGGAGCATATTCATTCCTCAGTAGATTAGTTTGTGGCTTTTGATTTAAAGCTACTTATCCCGAGTTCAGGTTACTTAATCTTAGGGAGCGATATTACTTGTGTAAATTAATGAAATGTAAATAAGTATGTGCTTATTTGTTGCCATGCGCTTTTCAACAGACGCAAGTACTCAGGGTTTGGCCACTAATGGGCTGATGTTGACCGCACGCAGCATTTTGCATAGATTCAGCAATGGCAATCCGATCAAACTATTTTGATCTTCGCCCTCTAATGATTCGAATAAATGCATGCCTAAGCCTTCTACTTTGAAGCTGCCTGCGCAGTCAAAAGGTTTTTCTAATTGTACGTAGTTCAAAATTTCAGAGTCGTCGAGCGCTCTGAATTTTACTGAAAATCGCGACACGCTTTTCTGTTGATGAAGTTGTTTATCAATGCTTGTGGTCAGATTGACGGGCGGTAGTAAACAAAGCCCAGTATAAAAATCGACACGTTTGTTGTTACAAAGCCTGAGTTGTTGATATGCTCGCTCAGCATTACCTGGTTTTGACAATAAGATTTGTTTGTCACTTTCTTGCAAGCAACAAACCTGATCTGAGGCGATGATAAAGTGATCGGGGTACTTGTCTTGGCAGGCTTGCGCTTTTTCGAAGCTAAGTCTTTTTGCAAGTTGTTCGGCTGATTCATGCTCTTTCGGGGATTCGTCAATATTTGGCGAGTGGCTGTCAAAAGCCAGCCCCAGCTGTGATAAAAGAGTTTTGCGATAAGGGGATGAAGAAGCTAATAAAATCTTATTGTTCAAACGTTAAATCCTTTGACTCGTGGCAGCTAAACCTATATTATGCGCGCGCTATGTCAAATGTGAAGCTACCAATAACAATCGATCCAGTCAAAAGTGCGCAAAAACGCGCTTCATACAAAGGCATATACCAAGCCTCTGTTATGCAAAGATTGAGCGAAGCGGTAGAAAATATTTTGACCGATGTTGCTGTGGATGTTGAGTTTGCAAAAGACGCGCAGAGTCTTACTTACATCCAAGGAGGGTCTCGTGTTGAAACTTCACTTATTTGCCAGCGTTGTAATGAATCATTTTCGTTGGAAATTTCAACTGAATTTTGTTTCAGTCCCGTGCAGGGGACAGAGCAAGCCGATGCATTACCTGACGTCTATGAGCCGATTGAGGTCAATGACCACGGAGAAATAGATTTACTCCAGTTAGTGGAGGATGAGTTGATTTTGTCACTACCGATTGTTGCACTTCATGCAGAAGAAGATTGCAAACAAAAAGCTGATGACATGCAGTTCGGAAAAATCGATACGGACGTAGAACGTGAAAACCCATTTGCGGTTTTAAAAGAGCTTAAGCGAGATTAGGAGTAACCTATGGCGGTACAACAAAATCGTAAGACTAGATCTAAGCGCGGTATGCGTAGATCTCACGACGCGTTAACAGCTGAAACTTTGTCTGTTGACTCAACCTCTGGCGAAACTCATCGTCGTCACCACGTGACAGCTGATGGTTTTTACAAAGGTAAAAAAGTTATTGCCAAGTAAGGCAAAGCGTTGACTAAAGTCATCATAGCTTTAGATATCATGGGGGGCGATCGAGGCCCCCATGTTTTTTCTTCAGCTGTCACCAAAATCCTATCAGAATACCCTAACGTACATATTGTGTTGTGTGCGACACAGTTATCAGCCAATGAAATTTTAAGCAAGGTTCCTTCGCATTTACATGCGCAGTTGTCTATTGAAGCGTGTGAACAAGTCGTCGACATGCAGATGAAACCCGCAGTTGCATTGCGCAAAATGAAGCAATCTTCAATGCGAAGAGCACTAGATTTGGTGAGTAATCAACTAGCCCACGGCTGTGTGAGTGCTGGTAATACCGGTGCGTTGATGGCAATGGCTAACTACGTGCTGAAGACTCTCAATGGTATATCTCGGCCTGCGTTGGTGTCATCTTTACCTACGCGCAGCGACAAAAAAGTACTGTTACTAGATTTAGGTGCTTCGGTCAATTGCGATGCAGAAAACTTGTTGCAATACGCCGTAATGGGCTCTGTTCTAAAACAGTCATGCGATGGTTTACATGCGCCTAAGGTCGCGTTGCTTAATGTCGGCGAAGAAGAGATCAAAGGGAATTCCGTGATTCAACACGCTGATGCATTATTAAAAGAGTGCAAAGCCCTGCAATATGTTGGCTACGTAGAGGGCGATGATATTTTTGCTGGTGAGGTTGATGTCGTGGTGACGGATGGCTTTACTGGCAACATTGCACTAAAAGCGAGTGAAGGTATAGCAAAACTGGTGGTTGAAGAATTACAGGTGCTAACAAGGGAAACGCTTCTTGCCAGGCTAGTCAGCAAATTAATGTTGCCGCTATTAAAGCGCCTGTATCAGCGAATGAACCCCGACCAGTACAATGGGGCGAGTCTGATAGGATTGCGCGGAATTGTAATTAAAAGTCATGGTAATGCGAGTGCTGAAGCCTGTTATTACGCTTTGAAGCAAGCCATTTCCGAAATTAACCTATCCGTACCAGATAGGATAAAAACAAAAATAGAAAAAGAATTGTTGGAGCACTAATCCATGTTTTCACGCTTTATAGGGACGGGCAGTTATCACCCCTCAGAAGTACGTACAAATGCAGACCTAGAATTAATGGTCGACACCTCAGACGAATGGATTACCGATCGCACGGGTATCAAAGAAAGAAGAATTATTGCGCCCCACGAGACGGCGGCAACAATGGGAGCGGAAGCCAGTCTTAAGGCCTTAGAAGCAGCCAATATCAAGGCTTCAGATATTGATATGATTGTGTGCGCTACCACCAGTGGACGGTATGCCTTGCCGAGTACCGCCTGTGAAATTCAATCCATATTGGGCATTGACAATATTCCAGCCTTTGATATTGCCGCGGCGTGTGCTGGCTATTGTTATGCCTTGAGTATTGCGGATCAATATATTCGTTCTGGCATGGTCAAACGCATTTTGGTTGTGGGAACAGATTGTTTGTCGCGTTTAGTTGACCCTGCTGATCGCAGTATGGTGATACTCTTTGGTGATGGTGCCGGTGCAACGATTATTGAAGCAAGTGAAGAACCCGGTATTTTATCTACCCATATTAACGCGGCGGGGTCTTACAAAGATCTCTTGTATGTAGGTAACCCCACCCGAGGTGAGGAAGCCTCTGTGCATGAGAATTGGGGCGTGATGAAGGGTAACGAAGTATTTAAAGTGGCGGTCACAAAGCTAAGCGAAATCGTGTCGCAAACCTTAGAGGCAAATCAACTAGATAAGTCAGATATCGACTGGTTAGTGCCGCATCAGGCTAACTTTAGAATTATCAAAGCGGTGGCTAAGAAATTGAATATGTCGCTTGATCAAGTTGTGGTTAACCTAGAGCAATATGGCAATACCTCTGCGGCTACTGTGCCTACAGCGCTAGATATGGCGATTCGAGATGGCCGCATACAGCGAGGGCAACATTTGTTGTTAGAAGCATTTGGCGGTGGTTTTGCTTGGGCGTCTGCGCTAGTTAAGTATTAAAAATAAAAAATATAAGGATTTTTACATGACAGCTTTAGCATGTGTCTTTCCAGGTCAAGGTTCACAATCCCTTGGCATGTTGGCAGATTTAGCTGCTGAACACAAAAGCGTATTGACTTGCTTTGAAGAAGCATCAGACGCATTGAACTATAATTTGTGGGATTTGGTGCAAAACGGTCCGGTGGAAAAGCTAAATCAAACAGATATCACACAACCTGCTTTGTTAACAGCGAGCATTGCCGCCTATCAGGTCTACATTGCAACAAATGATAGACAACCTAGATATCTGGCAGGGCACAGTCTTGGTGAGTACACTGCACTTGTTGCGGCGGGGGTCTTGTCGTTGACTGACGCAGTAAAATTGGTTGAATTGCGTGGTCAGTTTATGCAACAAGCTGTACCCGCAGGTACAGGTGCTATGTATGCGATTATTGGTTTAGATGATGCGCAGATCATTGAGGTTTGTAATAAGGTTTCAACCGATACAGGCTTAGTTGTTTCAGCAGTAAACTTCAACTCTCCCGGTCAAGTGGTCATTGCTGGCAATAGTGAAGCAGTTGAACAAGCAGGCACTGAATTAAAGGCTGCAGGGGCAAAACGAGCACTTCCTCTCGCCGTTAGTGTGCCGTCGCATTGCGAGTTAATGAAGCCTGCAGCAGAGCGTTTAGAAGACTATCTGTCAACAATTTACTTTAACACACCCGAAATTGAAGTAGTGAATAACGTTGACGTTGCGGTTTGTCACTCTGCTGACGAGATAAAGGCCGCTTTGGTTAGGCAATTATACAAACCAGTTCGCTGGACAGAAACGGTTACATTTTTAGCCAGTCAAGGCGTTGAAGAAGTAGTTGAAGTCGGCCCCGGTAAAGTACTGGCAGGGCTTAACAAGCGAATTGACAAGACGTTGATACTTTCGTCGTTCAATTAATTGAACTGAATTAAATAGGAAAAATATGTTTGATTTAACTGGAAAAGTGGCACTAGTCACAGGCGCGAGCCGTGGTATTGGTAGAGCAGTTGCAGAGCAGTTGCTTTCAATGGGAGCGACCGTACTGGGTACGGCAACATCAGAAAGTGGTGCGGCTGCAATTAGTGAATATCTTGGCGAAAACGGTAAAGGTTTTGTACTCAATGTTACGAGTGATGAATCAATTAGCGAATTGTTGAGCCAAATCACAGAATCCTACGGTAATCCTGATATCCTTATCAACAACGCTGGTATTACCCGTGACAATCTTTTGATGCGTATGAAAGACGATGAGTGGAATGACATTTTGCAGACAAATCTGACTTCTGTCTTTAAATTGTCTAAAGCGGTATTACGTGGCATGATGAAGAAAAAACATGGTCGCATTGTCAATATTGGTTCAGTGGTCGGCTCTACCGGAAATGCAGGGCAGGCGAACTACGCAGCTGCAAAAGCTGCGGTTATTGGTTTTAGTAAATCCATGGCAAGAGAAATTGCATCGCGAGGAATTACGGTCAACGTGGTGGCACCTGGTTTTATCGACACTGATATGACCAAGGCACTTACTGATGATCAAAAAGCCGCTATTTTTCAGGATATCCCAGCTAATCGTCTAGGTGATCCAAAAGAGATTGCGGCGACGGTTGGCTTTTTGGCGTCCGATGCCGCTGCTTACATCACTGGTGAAACCATTCATGTGAATGGTGGCATGTTTATGAGTTAAAATTATGTTACAAGTGTATATTTGATGAAAAATGTACATTTTGTTGCATTAATCGGCAATTAATCGAATTTTGTGGTTTGACCACGGTCTAAATTAAGCGTTAGACTTGCAAGGCTGGCGTTTCGGCAATACACTACGCCGGATAATCTAAAACAAGGTATGTAAGGAAACCTGTAATTATGAGTAACATCGAAGAACGCGTTAAAAAAATTATTGTTGAACAGTTAGGCGTTAAAGAAGACGAAGTCAAAGCTGAAGCCTCGTTCGTTGATGATTTAGGTGCTGATTCTTTGGACACAGTTGAGCTAGTAATGGCTTTGGAAGAGGAATTCGATACTGAAATTCCTGACGAAGAAGCAGAGAAGATTACTACTGTTCAGTCAGCCATCGACTACATCAACGCTAACAAAGACGCGTAATCAATATTACTAGAAGACGGCTCTATACGAGCCGTTTTTTTGTTTACATAATGGATTTTTTTACTGGAGGCTTAAGTGGCTAAACGTCGCGTTGTGGTAACAGGTCTCGGAATGTTGTCACCACTAGGTAACACTGTAGATACTACTTGGCAACGAATTCTGAAAGGTGAGAGTGGCATTGACGCCATCACACAATTTGAATCTGAAAATTTCAATACTAGGTTTGCAGGAGAAGTAAAAGACTTTGATGTCGAAAAATACATCTCCAAAAAAGAAACCAAAAAAATGGATAGATTTATCCAACTTGGTATAGCAGCAGGCATTCAAGCATTAGATGATTCTGGTCTAGAAATAACTGAACAAAATGCAAAGCGTGTCGGTGTGACAATTGGCTCTGGCATTGGCGGTTTGCCCTTGATTGAAGAAAATCATACAAAGCTAATGAATAGTGGGCCAAAACGCGTTTCTCCATTTTTTGTACCATCAACTATTACCAATATGATTTCTGGTTTCCTCTCCATAATGAGGGGCTTGAAAGGGCCTAATTTGAACGTTGTCACAGCTTGTACTACCGGCGTGCACAATATTGGTATTGCTGCTAGAACGATAGCTTATGGCGATGCTGATGCCATGCTAGCTGGCGGCTCTGAGTCAAGTATAACGCCTTTAGCGATTGCAGGTTTTGGCTCTGCTCGTGCGTTATCGACAAATAACGCTTCACCCCAACAAGCCAGTAGACCATGGGATAAAGACCGTGACGGGTTTGTCATGGGAGAGGGCGCAGGTGTAGTCATGCTGGAAGAGTATGAATCGGCCAAGGCGCGAGGAGCAAAAATTTATGCTGAGCTTGTAGGCTTTGGTATGAGTGGCGATGCTTATCATATGACGTCTCCGCCTGAGAACGGGGAAGGCGCAGCAGATGCAATGGCGAATGCTTTAAATGACGCAGCGCTTGACCAAGATAAAGTGGTGTATATTAATGCTCACGGCACCTCTACACCTGCTGGTGATAAAGCAGAGGTAAGTGCGGTTAAGTCTGTGTTTGGTGAGCACGCATACAAGCTCAAAGTTAGCTCAACTAAATCTATGATTGGGCATCTGTTGGGTGCTGCAGGTTCTGTAGAAGCCATATTCACTATTTTGGCACTGCGTGACCAAATGGCGCCACCGACGATCAATTTAGATAATCCTAGTGAAGACTGCGATTTAGATTTTGTTGCAAACAAGGCGGCCGCTATTGACGGGGATTACGCACTTTGTAATTCTTTTGGTTTTGGCGGAACCAACGGCTCACTACTGTTTAAACGTCCATAAACATTAGGGGTTACCTGTAGAGCGTATTGTCCATGGTAAATGCGAATATACAAGTCAACCCCAAACATATCGACAGTCGTGACCGAAGCTTCGCATACGGTGACGGCTGTTTTACAACGATGTTCGCTTGTGAGCAGCGTGTATTTCTTTTAGACCAGCACATCCAACGTTTACAAGCGGATGCTCGAAAACTATTTATTCACTTTGACAATTGGCATGATGTAAGTGAACAAATTAAGCAAATTGCATTAGGCTTACATTTTCCGCATGTTGTGAAAGTTGTAGTGAGTAGAGGAATTGGAGGAAGAGGATACTCTCCGGAAACTTGCGAACAAGCTGAAGTTTATATATTTACGTTTGCTAGTTCTGCGCAAAACCTACAAATAGATAAACCTGCTCAAAGACTCGCGTTCGCGAATGTAAGAATGTCATCGCAGCCGGCTCTCAGTGGCATCAAGCATAATAACCGCCTAGAACAGGTGATAGCAAAGCAGGAATGTGTTCAACGAAAGTTAAACGGTGAGCATATTGATGATCTGCTACTGTTAAACAATGACGGTTATCTAATAGAAGCGACGTCAGCAAACGTATTTTATGAGCTTGAGGGGGAGTGGTATACACCAGATTTGACCTCTCAAGGGGTGGACGGTGTTATGCGTAAACACATACTTTCTGTCATGTATGATGCCGGCATACCTTGTCATGTTGCATTGCATAAGCCTGATGAGCTACGACAAATAAGGTCAGCATTTATATGCAACGCGGTGCAAATTATTCAGGTGGTTTCACATATAGAACTGCAGTCTCAAGTTATTGAGCTGTGCAAAAAAAGCACACAAAAGGTGTTTGCCCTCACATTGGACAGTCTGTGTCGTGTCGATTTGGATTAAACGTTTTCTTATTCTAACATTCATCCTTGCATGTGCTGCGTTTGCATCCGCATTTTATGTGCTTAATCAAGCCAACAAACAGATGCATTATGTTGCTAATCAAGACGTGTACCTTTTACACGTCGAGCGTGGCGACAATGCGCTTGGCTTATTCAACGACTTGAATGAAACTTTTGAGCTTGGTGCAAACCCATTGTTATTTAAAGTTTGGTTGCGCTTAAATAGTGAAAAAGCAGTCATTAAGAAAGGTGTCTACGAGATACCTAAGTCTTCGCGTTTAGTTGATGTTTTTGAGCGAGTATCATCAGGGAATACCAAGCAGTTCAGTATTACCTTGATTGAAGGGCAAACCATCAAACAATGGTATCAACAGATTAAGCGCCTTGACTCCTTACAGCAAGATTTACCCAACATCCAAGCGTTATACGACACTTTGATAGGTGCCGAAGGGCAGCAGAATACCGCGTTTTGCGAAAATAAGCATGCCAGTATCGAGGGCTGTTTGTTACCTGATACCTATTACTATTCATACAAGGATAGTGCTCTGAGTATTCTTCATAGAGCATTTAGAGCCATGTCAATATACATTGAAGATAGTTGGCAGCAGCGCTTCCAAGACCTGCCAATCCCGTCTATGTACGAGGCTTTAATACTCGCGTCTATCGTTGAAAAAGAAACGGGTTTAGCAAGTGAGCGAGATCTAATTGCAGGTGTGTTTGTGAATCGCTTGCTGCAAAATATGCGTTTGCAAACGGATCCCACCGTTATATATGGTATTGGCGATGAATTTGACGGTAATATCACACGAAAGCATTTACGTGCTATGACGCCCTACAACACATACCGAATTAAAGGCTTACCGATTACACCCATTGCTATGTCATCTAGAGATTCTATAATGGCAGCCTTGCGGCCCGCTTCTACAGAATACTTGTACTTTGTATCGAAGGGAGATGGCAGTCATCAATTTTCTGAAACCTTAGATGAACACAATGCTGCAGTCAGGCGTTATCAGCTAAATAAAAAATAAGTTTATATTCATCTAAGGTGTGCATATTAAAAGCAAGACTTAAAAGGCAGCGATGCGTTTGCGTGAAATTGTTGGCTTGCTCATACAAAAGAATATAATCATTTATAATTGCATAATAAGTAAAAGGTAGTTGATGCTAGGAAAGTTCATTGTTATCGAAGGTTTAGAAGGCGCGGGTAAAAGTAGCGTTATTTCAGCAATAGTTGATTTCTTGCGTGCTAAAGGCCTTGAAGTGATGACCACTCGTGAACCAGGTGGTACGCCTATGGCAGAAGCCATTCGTGATTGTGTTAAGCATACTTGGGATGAAACAGTCACCGAGCAAACTGAACTGTTATTGATGTATGCATCGAGAAGCCAACTGGTCACCAATAAGATACTGCCGGCATTGTCTAATGGCACCTGGGTAGTGGGCGATCGGCATGATTTATCTACTGTGGCTTATCAAGGCGGGGGGCGAGGTGTGGCGTTGTCTTCGCTCAGTCAGCTAAAACAGATCACTTTGGGAGAGTTTTCTCCCGATTTTACAGTGTACTTGGACGTATCGCCTGCGACAGGTTTAGCGCGCGCGCGTGGGCGCGGCGAATTGGATCGTATTGAGTTAGCGGGTGCGGCTTTTTTTGAACGTGTCAGGAATATGTATGTGTCGCAAATAAAGGGTATGCCGAATGCCTGCACAATAGATGCCGAACAGACTATGGAAAAAGTACACGCCGATGCTTTGTCAGCCTTAGATGACTGGTTAAGTGAATAATATGTACCCTTGGTTAACACACTCTTTAGCAAATTTTATTGCCTTATTGGATAAAGCACGTTTACACCATGCAAATCTGCTATACAGCCAAAAAGGATCGGGTAGCGAAGTATTGAGCCATGCGCTAGCAAAATCGATACTTTGTTTAGATTCGCAGCAACGTACCAGTAAACAAGGCGCATGCGGAGAGTGCAAAAGTTGCTTATTGGTTGAAGCAGAATCTCACCCAGACCTACATCTTATTACGAGGGATAAGACGCAAATTAGTGTCGATTCAATTCGATCTGCGATTGAAAAAGTGAGTAAAACTGCACAACTCGGTGGGAATAAAGTCATACTCATAAATAACATTGAGTCAATGTCAGCAGCCGCAAGTAATGCCTTTTTAAAAACCTTGGAGGAACCGACGGATGATACTTACATGGTTCTGTCTAGTTGTGAGGTCAACCACATATTACCGACTATACTAAGCCGCTGTGAAAAGCATAAGCTTAACATGCCAACTTATGAACAAAGTGCAGCCTTCTTATTGGCGCAAAACGTGGAGGTTCCTGAAGAATCTACGCTAAGAGCGCATGGCGGTTCACCGCTACTATATCTTAGCACCTTAGAAGAAGGGGGCTTAAGGTTTGATACCTTTAAAAATGATTGGCAAAGTTTTGTTTCACCCCTTAGTCAAGTGTCAATCAGTGCTTTTGAGTTAAGCGAAAAATATAAAGAAAAAGCGGCAGACGTGCTTGATTGGCTATATGCGATCATTACTGAAGAAATGAATAAGCAGTTCGATAATTCGCAAGTTGACATCATCGCTATTTCAGATTGGCAACAATGCCAGCTAGCAGAAGCCAAGAGAAAGGTACAACAAGTTGGTGTAAACAACAGTGTTGTGTTGGGGCAGTTATTTTCAAGTTATAAACAACTTAATAGTAAAGTGGAGCAGTAAGTGTTTGTAGATTCGCATTGCCATTTAGATAGAATCAATTCATCACCCGAAGCTTTGGAAAGCATTGTTAAGGCAGCGACAGATGCGAAGGTTGAGCACATGTTATGTGTGGCAGTTTCGGTGAAAGAGTTTGCGGCGATGCACAAAGCCGTTGCTAAGTTTGATAATGTGTCTATGTCATGTGGGGTTCACCCATTACACCAAGAAGACGCATGTGATTATGATACCTTGCTCGAATACGCCAAGCGCGACGATGTAGTTGCGGTGGGGGAAACTGGCCTAGATTATCACTACAGTGAAGAAACTAAAGACACGCAGCGCCAATCATTTATTGATCACATTAAGGTGGCAAACACCGTAAAAAAGCCTTTGATTATTCATACTCGCGCCGCGCAAGCAGACACCTTAGCGATACTGAAAGAGTATTACGAACATGATACGGGTGCTGTATTGCATTGTTTTACTGAGTCTTTAGAGATGGCGCAAGCGGCAATGGAAATGGGTATTTATATTTCGATATCTGGCATTGTCACCTTTAAATCCGCAAGCGAGTTGCAAGAAACGGTAAAACAGCTTCCTTTGGATAAATTGCTCATTGAAACAGATTCCCCTTGGTTAGCACCAACCCCGCATCGGGGTAAAACAAATGAGCCGAAATATGTTGTAAGGGTAGCTGAGTTTATCGCTGATTTAAGAGGGGACACTGTTGCAGAGCTGGCACATGCGAGTAAGTGCAATTTTTATCGTTTGTTTAGCATGGTTAAACCAAAATAAGCTTTCAACATGAAAAGCATTTATCGTGATGGCATAGTGAAAGCTATGCCATTTCCATACTAAATTGCTCAGCCAATCGAGCATGAATTAGCTCGGTTCTACTATGTCGCTGTAATTTTCCTAGATACTCTGCTTGTGCTTGGGAGAGGTCACAATCAAAGAATATTTTTTCACACGTCCCCGCTTTTAATAAAGCACAGATAAGCGAATATTGGCTAAAACGCCTTTTTTTTATAGATATCACATATGGGTGTTTAACTGCGAGATTGAGCCTATCCGCTAAATTACACCACCATCCTGTTTTACTTGCCTGTTTAAATGCATGTCGAGATAACTGAATCACATTGTTTTTTTCTACTACTTGATTTGTATTTGAAAAGTTGGTCGATTCCATAATTTTCTCACTTGTGTATTTATACATACTGTTTTCATATACAGTAATACTGTATAAATAAACATGCAAGTGTTTTGTACAAATTTTAATTTATAACTTCAAAGTGTGATTTAGTTGGGCTGTATATGTTTGCTATTCGATCGTTTATTGCAAAGTACTGTTCCGTCCGATAAGTGTAATAATAAAAAATTAACAAATTAGCCGAGTGTATGAAAATGGTGTACACTTTCGTTTTGTAGTCAAACGAACATTTTAGAACTTTTATGCCACAAGAAAAACGACAAGACGAAATACTCGCTTTGGTCAAAGAGCGAAGCTTTGTTTCAATAGATGACCTTGTCGCCCACTTTAATGTGACGCCTCAAACCATTAGGCGCGATTTAAATCAATTAGCAAATGATAACAAGCTACGGCGTCATCATGGTGGTGCCGGCACAGTTTCGAGCGTAACTAATACTGAGTATACCAAGAGAAAAATAATGGACGCCGCTGCAAAAGAAAAAATTGCAGCGCGTATTGCTAGCTTGATACCAGATGGTTCGTCTTTATTTATAAATATTGGCACAACAACTGAAACCGTCGCCAGAGCATTACTCAATCACAAGAATTTGCGTGTAGTCACCAACAATCTTCATGTTGCCTCTATTCTAGCGATCAAAGACGATTTTACCGTATTAATTGCCGCTGGCGAGGTGAGGCATCGAGATGGTGGAATTATTGGTGAAGCGACAGAAGATTTTATTAATCAGTTTAAAATGGATTTTGGCATCATCGGTATCAGCGGTATTGATGAAGATGGTTCGTTACTCGATTTTGATTTTCGTGAAGTAAGGGTTGCGCAATCTATTATGCGTAATTCTAGACGAGTGGTTCTTGGCGCGGATGGCTCCAAATTTGGTCGTTTTGCTATGGTTAAACTTGGCAATATTAGTCAAGCTAACGATTTCGTGACGGATACTCAGCCCCCCGAAGCAATAAATGAGTTAATGAGGAAAAATGAGGTAAATCTTCATATTGTGTAGAGGCTGTTTATATTTGTTTATTTTAGAGCCAACCCAAAAAATACACAAAGATAAACAGCCTCTGACCTCCCCAGCCTTCATCGTTCATAAACAATCAAGCAAAATCAAACTAATTCTCCAGCATAAAGGCATGTTGTCCTGTCTAACAGGCCAAAGATAAGACTATTCGCCATTTCGCACCTTTGCATATTTGTTATTCCTTGACTACATTTAGTGTGCAGATATCGATAAGGTCTGATGTTTCGTGAAAGGAATAAACGGTCTGTAGCTTTTCTTTCGAACATTTTTTAATGAAAATGTTCGAAAATGTTCGAAAAACAACTTGAAAGTTCACATTCGAATGTTAATATACAGTTAATTACTTGCTTAAGTACTGGTTAAATAACTTTCGACACAGGGGAATCGAAATGCAATACGAACAGGTAGAAACAATTAAGGTAAATAATACCGTTGATAACGCCACTTCTTTGTATGAACAACTCGTTCACGATTATCCGTTCTTGAATAAATCTCTACTAAAACGCTACGCAAGGGATTATGCCAATGGTGCCTATAAAATTTTAGCGGGTGTCTACGACATCAACGATATGGGCAGCAATTTTGGTGACGAAATTTATCAAAACGAAATAGACTATTTACTTCATGACAACCCAAACATGAGTGTAGATGACTTGATTTGGCGTCAAACTAACGTGGGTGTAAAACTCAACGACTGTCAAAAAGCCAAGCTCTATCATTACTTACAATAACACTTCAACACGGTGGGATTATACTTGGCAGTTCCCCTTACTTTAGTCGTAAAATTTATTTTTCATGTATGAAAAATCAAAGCGTATATGGACATACTCGTAGCGTTTTTACGACTAAAGTAAGGGGAGCTGCCAAGTATAATCCCACCATGAACGCTTCAAACACTTAAAAATTGTTTTTCTCCGAGCTCGATCCATGCTTTTGGGTAAATACCTAGGCATGGATTGAGTGATTTCGGTATGATATTGATTTAGTTAATACTACACCGAGTCATCATGAACAAGACCATGCTAATCACCGGCGGTAGTTCCGGTATTGGTGCTGCTACTGTACAGTTATTTTTGGCACAAGGGTATCAGGTGTTTAATCTGGATATCTCACCCATCAGCGCGGCGTTGGCAGCCTCAGAGTCCGAAAGATATTGCCATATACCTTGCGATATTCGTCAACATGATTCAGTTCGAAAACACATTGCAAAAATCTGTGAAGAAAATAGCATCGCAGTGGTAATTTGCAATGCGGGTAAACATCTTTCAGCCAATATCGAAAATACAAGTGAGGCAGAATTGATAGACTTATTCAACCTGAATGTAAAAGGGGCGTTTTCGGTCATTCAATCTTGCCTACCGTCGATGAAATCACAAGGCTTTGGTAGAATTATTCTGATTGCATCCGATCAAGCATTGATTGGTAAAACCAATTCCTTTGCTTACAACTTAAGTAAACATGCATTAGCTTCTATCGCTAAAACTACGGCCTTAGACTATGCCGAGTTTGGTATTACGGCGAATGCGATTTGTCCGGGAACTATTGATACGCCGTTGTATCGCAAAGCCATTCAAAAATACTGCGACAAGTCGGGACGCGTCTTTGCTGATGTGCATAAAGAAGAGGGTAACATGCAACCTGTTGGTCGCATTGGTCTAGCGTCAGAAGTAGCAGACTACGCGCTTTTTTTGGCCAAGGAGAGCAGTGGCTTTATCACGGGCAGTATACAGTTAATTGATGGTGGTTACACGGCACAGTAATATATGGATTTCATTGACCCACATCTTCATTTTTTTGCTTTGAGTCAAGGGATGTACAACTGGCTACAGCCTAATAACCCGCCTTTTTGGTCTGACAAACATACTATTTGTAGGGATTTTGGCGAAGCAGATTTGCGCATAAACGCGCCGCTAAAACTCGCTGCATATGTGCATGTTGAGGCCGGTTTTGACAACGAAAACAGCTTGGCTGAGGCTGAATTTTGGTTAAAAAAAGCGGGTTTACCCCTATCGACAATCATAACTGTAAATTTGAATAGTCCACCTGATAGGTTTCGTAAAACAATATCTGAAGCATTAGTCGTAAACCAAGGGCAACCATCCGCAATATCTGGGGTACGTCATATATTGGACGAGCAGGCTGCTAGCATTTTGAGCCATCCCAATACACGTGAAAATTTTAAGCTATTGTGTGAAACAGGCTTGATATTTGAGTTACAAATGGACTTCGCTGATGCAAAGAGTTTTTCTGCACTCAGTCAAGTGCTCAATGACTACCCGTCTATTCACCTCAGCATCAATCACGCCGGTTCGATAAATTGGCAACAAAATATACGACATATAAATAATTGGCGACACAATATGCGGGAGGTTTCCAATATAAAGCAATGCTTTGTCAAAGTATCGGGTTTTGAGATGCAAAATCGATCATACAGTGACGATGATGTTAAACGCGTCATAGATGAAACGCTAAATGTCGTGGGGGAAGATAAAACAATGATGGCTTCAAACTTTCCACTCGTGCTATTGAGCAAACCCTATGATACTTATTGGCAGGCAATTTTGCAGAACTTAAGAGCCATGGGGCTATCTACTAGCGATCTGATGTATAACAATGCCGCGCGCTGTTACGCTTTTGCAAAAATGTAGGCTCTGACGAGGGAAGGGCATATCCTAAGGTCAGACCACGACTGGATTACACCCAGAAGTTACTTCTTTTTTTGTCGAAAAAAAACGCTGCGAGACATCAATATGCGCTCTGATTTTTCGACAACAAAGGAGGCACTTCCAAGTATAATCCCACCGCGACGGTCATACTTATTTCAGCCGAATTTACTTGACGATTACCTTTGGTGAACGGTTGACTACTTTATCGTTGAGTTCAATCCCAATTCCCGGTAAATCAGGTACTTTGAAAGTACCATTTTCAGGCTGATAATCTTGAATACACAGTTCACGATTCCATGATTTTATCGCATAGGTATGGTGCTCGTGTATCAAAAAGTTAGGGATGGCCGCTTCTAATTGAAGCGCCGCTGCCGTGGCTACCGGACCACCACAAACATGCGCTTGTATGCGAATATCGTATACATCAGCATAGTCACATACTTTCTTAGCTTCGGTAAAACCGCCTGACAAACCGACATCTGGCTGCAATACATCAATGCTCTGATCTTCAAAATAAGGGCGGCAATCCCAACGATGATAAAGCCGTTCTCCGCCAGCAATCGGCACGCGTAAGTTTTCAGAAACCTTTTTATGCACAGCTGCGTTCAAATAGTTGACGGGCTCTTCAAACATCATACAGTTGACTTCTTCGATCACTTCACCCATTTGTATTGCAGAGGCACAGCCCATTAAAGAGTGGGCTTCAAAGATAATATCGACCTCGTCGCCCACGGTTTGACGTATTGCACGCAAGCGATCGCCAAACAACTTCATCTGTTTAGGGGTGAACAACTTGGTACGATCAAAACTCGAATCACCGTTTTCGTCATACACAATAGGATCCACTTTCACGGCATCATAACCTTCGGCCATTGCCTTTTCGGCCGCGCGCGAATAATCATCAGGGCTAAGCATTTTTACGCAGTCCTGACTCCAGTCAAACTGAAGCTGGCTGGCATAGGTACGCAAATTATCATTTGTTTTACCGCCTAACAATTGATAAACCGGCACGTTTAAAGCTTTACCTTTTATGTCCCATAGCGCGGTATCGATTGCGCTCATCGCCGCATATAAAACAGGCCCTCCGCCCAGCCCCCAAAAACTCTCTCTTAACATTCTTGACCACAGCAATTCCGTTTTAAACGGATCAAAACCGATAAGCACGGCCTCTGCGATTTCCTTTATCATAGCAGCCGCTGCACTGTGCCCCCAATCGTAAGCAAGCCCAGCTTCTCCGACGCCGGTCAAACCTTCATCAGTGTATATTCTTACAAATATAGGGTTCCACGGTGGGCGATCAGGACAATGGATATCAAAAATTTCTACTTGTGTAATTTTCATTCTTTCTTCTTTTTTAAGTATCAAAATTAGGGTAGGCGCGTTTCACTCGTCTCATCATTGCAGGCCATGTTTTTTGGCCGCCGGTTTGCCCAGTATGCACAATGGCCGCCTGGGCTTTAATGCCATCAATAATAGATTGGTCTACTTCGACAATGGGCGCATGGCTCGCCATCAATTTGACTTGGATCTCGCAAGCCCGAACCAAATCGTACATATGCATAAACGCATCACCTATGGTTAAACCCATTGTCAATGCCCCGTGATTACGCAGTAGCATAAAGTTTGCATTACCCAAATCAGCTTGTAACCTAGCAATTTCATCGTGTTCTACCGCGAGACCTTCATAGCCATGGTAGGCCATGCTCGCTAGAGCAAAAGCAGAGTACTGAGAATAGGGACGCAAGCCATCTTTTAGGCTAGCGACAGCAATGGTATCCGGATGGTGCAAGTGCATGGCGCATTGATCTTCATGCCTTGCCTTATGTACAGCACTGTGAATAGTAAAACCAGCAGGGTTAATATTAAACGGGCATGCTTCGTCTAATATGTTACCTTCAATGTCAATTTTAACTAAATTTGACGCAGTCACTTCTTCAAAGCTAAGGCCAAATGCATTAATCAATAAAGCATCCGTACCGGGAATACGCGCTGACACGTGAGTGTGAATCAAATCATCCCACCCGTGCATCACAAGTAAACGATAACATGCAGCCAGTTCGACTCTGGTTAGCCACTCTTGTTCAGATACTTTATCTTTCAAACTTAATTGGGGGAGGTCGTACATAACTCGCTTGCCAAAAAAATAGATGCATAAACAAAGAAAAACAGCCTCTATTATGCTATGTGATTATTTGTAATAGTTTACAGTGCTGGATTGTAATTGTCAGTATATGGCTGTATCGAATACAAAATCGCGCGTAAATAGTTACCCTGAACTCTGGATAAGTAACTCCATCAAGCAGCGCCCTAAATCCTGCTATCTGCGTTGCTCAAGCTTTAAATAACTCATTATTCCTTCACTTGATCGCCTTGATATCGAGCTTTAGGTGGTCCCCACTGCATATTGGAATAAACAAATGAACTGTAAATTCATTAGTTTGCAGAATTGCTTATCCATAGTTAAGGTTAAATAGAGAAAACAATAGGATAAAAATAAGGTTGGGTGTTATGGAAGATATATTGAGTGATATAGGTAAAGGTTTTTTTAAGAGGAATTGGCTACATTCTTTCTGAACTATTCTTCTTTACTATTTGTTACTGGGTAGGCTGGCCTGTATGTAAATTGTTAACTATCGGTCGGTATCCCAGACAACAAAAATTTACCCTGTTAGAAGACAGGGAAGATTCAGGTTTTTGGTGTTCGTCGGTTGGGCTGATAGCCATCATCATGATTTTGCTGGTTTTATTAAACTTCTTTGGATTAAAGAATTTCTAAAAAATCACCTTATTAATAAATTTTATTACATATTTATGAATTTTCGTTGATCATTTTTATTTAAATGTTAATATTTAATTAACAAATAGGTGCTTTGTGTAACAAAGTGCTTTTTTGTTGATTAACTCATTGCACACACAATTAAAAATTAGAAGCGAGTATGTTTTCATGAAGTATCACATTCTAAGCGCAACATTATGCACACTTTTGTACACCACCGGCGCTTTGGCGCAAACTGTTGAACACTCATCTGGGAAATGTCTGAGAACAGCAAACAATTCTGCCTCTCCAGCAAATGGCACCAATGTTGTTTTAAGTGACAACTGTTCTGGTGGTGCTTCGCAGTTTTCTTGGACACCCGGTGGCAGTGTTAAACATGTCCCAACCAACAAGTGTATTCATCCAGGGGGAGCAACCATTCCATCAAATGGTACAGAGCTAGTACTATGGGATGGTTGCGATTTTGCTGATCGCGTCAGGTTTAACCGCACTGGTGGCGGCAGTTTACAACAAAAATCGAGTGGTAAATGTGTTCATCCATTTGGAGGTTCTGCCAACCCAGCTAATGGCACAAAACTGGTAATGTGGGACGGTTGTAACGAAACCCGATTAGCGTTTACACCAAATAGCTCGACCACTGATAACAGTGTGTCCAACGTATCAGGTGATTTAGTTGCTGCCAACGCTGCCCAACTTGTCAGTGCCATTGCGAGAGCGAATGCGGGTGATACAATCACCTTAACTGCTAATTTCTCTGCTTCACAATCAATCGTGGTTGATAAGCGTGTGGTAATTGAGGGAAATGGCAAGACAATAAACCACTCAGTACCAAGAACTGGTTCATTTGCTGAGTACACACCAGCATTTATTGTTGCCGCAAGCAATGTAATAATTCGAAATTTATCTGTAGTAGGGGACAACCGCAACGGCCTTAACACTTTGATTGAATTAAACAATCAGGGCAGTACTCGCTCAAATAATCTTACTGTTTACAATGTAACTTTACAAAATGCGACCGCTGGCATTCGTAACCGAGGTATTATTCCATCAAACCTCGTCATAGAAAATTCTACCTTTAGAAATTTAAACAAGGCTGTTGACTTAACTAGAGATGCTTTGCTATCTAACTTCACTCGCGTATCAACAAATCTATTTGATGCGAAGGGTGACCGTTTATTTTGGCAACAGGCTGGTAGTTTGAGAATACGCAACAACAGTTTCTATGTTGATGCGGGTCAAGCACCCATGCAAGTCGGAATACAAATCGACGGTGGTAACGACGGGTACAATCCTAATGTTAGTGAAGCACCAGGTTTTCCTAATAATACTTTTGCAGCTCGTGGAAACAACGATAACCTTATTATCAAATTTAATAATGGTATGATCGAGAATAACCATGGTCGCTTGAGTCGCGATCCTATTAGAGCGTCTGAATTTCCAATTGCGGTTGCTAAGGTGGCGAGTGTAACCATTGAAGATAACTTCGTTGAAACGGTTGGATCAACAAATGACCAATTTGATTTTTCAAGTGGTATTAACGTCGAGCATATGTCAAGAGACGTAACGATTGTTGATAATGCGATTGCGGTCAATCGTGTGGTGAATGGTGCTCAAAACAACCAAGGCGTTAGTATTCTGCCCTATCAAGATCACGGCAGCCAAGCGGAAAGTGAAGAAGGATCTATCAATATTAAGGTGCTTAACAATGCGTTTTATGGCAGTGGTAAAAGCGGCATATTTGGTTTTTCATTCAGAAACCTAGAAATTGATGGAAATAACTTTAACAATTTCACAGGATCTCGTCCTGGTGTGGCCACAATTAACTTGTTCAATACAGACGACAACCGTAACGGTGTACTTGATGCAAATGAAAGGGCGACATTAACCGGTGGTTTTACTAATTTTGGCGCGACGAGTAACTTAGGAGCTAGCGGATTGATTGAAGCAACAATTTTCAACACAGACGATCCTTCGGATTTACCACCTGACCAACGTCACAATTAATGATAGACTGTTTGTATATTTAGCATAGTTTTAATCCCTGTATCTTTGGTCAGGGATTTTTTTTGTGTGTAAAACAAAAGATCTAATCTTAGCGAACAATTAAATTCCGTGCTCTTGAGTAACGAAGCTGTATATTAAGTGTTATTGTTATCAAACATACAGACCCTAGCTGGCAACTAGGCTACAGAAGCGCCAACGCTTGCCATTAAATCACCAGAAAGATATGGCGAAATATATTTACTAAAGCGCGCAAAGTCGATATTGCCGCCAGAAAGCACAACCCCTACACGCTTGCCTTTCATTTTAGCTTGTTCTGCAATCAAGCCTGCGAGCGATACAGCACCAGCACCCTCACTTAAATTGTGTGTCGTTTTAAAATACAAATACATGGCCTGCGTGATTTGTTGCTCAGTTACCGTTATCACTCGACTTGCACCACCTTTGATAATCTCAAACGCTTCAGGTAGCGGTGTGCGAGTGGCAACGCCGTCAGCCAAGGTGTCTGCTTCTTGATCAAGAATAATCTCACCCGCGTTGAATGATTTAGAAAACGCAGGTGCTCCTTCAGCCACAACACCAATAATTTCGGTCTTTATTCCTAGTAAATCACGGGTTTTTATGAGACCACAAATACCGGATCCCATACCTATTGGCACATAAACAAGATCTAAATCTTTTACTGCTTGCAAGAATTCAAGCGCGTATGTCGCTACACCAATCACCAACTCAGGCGCAAATGGCGCTATAAGCTGATACCCACTGCTCTTCAGCAACGTAGCGCTATACTGGCGTGCCGCTTCGAAATCTCTGCCATGGATAACTAAATTAGCGCCGAAACCTTTTATGGCCGTATTTTGATCATTACTATTGCCTTCGGGAACAACAATTGTCACAGGGATGCCAGTTTTTTGACCAGCAAAAGACAAGCTTTGTCCGTGATTCCCGCGTGTTGCCGACAAAATACCTGTTGGTCTAACAGCTCGCTGCTCCAACTGATTCATCAAGTAAATACCACCACGCACTTTAAAAGCACCAGTCGGGGTGTGGTTTTCATGTTTTACCCAAACATCACAGTCCATCTGCTTTGATAATTGCGGCCAGTTGTATTGCGGCGTTGGTGGCATAATTTGATAAATAACATCAGCAGCGTGATTGATATCTGAAAGATTAAACATAACAGTCTCATTGTTTTGGGATGCTTAAAAACTTGACAAAAAGCTTATAATCCTAAATTGTATGGTGCAACAATTATATTGTATGGCGAACAATAAAATCTGGGTACCTAATCTTGAAGAAGTGCTCTTAGCGAGTACTCCACCAAAACCTCTTTACCAGCAAATAGTCGATGCTATGGCGCATGATATCGCCAGTGGCAAGCTCGCTATTGGCGAAAAGTTACCACCTCAACGCAGGCTTGCATGGCATTTAGGTATTAATCTAAGTACGGTGACTAAAGCATTTCGCCAAGCTGCAAAACAGCAATTAATCTCTGGTGAAGTGGGTCGCGGAACCTATGTACTAGGCCAAAGCGCTGAAGCTGAGTTGTTTTTATTAAACCAGTCGGCTGAAAAAAACGTGATCGACTTAAGTACCCACCAACCAGCACAGTTGCTCGACATTGACGGCAAAGATAATGCATTAGAGCTAGCAATCGCCAAATTAAGTGAACAAACCAGTGGATTAAGCGAGTACCTAAATTACCAATCCCCAAGTTTTGTGGCAGAGCTAAAAATTGCTGGGGCAAAGTGGCTATCGGGATTAGGTTATAAAATTAGTTCACAACACTGTTTGATCACCAATACGGCGCAAAATGCGCTGATGATAAGCCTAATGGCATGTTGCCAAAAAGATGAAGTAGTATTGGTAAACGAGCTAACATTCCCCGGAATGAAAGCGCTCGCCAAACAAATGGGTATAAAGCTTTACGGTGTAAAAAGCGATCATTTAGGCTTAGTACCAGAAGCACTGGCACTCGCTATTCGCAGCACAGGGGCGAAAGTGATGGTGTCTGATCCGCTTTATCAAAACCCAACGGCCGCGTCGATGAATGACAGACGTATGAATGATATCAAAGCTATTATTCGAGATGAAAAGCTATTGTTTATTGAAGAATATGTGATTGGTACGCTTTCTGGCAGGGCGCCTATTTCCGCGGATATTCAGTCGCAATCTATTGTTATTTCGAGTTTTGCAAAAGCGATATCACCAGGCATTCGATTTGCAGTTATTGCTGGTAAACACGCTGTATTCAATCAAATTAGTCAACAAAGCCATGCTACCAGTTGGCAACTTAGCCCACTCACCGCAGCGATTGCAAAACTTTGGATTGACGATGGTACAGCGTATCATCGAACTAAGGCACAGCAGCGAGAGATTGCAATGCGATTTAGGCTATTTGCGAAGGCCTTTCCCAAACATGTAAAAACTCATAAGGTAAATGTCGAACCGTTACATACGAACAAGTTCAAGGACAATGTTCAAAACGCAGAAGGTGAAAATATAGCGCATGGAATACCGATTTGCTCACATGTTTGGCTTCAGGTGAGCCGAGACGCTGATTTCGTCGCAGATCAACTGAAGAAACAAGGTGTACGGGTTGTGCCAGCAAGTGTTTTCGCAGTGAGCCACAAATTTCCCAATGCTATTCGAGTGAGCTTAACCGCGGCGAAAAGTCATGAAGAATTAGTGCGAGCACTCAATATAATCAAGCAATCTGGCTTTATCAAAAGTGGATGAGCTTAATTAACCTGAACTCGGGATAAGCAACTCCGTCCAGCAGCGCCCTATCTGCGTTGCTCAAGCTTGAAATAACTCGTTATTCCTTCACTTGAGCGCCTTGATATCGAGCTTTAGGTCACTACTGGATAGTGTATTAAACAAATAAACAATAACTTCAATAGTTTGCAGAATTGCTTATCCCGAGTTCAGGTTAATTGTCTTTTCATCAATACAGTATTCGCTTTTTGTTGCGAGTAGCATTGATCAAACTTCGTCGATGAAACGACAGGTGAAGAAAATAGTCAGTCCACAATTGAAGTTGCCGCATACAATAGACCCGAGTAAACGATCATTCAGATTAATCACAATGCACAAACACAGACCGCCATAACGCGATGTATTCATTCACAGCTTCTTTATACGCATTATGACTTAATTGAGTATGATGATTTATGTAGTTTGAAAGCAGGCTTGCTTCATCCCCTCGCTTCGCTAGTTTTTGGCTCAGTTCAGTCAGTAGAGGGTTCAATTGATAGTGATAGTGGTTAAGTTGACTTAGCGTTGATTGTATTTTTTCCGCAAAAAAGTGCCGGAAGATATTTCTCATAATACTGATGGCTTCTCTATCTTGCCTGGTTTTGCACTGATTCGTATCCAAATAAGTTTGTAAACTTGGCTTCATTTGTTGAAGATACTGCGTGACCAGTTTTTGACTGCGCCACATGCGAGCAAAAATTCTACTGTCCTGTAATGTTTTCAAATGCGTTTCTAGTTTGTATGTATCGTCAGCAACTAGAATGTATCGTAGCGCTTGTTTTGCAGCGTGAAGTTGGTCTTTGTCGTTACCTGCAATAAAGTCAGGAGTGACAGCAAAGGCATTGTATACTTCTTGGCTTTGCGTAATCATGTTTGCCCAAACTAAGGGGAGTTCTCCTTGTTTGAGCTCTAGCCATTCGGATAATTTTGGTGTCATTTTATGATTTGCAGGAAGTAATTTCAGGCAGGACTGAAGTTGAGCAATAAGCGCTTTTTCGTATGCATACCTAGTAGATGGCAGTTGCGTTTTTCCTAATGCCGTATTTCGTTCTGCAACGGTTTTATTTAGTTGGCATTTTTCTAAGGCGTAAAACTCTCTCAAGTTTATTTGTAACTCTGTCACTTTGATCCGCATCGAAGACCTTTGAGGAGGATTCAAGTGTAAGTCAGCATTCAAGGGAATCTCATTAGTACCGATAAATGACACTACGCGGGTATGCAAGGCATGTAAATCTGATTTAATCTGTGTGTGCTGGTCACAACTACTCACTAAAAAGAGTAAAACACACCCACCCGTAACGCGTAGTAGTGCGCAAAGAAGAAAATGAGGATAGGTTTTGTTTGCATGTCGCTCAAGCATATCTGTATAATTTCGCGCTTAAAAAGTAGGTCGAAAGTCGCCCCAGCTAGTCGTATTTATTTACTTAGGCTGCGCGACCTTGTCGACTGTTAGTATACTAGGGTCTGTTGACCTTTGGTGTGCAGACCCTAATAAAAGTTCAATGTTGATCATAAATCATAATATCAAGTGGCGCATGGTAGGTGTCACCACTGAAAAGGAATAATATGCCCGTAATCACTCTCCCCGATGGTAGTCAGCGTAGTTTCGATAAAGCAGTCAGTGTGTTGGATGTTGCATCCGACATCGGCCCAGGCTTAGCAAAAGCAACAATTGCCGGTAAGGTAAATGGCGAATTAGTTGATGCCGTTGATTTAATAGAACAAGATGCCAATTTGCAAATAATCACTGCAAAAGATGACGCAGGATTGGAAATCATACGACACAGTTGTGCGCATTTAGTTGGGCATGCGATAAAGCAACTTTACCCAGATGTAAAAATGGCAATTGGACCGGTAATTGACAACGGTTTTTATTACGATGTTGATTTAGACAAACCGCTAAACCAAGAAGATTTAGACAACATAGAAAAACGCATGCTCGACTTGGCGAAAACCAGTTACTCGGTTGTCAAGCAGGTCGTTAGTTGGCAAGAAGCACGGGATACCTTTGAGTCTCGCGGTGAATCATACAAAATCCAGATTTTAGACGAGAATATCGAAAAAACCGATAAGCCTGGTCTATATCACCATGAAGAATACATTGATATGTGTCGTGGGCCGCATGTGCCCAATATGAAGTTTTGCCAACATTTCAAACTTATGAAAGTAGCCGGTGCATATTGGCGTGGTAACAGTGATAATAAAATGTTGCAACGTATTTATGGCACTGCTTGGGCAGACAAAAAGCAGCTTAAGGCCTACTTGAACCGTTTAGAAGAAGCCGAAAAACGCGATCATAGAAAAATTGGTAAAACCCTCGATTTGTTCCATTGGCAGGAAGAAGCGCCAGGTATGGTGTTTTGGCACAATGACGGTTGGACTATTTACACACAACTAGAACGCTTTATGCGTGAAAAGCTCCATGAATATGGTTATGACGAGGTCAAAGGGCCATTGATGATGGATCGCTCATTGTGGGAAAAGTCAGGTCACTGGGACAAATATGCTGAAAACATGTTTACCACTGAATCAGAAAAGCGAGAGTACGCCGTTAAACCTATGAATTGCCCAGGTCACGTGCAAATTTTTAATCAGGGTTTAAAGTCTTATCGCGATCTACCCTTGAAAATGGCGGAGTTTGGTTGTTGTCACCGCAATGAACCTTCTGGCGCCTTGCATGGACTGATGCGTGTACGCGGTTTTACTCAAGACGACGCACATGTTTTTTGTACAGAAGAGCAGATTTTGGATGAGGTGAGTGCATGTATCAAGATGGTCTATGATACTTACAGCACTTTTGGCTTTGAAAAAATCGCAGTTAAGTTATCTACTCGACCAGAAAAGCGGGTAGGCAGCGATGAGATTTGGGATCAATCAGAAAAAGCCTTAGCGGAAGCCCTCAAAGTTAATGATATTGAGTTTGAATACCAACCGGGAGAAGGCGCTTTTTATGGCCCAAAAATTGAGTTTACGCTCTACGACTGTTTAGATCGCGCATGGCAGTGCGGCACAATACAGTTAGATTTTTCGATGCCAGGGCGCTTGGGATCGACCTATGTGGATGAAGATGGCGAAAGAAAAGTGCCCGTTATGATCCACAGAGCGATTCTGGGATCGTTGGAGCGATTTATTGGTATTTTGACTGAAGAGTTTGCCGGTGCTTTTCCAACTTGGTTAGCTCCAACACAAGTCGTTATCGCGAATATCACTGATAGTCAAGCAGAGTACGTAGCGGGCATAGAATCAAGCTTGCGAGCAGCTGGCATTAGAGTAAAACGTGATGTCAGAAACGAAAAAATTGGCTTTAAGATACGTGAGCATACTTTGAAAAAAGTACCCTACATGTTGGTTGTCGGTGAAAAAGAGAAGGAATCCGGCGCGGTGGCTGTCCGCACGCGAAAAGGTAAAGACTTGGGTGTAATGAGTGTTGAAGAATTTAAAACACTACTTGTTGAAGATATAAATTCTAAAAAAATTCAATAGCACAATTAAATATAATCGGTATAATATTGCGGTTCGTGTAGCCAGCTGTACAAAATTTAGGCTTGGCTAGGCTGTTTTTTTAATGTTCTTGGAGGATTCGCGTATTAAAGGCGGGGCTAATAAAGCACAGGGCGATAAAGCCCGAATTAATGAAGAAATTACTGTTAATGAAGTTAGACTAATTGATGCAGATGGTGAACAGGCCGGTGTAGTATCGATTAGACAAGCGCTTGAAGCTGCAGAAGTTGCCGGGGTTGATTTAGTAGAAGTCAGTCCTAACGCAAATCCCCCAGTCTGTAAAATTATGGATTACGGGAAGTTCTTGTTCGAAAAGAGCAAGGCACAAAAAGAACAGAAGAAAAAACAAAAACAAATTCAGGTCAAGGAGATTAAATTTCGCCCTGGCACTGATGAAGGCGATTACCAGGTAAAACTGCGCAACCTGCGTCGCTTTCTTGAAGGCGGTGATAAAGCCAAGGTCACGATTAGATTTCGTGGTCGAGAAATGGCTCACCAAGACATCGGTATTGACTTGCTTACTCGTGTAAAAGACGATTTGCAAGATATTGCCCAAGTCGAATCGTTCCCCAATAGGGTAGAAGGTCGACAAATGATCATGGTGCTCGCCCCAACTAAGAAGTAGTAGTGGTCTAAAGTATTTGCGTCTGCACAACGTAAATCACCTTGCTGCAAATATTAACAACTAATAAGTCTGCAACTATTAGTTATTTTAACAATGCGGAGTTTTAGCAATGCCTAAAATGAAATCTGTTAGTGGAGCGCAAAAGCGTTTCCGCAAGACTGGCTCTGGTCGATTCAAGAGTAAACAGTCTCACTTGCGTCACATTTTGACCAAGAAGAGTACTAAGCGTAAACGCCACCTACGTGGTAAGAAGTTGGTTCATGATAATGATACCGCGCTTATCCAACGTATGTTGCCGTACGTATAACCTGTACTTAAGGAGACTAAACAATGGCTAGAGTAAAACGCGGCACTATTGCCCGCGCACGTCATAAAAAAGTATTAAAACAAGCTAAAGGTTACTACGGAGCCCGTAGTCGTGTATATCGCGTTGCTGTGCAAGCAGTAACTAAAGCAGGTCAGTATGCATATCGTGACCGTCGTCAGCGTAAGCGTCAATTCCGCCAACTTTGGATTGCACGTATTAACGCGGCTGCGCGTCAAAATGGTATCAGCTACTCTCGTTTCATCAACGGTTTGAAAAAAGCGTCTGTTGAAATCGATCGTAAGATCCTTGCTGACATCGCAGTACATGACAAATCAGCATTCACTGCACTGGCAGAGGCTGCAAAAGGCGCGTTAGCATAAGCTGACGTATTATTAATAGTTTAAGCTCTTTAAAAAAAGCGAACGGGATGTTCGCTTTTTTTTTGCCCGCAAAAACAATTAACTAAAATACTAAAAATAAGTGTAAAATGAGCGGTTTGTATAAGGCGTTGCTACATCGAAGCCTTAAGAACTTAGTAATGCAAGTTATCTGTAATCTTTCAGAGAGCCTATAAAAGAGGAAAATATGGAGCTCGATGCTATAAAAAATGAAGCTCAATTAGCGATTGAGGAAGCCAACACTCCTGAAGAACTTGATGCGGTTCGTGTCAACTTTATGGGTAAAAAAGGTAAAATCACCGACCAAATGAAAGGTCTGGGCGCACTGTCTGCAGAAGAGAGGCCAAAGGCTGGTCAAGCAATAAACGCAGTAAAGCAAGCAGTACAAGGCTTAATTAACGATAAGTTAGCTACTTTAAAAACAGCAGAACTCAATGCAAAATTAGCGGAAGAAGCGGTTGATATTTCCTTGCCGGGGCGGCGATTAGATGCGGGGAACTTGCACCCGGTTAGTCGCACTATTGAACGCATAGAAGCATATTTCTCTGATTTAGGCTTTCAGGTAAAATCTGGGCCAGAAGTAGAGGATGGCTTTCATAATTTTGATGCCCTGAATATCCCTAAAAATCACCCTGCGAGAGCGGATCACGATACCTTTTATTTTAGTCCTGATGTGATGCTGCGTACACAAACTTCTGGTGTACAAATACGTACAATGGAAGTCGAGAAGCCACCACTTCGTATTATATCTCCTGGACGTGTTTACCGTAATGACTATGACCAAACACACACACCAATGTTTCATCAGGTCGAAGGTTTAATGGTTGACACCAAGGTAAGTTTTGCTGAATTAAAGGGGATTTTGCATGACTTTCTGCACAACTTTTTTGAAGAAGATTTAACCATTCGCTTTAGACCCTCTTATTTTCCGTTTACCGAGCCCTCTGCCGAGGTAGACGTAATGGGTAAAAATGGTAAATGGTTAGAAGTATTGGGTTGCGGAATGGTACACCCAAATGTATTGCGTGCAGTCAACATTGATCCAGAAAAATACACTGGTTTTGCCTTTGGTATGGGAGTGGAGCGTCTTACCATGCTTAGATATGGTGTTAATGACTTACGCGCATTTTTCGAAAATGATATTCGATTCCTCAAGCAGTTTAAGTAAGCAGAGAAAAAGATGAAATTTAGTGAATCCTGGTTAAGAGAGTGGGTAAACCCAGCACTAGACACAAATGCATTGTGCGAACAATTGAGTATGGCCGGACTGGAAGTGGACGGTGTTGAAGCGGTAGCAGGCGACTTTTCTGGTGTCGTAGTCGGTGAGGTTGTAGCGTGTGTGCAACATCCAGATGCTGATAAATTACAGGTAACAAAAGTCAATGTTGGGGACGATGAACTATTGGATATCGTTTGTGGGGCTCCAAATTGCCGAGAAGGCCTCAAAGTGGCAGTTGCAAAAGTTGGTGCTGTTTTGCCCGGTAACTTTAAAATCAAAAAAGCGAAGCTGCGAGGACAAGCATCTTTTGGCATGCTTTGTAGTTTTTCTGAATTGGGCATGGGCGAAGATCACTCAGGCATCATTGAGTTGCCTGCAGATGCGCCAGTTGGTCAAGATATTCGAAATTATTTGTCTTTAGAAGACAGCATGATAGAAATTGACTTAACACCTAATCGCGCGGATTGTTTGGGAATAAAAGGCGTTGCCCGAGAATTGGGAGTGTTAAATCAACTAGACGTCAATCAACCCGAAAGTGAAACGGTGACGAATGAAGGCAATGGGACAAGAGCCGTTGTGCTGGATGTGCCATCAGCTTGTCCGCGCTACTTGGGACGCTTGATAGAAGGTGTAGATTTAAGTAAAAAAAGTCCTCTATGGTTGGTAGAAAAACTGCGTAGAAGTGGTATTCGCAGTATTGATCCCGTTGTGGACGTGACCAACTATGTATTGTTAGAGCTTGGGCATCCAATGCACGCTTTTGACAACGATAGTTTGAAAGGTGACATACATGTGCGTATGGCGGAAGACGGCGAAAAACTGGTACTTCTGGATGAGAATGAAGTCACTATCAATACCGATACACTAGTCATTGCTGATGAAGAAAAACCCCTCGCTTTAGCTGGCATATTTGGTGGTTTAGCCTCTGGTGTCAGCGCGAGTACAACAAATATATTTTTAGAATCAGCTTTTTTTGCGCCAGAAGCGATATTAGGTAAGTCTAGACAATATGGTTTGCATACTGATGCTTCACACCGCTACGAGCGCGGCGTTGATTTTGCGCTACAAAATGAAGCGATGGCGCGTGCCACTGCTCTTTTAGTCAGTATTGTAGGCGGCACCGTACACAATGTTGTAGAAGCAGTATCTAGTGACAACTTACCTGTCAGACAAAAAATAAGCCTGCGAAAATCCCGTTTGGACAGAGTGATTGGCACGTCTTTAGCCGCGGAGCGAGTAACAGATATTTTAGACAGATTGGGACTCTCTCCGGTGTTTGCAGAAGATGTATGGCAAGTTAATGCACCAACGTACCGCTTTGATATTGCAATTGAAGAAGACCTGATTGAAGAAGTAGCACGTATATACGGTTACAATAATATTCCCTCACAAGCTCCGCTTGCCAGTTTAAAAATGATACCCCAGCGGGAGTCAAATGTGCCTTTACAAGGTATCAAGAGTATTTTGTTGCAGGCTGGCTTTAATGAAGCAATCACTTATTCGTTTGTTGACCCTAAAAAGCAAACACTGCTATATCCTGAGTTAGATGCAAAACAACTACCGCATCCAATCTCTGCCGATATGTCAGCAATGCGTGTGAGCATATTGCCTGGTTTACTCCAAGCCTTGTCTTACAATCAAAAACGTCAACAGGCTAATCTGCGCTTATTTGAAACTGGCTTAGTCTTTATACCCAATCAAGACGAAAAAACTGGCCTTGATCAATATCCAGTTATTGCAGGTGTAGTTGCGGGTAATACCCATCCTGAGCATTGGTCAATAGCGAACAAAGCCGTTGACTTTTTTGATGTTAAAGGCGTTGTTGAAAACATACTCGCATCAGTGTGTGGTGATAAAGACTTCACTTTTGAACGCGCCAGCGGCACTACATTTCATCCTGGTCAAGGGGCGGATATTCTCTTGGATGATGTCAAAGTCGGCTACTGTGGCGCTATACATCCGCAACTGCATAAGCCTTTAGGCTTAAGTGGAGCAGTTTTCGCCTTTGAATTAAACTTAAGTGCAATTTCTGAGCGAAAATTACCGTGGGCTGATAGAATTTCAAAGTTCCCGATGAATAGGCGTGACATCGCAATTACACTTAAAGAGCAGGTAGAAACGGGTAAACTACTAAAAAGTATAAAAAAAATTGGCATATCGAATTTAGTTGACATAAACTTATTTGACGTGTACCAAGGTAAAGGCATTGCAGAGGGTCATAAAAGCCTCGCAGTATCTTTATGGTTACAAAGCAAAGAACGCACTCTCGAAGATGAAGAAATTCAGAAAGCGGTCGATAAGGTTGTTAGTCATCTAGAGGAACACTTCGGTGCAACATTGAGAGAATAGTCAATATGGCATTAACCAAAGCGGATATGGCAGAACATCTGTTTGATAAATTAGGCGTGAATAAAAAAGACGCGAAGGACTTGGTAGAGATATTCTTTGAAGAAATCAAAGAATGCCTAGAGTCTGGTGAACAGGTGAAACTTTCTGGGTTCGGAAATTTTGATTTGCGCACAAAAAATGAGCGCCCAGGGCGCAACCCTAAAACAGGTGAAGACATTCCAATAAAAGCAAGGCGTGTTGTCACTTTTAGGCCTGGTCAAAAACTCAAATCCCGAGTGGAAAATATCCCAAGGAAAGATGCCTAGCACGCATGTCATGTAGTAGTACTTGGTTTATCTTAAAAATGCTAAAGCGCACGTGTATCATGTGCGTTTTTTTTACCTTGTGTGCTTGTTCAAAACCTAGCTCTGAAGCAGATATTCACAAAACTTCACAGACACCACCGACGCCGTTGTTGAGCCTCTCTGAGCTTTTGTCAGCCGATGATGTACGCGATAGTTTAATGCAAGCTAGCAAACTTAAGGATACTGAGGCCTTAAAAATCTGGCAAAGCCGTTTACTCTCTGCTGCGGACGAAGTCAATTTACTCCCATCAGAACGGCGCTTGATTGAAGGGCCACAAGGTCTAATATTCTTAGAATTTCAAGGCATGAAATTTAACTATCAACTTGATTTTGATAAAGCTTTCTTCAACTTTGATGATGTAAATTCCGTATTTAAACAATATCCAGCCTTTGAATCCTTGCATGAGCAAGGAAGAGTGTTGATAAGCAAGCGTGACGCATTAATTGCTAAATCTGCAGAAGAATTAAAGAAAAAAGGTTTTAAAGGTGATGCATTATCTGAAGCCAAGCTTCAGTGGCAA
>NZ_JBHRSW010000014.1:105905-358428 GCF_042646125.1 Agaribacter flavus
GAGTTAAAACATACCTATTGCTTTAACTCATCGCCATTTTGATATAAACCACAATTCTAAATGACAATCCTTGCGATGCGATGATAATTTGTTAACAATATACAAATTATTAACAGTTTTCGTTAGATTGAAAATTTATGAAAAAAAATGTATCGCGCCGTGATGCACTAAAATTTGTCGCGGCAGGAGTAGTATCGACGGGTGTAGTGGGGTGCACCAAGCAGTCTATTAGCACTGAGTTGACACAGCAGCATAGCGAGCATGACTTTAGCTCAACACCTTTACCAACAAAAGATAAATGGCACAAAACACCCGACCGCACATGGTTGGGCGGGGAATACTGGGCTAATCCTATGGAGGATTGGCAAGTAAAAAATGGCGCCGCTGAATGCTCGAGTATTGGTGGGAATCGAAGTATTCATTCTCTAACACACCAATTAAAGGATGTGTCTAAGCCTTTTCAAATGTCTGTAAATATCAAACGCCTGACAGCAAACAAACGCGATGGTGGCGCAGGTTTTCGCTTAGGGGTAAAAAGCGAACTCAACGAATACCGAAGTAACTGTTTTGTGCAGCAAGGGTATGATGCCGGTATATTAGGGGATAGACTCATATTAGGCGCTAAAGAAACCCTACTGTCATCAAATCTATATAATCAAACCCTTTCCCTCGAGTTGGATGCGACACCGCAATTGGGTGCGTCTCTCATAATATTGAGAGCAAAAGTCGGTGAAAAAGTCATAGCTGAGCTGTCCCATTTGGCCGCTAAAGAAGAGTTAATAGGTAATGTTGCGCTAGTGAGTAACTTTGCCATTGCGTCAGTCACGCATCAAAATCCACCAGCAAATCTGCAAGGCAATCGATACCGCTTTAGTGATTGGGAAATAGCGGGTGAAGCGTTTGAATATAAAGCAGACAGAACATTTGGTACTTTGCTCTGGACGATGTATTCACTCAGCGATTCTAGAAGCAGCGAGGGCTTTGTGATGAAGCTTAGTGCCTACACTGGTCCTATTGGTAAACTCGATAACCAATATGTTGAGTTACAGATCCTAAAAGGGAAACAATGGATCAGTATTGCCAAAGAAAAGCTCAATACAGATGGTTGGGTTGCGACGTTTAGGATCCCAAATTGGAACGAAAAGCAAAACCACCGATACCGCGCTGTTTATGTACAAAAATATACGGATAACACCGAAGAGGCGCATTACTGGGAAGGTAATATAAAAGCTAACCCGAGTAATCGGCCGTTGAAAATGGCCGCCTTGACCTGTCAAAATGACTACGGATATCCCTATCAACCCGTTGCAGACAATGTCAGAAAACTCGATCCTGATTTAGTGTTTTTCTCTGGTGATCAACTATATGAGCAACATGGTGGCTTTGGTATCATTCGAGAGCCTGCCAATCTCGCCATACTTAACTATTTGCGCAAGTTTTACCAGTTCGCATGGGCTTTTCGTGAGGTTATGCGTAACTGTCCAACAATTTGTTTGCCAGATGATCACGACGTATTGCAAGGCAACTTGTGGGGCGAAGGTGGTGCACCTATGCAAAACATAGAAAAGGATTTGAGTGCGTCTGTATTGAGTGGCTACATTGAGCCTGTCAGAGTTGTTAATACTGTACACCGCACCAGTACTGCGCATCATCCTGACCCTTTCGATCCAAGTCCTACAAATGGTATCAGTGCTTATTATTCCGATATGGTCTATGGCGATGTGGGTTTTGCGATATTAGCGGACAGACAATGGAAAAGTGGTCCAGACCGCATTAATGTCGAAGTTGGCGTAACGGGTGAAGGCGAAGATCCGCTTTTGATTCGGCCAGAATACGACCCTGAGGGACTAGAGTTATTAGGTAAAAGGCAAGAAGCGTTTTTAACCCAATGGTCAAAAGACTGGCGAGGCCACACGCTGAAGGCCGTGCTCAGCCAAACAGTATTCGCAGGTATATCTACCCATCAACCCCGTCCTGACCGGTATTTAAAATATGATTTTGATAGCAGTGGTTGGCCAGCCTCAGCAAGGAATCGAGCTATAGATTGTATGCGTCCATCCATGGCCTTGCATATTTGTGGTGATACGCATTTAGGTACGCTCTCACAATATGGCGTATCGAAACAACGAGATAGCAATTGGGCGTTTTGTACGCCTGCGATTGCCGCAGGTTGGCCGCGTTGGTGGTTGCCCGATGAAGTTGGTTTACCCCATACAAACCGACCAAGTCATGGTATTGAACAAACGGGAGAGTACCTCGATAGTTTTGGTAACAAAATCTACGTGTACGCCGTTGGTAATCCAGAAGTCGGAAAGTCTGGCAACCGTTATGTAAAAGCGCATGAAAAAGGCAGTGGTTTTGGTTTTATTACCTTTGATACCTCTGCTCTCACTTATACCTTGTCTGCTTACAAATTTTTGGTAGACGTCAGTGACGGACGTGCAAGCAATCAATTTGAGGGTTGGCCAGTTACGATCCATCAAAAAGAGAACCGTGGCGAAAATATATTAAGCTAACCGTTTCTAAATAGGCCAAGCTAGCGTAGCCTCAACACCGGCTTAGGTTTGGCCTCGACTCTTATTTTGCGCTCAATAATAAGCTATGTTTAATATCTTGAGGTAATAGTGGCGTAGCACGATGATTTGCATAGTCTTCAAAGCCAGAACGATAGTACGCTGACAAGGGATGCATAGATTGCCCGCCCGGCACCGTTAATATACCTTGCTCGAGTTTGCCTGGTTTCACAATCATTCGTTGAGAGGCGCCAAAGGATGGCGATTGCACGGCTGGCATAAAGCTATCACCAAAAGCTTGAACTTTGCGCATGTTCAAATAGTTGCCGAGTACGCCCAATGCAGAGGCAAGTGGGTGTTTGACTTGCAAGGCGTTGACCTCACCCCAAGCTAGGCTCGTCATATCATTGCTGCCATTGCTGTATTGCGCTAGCAGGCGTTTTTTTGTTTGTTGATAAATGGCTTTGTACATATGATCATAGCTATCATATTTTTGTGTTAACCATGCTTCCGGCTTTTCTTGTAACAACTGCCAAATAGCGGGTTCAATGCCTCGAAGCAGGTATCTGGGCTTGATAGTGTAAGACGGATCCAACTCTCGTATTACTCCTGTCACGGGACTTAATAACTCATTGATCAGGTTTGAGCGAAAGCGTCTCACTAAAGTGTAACCTACTGAATCACTGCAGGCACAGGCTTTCCAATTGGTCAGCGCATCAATATCTTGTTTGTATAATTCAGGGTGTTGCTTAAGCGTAGACAGTAACAAATGATGCCAAGGCATCAAAAAAACAGCTTGGTTGTCGAGTTGCAAGTCATAAAAGCTTTGCTCGCTAAAATCACTTGCGCCCATTAATGCATTGGCAATTTGTTGCTGCCGCGCCCCTAGTGCATAACCGCCATCACCGTAACGCGCCAAATCATTAGCGCTCACCATTCGGGCATTTGCACTCCATATCCGCCCGTGATCAGGCGATATAAAATTAGCTGGTGACCGCTCAGGCGAGGCCCAGCCTTGCGTGTCGAATGCGTATTCTTCAATGGCTATTTTCGTTGGCGAGGTGCGTGCGCTTATAGCCCCTGTTAATTGCCAAGCAACATTACCTTGACTATCACCAACGACGAGATTTTGCACCGGAATGGCAATAGATTTTGCCAATTGCAGAGTGCTTGTCATATCTCTTTGCTCTGCTAGTTTGGCTAATTTGAGATTGAGTGCGTAGTCTTGATGAGCCACCCACTTTAGCGCGTAAGCTTGCTGTTCAATATATCGCACTGGGCCATATTCACTAACGAGAATATTTGCTTCTTTTACCTCTCCATTTGATAAAGTAAAACGCTCTGATACCTGTTCAATGGGTGTATCGGGAGCCAGTTTTACCCAGTCGACATTGTCCACATTAGCATTGGTGAATCCCCAAGCAATATGTTTTGTTGCGCCAACGACTATAGCGGGTACCCCAGGTAAGCTGACACCTGTCGCGCTGACCGCCTTACCATTTTGTTGGTAATTTAATTGTGCTCTATACCACAAAGTGGGGACGGCCAAACCCAAGTGCATATCATTGCTGAGCAAGGCGCTGTTGCTGTCTTTAACATGTTTGCCCGAGACTACCCAGTTGTTGCTACCAATATCAGGCAGCTCTTGCAAATTTTCAGTTCTGGATACGATTTCATCTGCTACGGTTGGAGGGTGGGGTATATCTGACTCTGGACGCGTATCCAAAGAAAAGTCGATGCTTGCTTGATAGTTACTGGCTGGGGTGAAAAAGTCTAAAATAGCCTTGCCTGTATAGTGTTGAATACCGGTGAAATGAAAATCTCGTTCAATTTGATCTTGTTGTAAATCAATATACATACTGAAGATAGCTAACAAGCTGTCTTCTGGTAACCATTCTGAAAAACGTGTATTTGTCAGTATGTATTCAAAGGGTTTAGCATCTTCAATACTGACCGCATCGTTTACTCCATTGGCATAAGCGGTTAATAACGCAAGTTCATCTTTTGGTAGTTGTTTGACTATGTTTTGTGCTCGACGCCTAAATTGGTGCGCGCGCTTACTTATATCAATATCGAGTGCTCTTTTGCCAACTATTGAAGATAGTTCACCCGCCGCATTTTTTCGTAGCAAATCCATTTGGAACAAGCGATCTTGTGCGTGGGCATAGCCAAGTGAGTAGGCTGCATCTACCCTGTCCTTTGCATGAATAATAGCCGTGCCGAGTGTGTCGCGGTCTATTCGACTATCCTTGCTTACTCTCGCACTTTTTACTACGCCGTCTAAGGTCGGCAAGCTATGCGCTAAACTAAAATAAACGCCCAATAATATTAGAATACTTATCGATAGAAGTATCCCAGCTATCCACTTTATTTTTGTCATAGCTCGCCCCTAGTTTGTTTTGGGTACTTGATAGCGGTGTAAACGTACTATGATGCCAATTGCTGGGTGATCAAAGTAATGTATTTGTTTACTGATAATCCGTCGTCTTTGTTTGAATGGAAAGGATTGAATGTGCTTATTTCCTGATGCATCAAGCTTGAGGCGATAATGCATAAATTCACTGTCAATGTGCAAGTAGGGCACTCGACCGACATATTCTAAGTAAACTTTGAACAGACCTTCAAGCTCAAATGCACTGAAGTCTTGCGTGATATTAGAGGTAGAATCAAGCTCAGTATTTTCAGTATTCCACTCAACAGGCTTACCACTGCCTAATTCTTGTTTAATACTGGACAGGATTTGAATGAAGGTTTCCTCAGTGTCGTCGAGTAGTTCAATGTCTGGCTCACTTTCGGCTTGTTTATCTGCGTCTAGTTTAATTTTTTCTCCAGCAAATACCTTAATAAATCGAGCATTCTTCTCACCAAATACAACCTGTTGTCGCCAAATTGTATAAAGCAGCGGCGCTATATCTCGCTGTTTAAACACGCTTTCAACAAAGCTTTCCATTTTAAGATTGCTTTTATCGAGCACTCTATGTTGACCATCCGCATATTCGCCCTCGACAAATAAGCGTGTGGGTGTTTGTTTAACCGGATTTGGTAAAGAGTCGTCATAACAACTTAGGTTCAAATTGAGACGGGTATCGATTTGCTCTAGTTCGTAATTCAGCCAATCGATATAAGGCTCGTCTTGTGCAGCACTTGTCGACGCCAAGGGCTCATTCTCAGGCAAGGCTATTGCTGGCGATGCTACTTCTGACGATGCTATTTCTGGCAAAACGGTGTTGCTGGTGTCTGGTTCTGATTGTCGCTCCTCGTTATTCGCTAGTTGCACAAAAGGCGAATATGACAGCGCCTCGATTGTTTCTGACAGATCAATAATTTGTGGAAGAGGTGCTGGATTGCAGTGAGGTAAACTTCGAAATATGTCGAAGTGCAGTGATTGTTGTCTAATAATCGGCAAGCTAAATAGATCAATACCTATTTCATTTGATGGCACATATGCTGCGGCTTCAAAGTTTTCGGCAAGCGTATCGCTTTGTAAATTGCGTTTAAATACGGCAAACTCAACGTCAAACCACCACTCTTCTTGTTCATCTTGAGCATGAACAGGGCTCGGGGCTAGCAGAGTACTCAGAATTGCGGCATTCGCCAATAAAGCTATAGCATAATTTACAAACTTACCCATTTGTTTCCTTTGCGAATAACGCCAACAAACGTTCAACTAAATCGATACGCGTCAAAGCATCGGTTGATTTCTTATTGATTTTCAAGCGTTGAGGGCCGTCAAATCGATATTCGTTCGGCTTCTTTTGGATTAGTGCAATTAAGAAGCCTGGGTCAACTTTGGTGTCCGCGTCAAATTCAATCATACCACCGAGTTCAGTAAATTCTATCTTCTTTATACCAAGTGCAGCAGCTTGCAACTTAAAGCTTGTGATCTTCACTAGGTTTTTGGTTGCTTGTGGCAGTAAACCAAAGCGATCGATGAGTTCAATTTGAAAATCGTCGATGTCATCTTGATGATGACAGTTTGCAAGTTTCTTATAAAGAGATAAACGGGTATTCACATCGCCAATGTAATCGTCAGGCAATAGTACGGGAATACGTAATTCAATTTCAGTTTGTTCGTGCATTGCATCGTGTAAACTGGGTTCTTTCCCTTGCTTTAATGCTTCGACGGCATTCTCCAACATATCCATATACATTGAAAAACCGACAGAGTTAATCTGACCTGATTGATCGTCGCCCAACAGTTCCCCAGCTCCTCGGATCTCCAAATCATGTGTAGCTAAAGCAAATCCCGCACCCAAACCTTCTAAAGATGCAATGGCTTCTAGACGTTTTGCCGCGTCTTTGGTCATTCTTCTTGGGTGAGGTGTGAGTAAATACGCATAAGCTTGGTGATGAGAACGACCAACTCGACCGCGCAGTTGATGCATTTGCGCCAGCCCGAGGTTATCTGCCCGATTCATAATAATGGTATTTGCCGTGGGTATATCGATGCCCGTCTCAATAATTGTTGAGCACACTAGTACATTGTAGCGTTGATGATAAAAATCATTCATGACGCTTTCTAGTTCGCGTTCTCGCATTTGCCCGTGACCGATTGCAATGCGGGCTTCTGGGACGATCTCTTCGATATCAGCCGCTGTTTGTTCAATTGTTTTGACTTCGTTATGTAAAAAGTATACTTGTCCGCCGCGGAGTATTTCACGCATGATCGCTTCGCGTATGACTTCGCTGTTTTTTTGCATAACAAAGGTTTTTATCGATAAGCGTTTTGCTGGTGGCGTCGCAATAATAGACAAGTCTCTCATGCCGCTCATTGCCATATTTAATGTTCTTGGAATAGGTGTAGCGGTTAAAGTGAGAATATCAACGTCTGCGCGCAGTGCTTTAAATTGTTCTTTTTGACGTACTCCAAAGCGGTGCTCCTCATCAATGATAACCAAGCCTAAGTCATTAAATTGGATATCTTTTGACAATAATTTATGGGTGCCGACGACAATATCAGTTTTTCCGCAGGCGATACTCTCTGCCACTTGCTTTTGCTCTTTGTTGCTAATAAAGCGAGACATCACACTTATCTTGAAAGGAAACTGAGAAAAGCGATCCTTAAAGTTATCAAAGTGTTGTTGCGCGAGCAGAGTGGTGGGCACTAAAATAGCCACTTGTTTGCCACAAGATGCCGCTATATAAGCGGCTCGCATGGCAACCTCGGTTTTGCCAAATCCCACGTCGCCACAAACCAGTCTATCCATGGCGCGGTCGGCGGCCATATCTTGGATAACCGCATTGATAGCCTTGGCTTGATCCTCTGTTTCTGCATAAGGAAAACTATTGGCAAAGCCTTCATAGTCCTGCCAATCCAGTGGGTATGCGAAACCAGGTTTAGCAGCGCGCTTGGCATAGATATCAAGTAGTTGAGCGGCGACATCGCGTACTTTTTCTGCAGCCTTTTTCTTTTGTTTACTCCAGGTGTCATTACCTAAGTTATGTAGTGGCGCATTTTCCACATCTCCACCGCTGTAGCGGCTGATGAGATGCAAGGAAGACACAGGCACGTAGAGTTTTGCTTGCTTGGCGTATTCAATACTCAAAAATTCAGTTTTTATGCCGCCCGCATCAAGCGTTTGCATGCCAAGAAAACGCCCCACACCATGCTCCAAGTGCACGACTGGTGAGCCTTCAGACAGTTCTGCGAGATTTCGGATAATTGCACTTTCATCCACCTGTTTGGCACGTTTAGCGTTGCGACGCTTGCTTTGTTTGTGACCGAGTAGCTGTTTTTCTGTAATGATCAGGTGTTTAGACTCGGGATCATGACATATATAACTGTCTTCAACACTGCCAATGGCGATACTGACGGGTTTATTAATAGTGCCAATAGACAGTTTTTCGATGCTATCTACGTTAATAATAGCCTTGTTTAATATGTCGATTAAGGCTTCGCGGTGACCCGCCGATTCTGCCACAAAAATTACTGGCGTTTTACTATGTTTAGCCTCGTCAATAGTGGCTTGTACGGCTGAATACGGATTGGTGGCTGTTGTATCAATGGCTATATCATCAATGGCACGCGTCTTAAAATCACAAAAGCCCTTTGATGACGTGCCTGTTTTTTCTGTAATGCTAACGCGTGCGCGTTTTTTAAGTGCAGATAGCATAGAAATTGTATCGAGATACAAATCCTCAGGCGGAAGTAACGGGCGTGCTAAGTTAAATTGATATTGCTGGTATCGTTGCAATAAATCTTGCCAAAAGCGGTTGGCTGCTTGCTCAAGTTTGTCGTTTACGATAAGTAAACTATCACTGTGCAGATAGTCAAATAAGCTAGCTGTTTGGGCAAAAAACAAAGGTAAATAATATTCAATACCGCCTGGCATTGTCCCTCTGCTAACTTGATAAAAGACAGATTCTTGATCGCTGTTACTAGCATTGGGGAACTTTTCTAAATAAGCCGTTCTAAATTGGGTAATTGCCGTTTTGTCAGTTGGAAATTCGCGCGCTGGCAAAAGCCGAATTTCATTTATTTTATCTACGCTCCTTTGTGAGCCCGTGTCGAAAAAGTGTATGGTATCAATTTCATCGTCAAATAAGTCAATTCTGAAAGGTTGTTCACTGCCCATTGGAAATAAATCAATAATGGAGCCGCGAATACTAAACTCACTATGCGACATCACTTGGCTTACATGCAAGTAGCCGGATTTCTCTAGCGTGCGCCTAAATTCTGCTGGGTCTAATCTGTCTCCTACCTTCAGATACAAGAGGTGTTGCCCTACGTATTCTACAGGCGCTACCTTTTGCAGTAGTGTATTTACTGGTAATAAGAATATGTTTGGCTCGTTTTTACTCAGCAAGTAAAGCGTTTCAAGACGCTTAGAGACAATGTCCTGATGTGGAGAAAATGCATCGTAGGGCAGCGTTTCCCAGTCAGGAAACAAATGCACGTCGATGCTTGTCGGACTATCTAAGAAAAACTTAATCTCTCGTTCGAGTTTGTAGGCTTGTGCCATGTCCTCTGTCACAATGATCAATGAGCCAGAGTGTTGTTTGGCAGCCATTGCCATTGCCATCGCTGGACTGCTTCCACTTAAGTTAGACCAATGAATATGATCACCGCGCGAAGTCTTGCCAGAGTCTGTGGATGTAAAAACCGGGAGTCTAGGGTATGTTAAGCTCATAAAGTGTGTTTATTTTTGTTCTTCACGTGTAGATTTTTGCTGACGCAACATTTTTGTTTGCAGATGTAAACTTGCTCTTACCAATAGTTCCTGATCTTGTTCTCTTATATGGGTAAAGTAATAGCTCGTCGCGTACTCTTCTTGAGTACTATCCAGTGGCTCAGAATCGATCGATTCGGCAAGGCAATACACGGCTGCGGCCTCATCTTCTAAAAATAGTTTGACCACAACCGGCGTACCGTTTTCTACTAGAGTGTTGGTGTGGACTATCAAACCTCCGCCACCAAATTTATGTGATTTTGTGCGATAAGCAGGGTCGTCTTGCTCTTGCAGAATATACGACATCATTAAATCCATTTTTTTTGCTTGTAACTGGAGGTAATTAACCAAGTCTTCAAATTTTTCGCCCATGTTTCGAAATGGCCTTAGCGCTTGTGCCTCGATCTCAGACATTTCAGCCGCAATGCGAAAGACGTAGGGCATGGATTGCTCAAAGGTATGCATATCTTGGCTGGCTTGCTCTGGCGTAGCCGGCACAATGTTAATGGGTAATGCGTGTTCCATTAAAAAATACGAACTAAATTGGGCTTGTTTTTCGGCAAGTGTGAGCAAGGAAAACTCCATCTAATGATCGTTTTTTATCTAGCCTGAAATTTTCGCATACAAAGGTAGCTAAATGATAGTAAACTTTAGATATTATTGGTGCTTAGCAAAAAATTATGCGAGCGATAGCCTCGGACAATTACAAATTGCAAAGGTCAAAAGGCACTAGGAAACGAATAGGTATATTTTTCATGCTATTACCGCAGTTCATTGCGCTTCGATATGCGCGTTCTGGCAGCAAGCGAAGTTTTGTGGCTTTTATCAACCGTTTTTCGATTTTAGGAATTGCGCTTGGTATCGCCTCTTTGATTATTGTTTTGTCTGTTATGAATGGCTTAGAGTCGCAACTAAAAGCGCGTATTTTGGGAATTTTGCCTCATGCGGTGGTAGAGGCACCGCTTTCAAAAGTGAATATACTGGACACTGGGCAAGCTGATCTTGTCAAAATGGCAAGTTATCTAGAGCAAGAAGTCGTCGTGCAGTCTAGATCGCATATCAAAGGTGTGATTATGCAAGGTGTCGATTCCGCAGCAAATAAGGCGCACTCGACCGTCGCTAATTCTATGGTGGCAGGTAGCTACGATAGCCTTCAAGCTAAGACTTTTAATCTTGTATTGAGTCGCACTCTCGCCAGACAACTGTCGGTCGGCATCGGACAAAAAGTCAGGCTTATCAGCCCGCAGACAAGCGTATATTCACCCTTTGGTCGCATACCCAGTCAGCGTTTGTTTACGGTGACTGGAATCTTTAATGTGGTCTCGGAAATGGATGATAAAGTGGTGTTGGTTCATTGGAAAGACGCAAGTAAATTACTCAGAACTCCTGCTTCTGATGAAGCAAACACGACTCGCTTATTTTTATCTGATCCCTTTTCTTTCGAGTCAGTTAAACGAAATTTAGATGATGCTGAGCTGGACTATTCGCTTTGGCGGGAGCGACAAGGTGCCTTGTTTGATGCCGTCAAAATGGAAAAGAACATGATGACGCTCATGCTCGGACTGGTTATTTTGGTGGCGGGTTTTAATGTCGTGTCTGCGTTGGTGATGGTTGTCGCCGAAAAGCGCGCAGATATTGCGATCTTACAAACTCAAGGTATGCAAACCAAGCATGTTACCCAAATTTTCATTCTCAACGGCGTGTTTAATGGCTGCGTGGGTGTGTTGGGCGGCTTGGTACTTGGCCTTGGTGGTGTGTTTATGTTGAATCCACTACTGGATTTAATGAATTCAGGCTTGGCTTTTGGCGAAAACGGGCAGGGCTTGCCGATTGACATTAGGTGGCAACAAATATGCCTTATTCTGGGTGTGACAATTGGCCTGTGCGCACTTGCGTCCTTGTACCCAGCTAAAATGGCTGCATCTGTGAGACCTGCAAATGGATTGCGGACAAGCTAGGTGCTATACTCCACTCAATTATTTTTTGAAACCTAAAGGTTAAATGTGAATAAACGTTTCATCGATTCTGGCGCACTTTTGCGAGACTCATTCTTGGTCGCGGATAAAGTCTATCAAGATGGATTTAGGCCAGATTTTATTGTAGGTATCTGGCGGGGTGGTGCGCCAATCGGTATCGCAGTACAAGAGTATTTCGAATTTCGTAACGCGCCTACCGATCACATTGCAGTACGCACGTCTTCATATTACGGCATTAATCAACAATCAAAAGAGATCCGCGTGCATGGTTTGCACTATTTGGTGGAAAACGCTAACGCGGCAGACAAATTGTTAATTGTCGATGATGTTTTTGATTCGGGTCGCAGCATAGAAGCGTTGATTAATCAAATTCACGTATTAATGCGACTAAACGCGCCAAAGGAAATAAGGGTGGCGACACCTTGGTACAAACCACAAAATAATAAAACAACTATCACGCCTGATTACTTTGTCCATGAAAGTGATGAATGGTTAGTGTTTCCGCATGAATTATCGGGTTTAAGCGCCGAAGAGATTATTAGTGGTAAAGCTGAACTTGCGCCGATCATGGATATATTGACAACAAAATAAGCGAACCATTCCTTCAGATGATATGGCGGGATTATTCTTTACAATACAATCCCGCCCCGTCACAAGGGAAGCCATCACAACAGTTTGTTAAAAGCCGATACAAGCCCCAAACTACTTGCCGTCCAAATAAAATTTATCGCTAAATGTATACACCCATTCTGGTTTGTAAACGATCAAGCAAGTCATCAACATACCGTTGAAAAAGGCTTCTTGAAAAACTAGCAACACAATCATTTGCGTGTAATTGTAGGTAATCACATTCCATTCATAAAATCCGTCGATATAATAATACCCACTCAAACATCCCATTTTTAGTGCAATGGATAGGGCGCCGGCCAAAAAGCCGCATATAAAAATATAGATGAATAAATGCCGTTGCATTTTGTGAAAAGTCAGCATGTAAATACCATAGCTGACTGTAAGTGGCAGAATAACCCCAAATAGCCCATTCACACCAATTGTTTCATAAGACTCGTACCCTAAAACGGTGATCACAAGTAAAATACTTGTCGCGCTGATCAATGACCAGCGAAATCCCAAAATTAAGCACAGCGCCGTTAAGCCCAAAAAATGCATCACCAAACCATCGTGTATACTGACGCGAAATAACCAAAGGATAAATAATACAGTTGAGGCACCAAATAAGCGGTGTTGTAACTTTTTGTCATGTAATAAGCGTTGTAGCGACGTGTGTTTTATTACATAAGCACTGCAGAGTAGGTAAATGATAAGGCAGGTAAGTTGTATTGCTGTCACTGGGACTCTCATGTGTCTTAAAATCATGAGCATTGTATCAAAGTTTCATCGCTTTATAATAAACGCAAGATAGAGAGCCTCCTGATAAGCGCATACAATTTTTTAAATGACAGACTTTAGTGCAAAAAAACACTTTCCATACTTTTCTGATAATGCCAAGCAAGTGTATCTTGACAGCGCGGCGACAACACAACGTTTGGGAGCAGTAATCGAAGTCACTCGGCAAGCGATGGCTGAAAACAATGCAACAGTGCATAGAGCCGCCTACAAAAAAGCGAGTGAAGCGACCGTTGCATACGAAAATGTGAGACAAAATGTGGCATCTTGGATAAATGCACGACAGGATGAAATTGTCTTTACCAGCGGGGCGACAGAAAGCCTTAATATGATTGCTGCAGGCATACATGCACCTATGCTGAACGGCACAAAAATACTTGTTTGTGCGAGTGAGCATCATGCTAACTTATTACCTTGGCAGGCATTAGCTAGTCGTTTAGATTTGAGCATTGAGGTGCTGCCTCTGGAGCAAGATGGTGTGTTTTCTGAGGCGACATGGGAACGCTGGTCTACTTTGGTTACTCAAGATGTGTGCCTAATAGCGTGTGCACATGTCTCTAATGTTTTGGGGAATATTTATCCAGTTAAGGCCTTGTGCCAATTAGCCGAACAAAACCAAGCCCTAACCATTATCGATGGTACACAAGCCCTTGCGCATTTATCGGTAGATGTGGCAGATATTGGTTGTGACTTTTATGTGTTTAGCGGCCATAAAATGTATGGGCCAACTGGAACGGGTGTGCTATTCGGGCGCTATTCGTGTTTAACTGGTTTGCTGCCAAGCAAACTTGGTGGCGAAATGGTAAGTGCCGTCAGTTATGAGCGTTTTACGACGCAAAATCCGCCCTTAAAGTTTGAGGCGGGGACACCTAATGTTTCTGGTGTCATAGCCTTGGGTGAAGCGCTTTACTTTTTGCGTGAACATATGACTCAGATTGTTCAGCACGAACGCACGTTATGCAAGCTCTTGATGAGTAGACTTAAAACGATTAAACACTTGCGTGTACTAGGTAACCCTCTACAACAACATGGGCATTCCACAAATGGCAATCCGCAAGATACCATTGGTATTGTTTCCTTTGTGCTTGAGCAGCAAGATAATCACAGTATTGTGCAACAACTTTGGCAAGAAGGAATAGCGCTTCGTTATGGACATCATTGCGCCATGCCATTGCTCCAGACTTTGTCAGTGGGTGCATGTATACGTGTATCTATCGGCGCATACACTGATGAACAGGATATCTTACGTTTTGTTGAAACTCTGCAGCGAATACTGCGACAGAGTGAGGGCGATCTAGCCAGTATAGAAAATGATTCTTCTTATTCTGAACAAACCAAGTGTGGCAAGGCATGTGGTACCCAATTGGATAAACCTATCATTGAACAGATTGTTAATATAGCTGAAGCGCGGGATTGGAGCACAAAGCATCGAGGCTTACTTCTGTTGAGCAAAATCCTGCCAATACTGCCAGAGGAGGAGCGAAATGCTAACAGCGAACTTCTTGGCTGCGAATCAGCTGTATGGTTAACAAACGATTCTTTAGTCGGATGGCGGGCTTATTCAGACAGCAAGGTGATACGTGGCATACTCACATTGTTAATCACTTATAGCACTCATGAAGCGCTATTGGCGGAAGCTGTTGGTTTGCCGCCGAATAAACACAACCACAGCGAATTTTTAGATCAGCTAGGCTTATCGTCTTATTTTAGCGTCGGTCGCCGAGATGGCGTGAGCCAGATCATTAAGCGTTTGGCTAATCTCTCTTAAGGCACATATAGATATAATACAGAAAATGACGAATCCGCACTTCCTAGCCCTCGGGTTTTAGTTTGTTCTTAGCAATTATCCATTGACTCATGTATTTTGAGGCTTGCAGACCTTGTTGCATCGTCATGCCTTGAAGATAGTTTTGCATTCGCCTAGCGTCTAGATTGTTTAGGTATTCATCTATTGTTTGTAAAAATTTTTGTTTGTTTATACTCGGCTGAAAGTGTTGAATATCTTGTGTTGTCGATAGCGAAGAGGCATGTTCCCATTGGCTTTGCTCGCTATAGAGACGCACAATCTCTTGTACCAGTACATCACTGTCGGCCGCAATTGCACCCGGCCATTCTGCAAGGTCGATACCTTCAGCACCTAAAGCTGTAGTCACAGAGGGCGTGCTACAGGCCATAGCGTCGAGTAATTTTCCTTTGACACCCGCACCAAATTGAAGAGGGGCTAAAAGTAAACGAGCCCTAGATATATCATCAATATGATGCTCAGAATAACCCTTAATAAAAACCCCTTTGTCAGGCTTGTGTAGTTGTACAATTCTAGGAGGTGCATATTCTCCATAAACATGTAGTTGAATACTGGGGATACGCTTTCGCACTTGTGGCATGATATCTACTGCCAAGTGCTCTACTGCCTGCACATTAGGCTGATGCTTTAAGTTCCCTATCGTGATTAGGTTGTTGCGCTCAGCAAAAGAAAAAGGCCTTGTTGTAGGGCGTTCACGTATAAAAGGAATATGTACGATGTTTTGGCGTAAACCGTATTGTTGATTTAATACATCCGCTTCAAAAGAAGACAGTGTCAACGCCAAGTCACACCGAATGATACTCGCTAACTCTCGGTAAAATTGTGGCGTATGCAAGTGGGCAAGGGCGGTGTCAGCAAATATGTCTCGACTCAGTGGATAGGTAATTTTACTTAGCTGTTGTTTATTTAAGCTGCACTTTGAGTGCTTGAGTCTCGCGTTTTCAGATTGTTTGAACAACACTTCTCTGCCGTACCTCAAAAAATGTAAATCTTCACAATCCAGCACCCTTAAACTATTTGGACACACCTTGGCCACTCGCCAAGCAAATTGCTCTTCACTTAAATAGCGATCAAATATCACGACGTCTGGCTTGACGGCCTCTATCAATTCGTCGAAACCGTCGTCATTCAATTTTATTTGCTGTACATTAATACCTAAGTTTTGCAAGTCGATGGAATGAGGGCTTTTTTCAGCCGCACACCAAAAATGGACGAGCCATTGGTTTTCTTGCATGCTGGTAATATAGCTAAGAATATTTTGTCCGGCAGCCGTAGTGTTCGGTTCTGGCCAAATGTATCCGATAAAAATTACGGTTTTTTGATGCGTCATGGTTGTAGTCGAAGCTTAAGACGTCAGTGAGTTAATTGAGGTTGATTGCGTATGCCAAAGATACCACAACACGATGCACATCACATTGTATTTGGTGCGGGTTTGATAGGTTCCTACTTGGGAGCATGTTTGTTAAAAGCGGGGCAAGTAGTGTCGCTCTATGCAAAACAAGCACAAATAAATGCCTTGAGCGAGCAATATGTGGTTGCGGATTACAAAGGAAATCAATTTGAGGTAAAAAATTTACCTCATTTTGTCACACGCTCGAGTGTTGATATGCTACATGATAAAGCTGATGTGCTGTGGTTAACGGTAAAGTGTCATGCACTTGAAACCGTTGTTGATGAGCTAAAAGCCTGTATAGATGAACAAACTATTATTATCTGTTGCCAAAATGGTGTGGCTACGCATAAGCCAATAAAACGCGCATTTCCGCACAATAAGGTGATTCGAGCGATGGTGTCGTTTAATGTAGTCAAAGACGATTCAGGTCGCTATCATCGAGGCTCTCAAGGTACGTTAACGCTTGAGGTCATTAGCGGATTGGAGGTGACCATCAAATGGATGGTGAGTCAGCTGGCATCAGCTTTACTGCCGGTGGCCATTACCCATCAAATGGACAACTTACAATGGGCAAAACTGCAGCTAAACTTGGGGAATGCAGTGAATGCTTTAGTCGAAGTGCCCGTAAAAGAAATGCTGCAGGATCGTCGTTATCGATTAGTCATAGCATTATTAATGGATGAATTGTTAAAAGTTACGAAAAAACAAAAAATTACCCTACCGAAAATTACAAATCTGCCGAATAAATGGGTACCGGTCATTATGCGTTTGCCAAACTTTGCCTTTCGGATCTTGGCTAGACATACTTTGTTTATTGACCCTTTAGTGCGTTCATCCATGTATTGGGATTTGGTCGCAGATAAAAATACTGAGGTCGATTTCATCAATGGCAAAGTCATTGAAGAAGCTGTAAAACTAGATATATCAGCACCTGGCAATCGGCTGATTACGGCACTGATAAAAAAGCGCGAGCTTGGAAAAACCGATAAAAAAGTTGATATTTTGAAACGTTTTGACTCACTGTTAAAAGCACATAAATGAATAATTGGGTAGAGAGTTTTTGTTGAATGAATGCAATAGAGTATGCACAAAAAGCATCAAAATTATTTGCAGTACCACAGACGGCGATAGACATAAAAAAAATGTCTGACTCTGGTACGGCAAACATGGAAGATATTGCCAAAGTCATTGCCAATGATCCTGGTCTAGCAGCACACGTACTCAAACTTGCCAACAGTGCGGTATATCGTTTTTCCCGAAAAATTGAAAACCTCGATAAAGCGATACAAATTATTGGGGTAAATTCTGTTTATGAATTTGCATTAGCATTTGCCGTATCCGATTCTTTAAGCCTTGAACATAAAAAATATATCAATGTAAGACAATATTGGTTTCAAAGCCTATGCTGCGCTTTTTTGGCAAAAAAAATTGCCATTGTTTGTAAAGAAAAAGATGTTTCTCGCTTATTTATGGCAGGATTGTTTCACAATATTGGTGAATTGGCTGTACTCAGGATCAATCCACATTTGGCAAAAGACTGTCAGGGCTTTTCTGAGATGAAAGTACCCAAGTTACATCAGATGGAACTTTTAGGTTTTAGCTATGCTGAGATTTCAGCGTCATTGCTACAACGCTGGTTATTGCCTGATTCGATTGTTTCAGCCGTGGCTATGCAACACCACGATGATATTCCAGCCCTACAGGAAGAAGTACAAATTATTCAATTGGCTTACATCCTCTCTCTGGTAGCCAGTTACCCCGATAAATATAGGCTAAACTTAGTCATGCCAGAGTTCTTGCATTCCACGCTTAATCTAAATTTAAACCAAGTGACAGACCTACTAGAAGATGCTAGGCACCAAACCGAAGAAGCAGTTTCACTATTTGTTGAATAGCTTTTTATGAACTCTAAGATACCTTTGCACTTTGCACACGCCAATGGCTTTCCGGCAGGTTCGTATCGAAAATTGTTCAAGCATCTAGATTCATCTTATCAAGTGTTTGCCTTAGAAAAATTTGCACATGACCCTCGATACCCATTAAATAACGATTGGCATAACCAAGCAGAGGAGCTGGTGGATTATATCCGCATGCATACTCAGCAACCTGTTATTGCCGTGGGACATAGCTTTGGCGCAACGATATCGTATATTGCTGCTTGCAAGTATCCTCAGTACTTCAGATCCCTGATTATGCTCGACCCTCCATTAATGACTGGGCTTGCTAGGTATTTATTTAAATGGGTAAAAAGAACAAAACTTATTGATAAAGTCACGCCGGCAGGGACGACAAAATATCGAAATTCGCAGTGGCATCGCTCAACTGACTTACACGCCTATTTTGCATCTAAAGCTTTGTTTAGAAACATCGATCACGAGTGTATAAAGGATTATATCAAAGCGGCAATCCATACTCGCGACGACCGATATGAATTGAGTTTTGACAAAAACATTGAGGCGGAGGTATTTCGCACCATTCCCTCAAATATTACTGAGTTCAAAGGGCAGTTGCGTATACCTGCAGCACTGCTGACAGGGCAATTTACGAATGTTTGCGTGCCAACCTTACGGCGGCCGTTTTTAAAACAAAACCCAAATGTACAACACCTAGAAATTTCAAAGGGAGGCCATATGTTTCCCTTAGAGCAACCAATACATGTGGCTCAGCTTATTAATCAATTGTTGGGTGATTGGCATCATTAACCTGATGTAATTATTGCCAAAGGTACAAACCGTTTTGTACCCCTTACCAATCAATCATCAGTGTTATTGCGCGACTGAACGAAGCTTAATCGATAGCGCTTCTATTGAGTGTTTTCAATGTCGAGCTGTTCAATCATTTCGCGTGTCACAAGTACAACACCGCCTGAGGATACTCTAAACCCTCTCGCTTTATCATGCTCATGATCCAAACCGATTTCCATTTCATCTGGGATAATGCAACCTCGGTCAATAATGGCTTTTTTGATCTTACAACTTTGCCCAATTTCGACGTTAGGCAGTACAACTGCTTCTTCTACAACGCTATAGGATTTGACTCTTACGTTGCTAAAGCAAATACTTCGGCGCAAGGTCGCGCCAGATATAATACAACCGCCCGATACAACCGAATTTAAAGCCTCACCTCGGCGGTTATCTTCTTCCCATACAAATTTGGCGGGAGGAAGCTGTTCCTGATAAGTCCAGATTGGCCAGTCAGTATCATAAAGGTTTAATTCTGGAATAGGCGCCACAAGTTCCATGTTAGCCTCCCAAAAGCTATCCAATGTACCTACATCGCGCCAATATGCGTCATTCATGGCACTTTTTCTAAAATCAAAGGCCAGTACTTTGTGATTGTTGATAATGCTGGGAATGATATCTTTGCCAAAATCATGGGCAGAGCCAGAAGAGCTCGCATCTTTTTCAAGTTGTTGGAACAAGAAATCCGTGTCAAAAACATAGTTACCCATCGACGCAAGGCAATAATCGGGATCGTTATGCAAACGGGCAGGGTTAGCGGGTTTTTCAATAAAGTCTGTGACGCGGTTGTCTTCGTCTACTGTCAATACACCAAAGGCATTGGCAGCAGTCTCAACTGGCACTGACATACATGAAACCGTCATTTTGGCACCCGATTCAACATGCTGAGCAAGCATTGGACCATAGTCCATTTTATAAATATGGTCGCCCGATAAAATAATGACATATTTGGGCAATTCGTCACGGACGATATCGATATTTTGAAAAACGGCGTCTGCTGTACCTTGATACCAGTCGTCTGAAAAGCGCTGAGAAGCAGGCAAGATTTCGATAGACTCACCCAATTCCTTCTTGAAATGCCCCCAACCTCTAACCAAGTGTCGGATGAGAGAGTGTGACTTGTATTGGGTCAATACGCCCACTCGTCGAATACCGCTATTAATGCAATTGGAAAGAGGGAAATCAATAATGCGGAATTTTCCGCCAAAATATAAGGCTGGTTTAGCGCGCCAATCGGTTAGCTCATGTAAGCGAGACCCTCGTCCGCCTGCAAGTACTAGGGCATAGGTGTCTCGGGTAAGGTTACTGATATAACGATTGTTATTTTTTGACATGTACCATCCTCTTCAAATTGCATCATTCATGGTATATAAACATTTTAGGCAAGGCCAGTGATTAATGTGATCTTTGTTTTGCGATCATAGCCTTGCCGACTTTTGATTCGTTGCTTCGTTGTAACAATTTACTTATTTTATCCCCAACTAATGTGAGTGTAGACAAGTTGACTCCAGTTTCAATGCCCATATCGTTCAGCAGGTAAACTAAATCTTCCGTGGCCACATTGCCAGTGGCACCTTTGGCAAAGGGGCAGCCGCCCAATCCCGCAACAGAACTGTCAAAAGTAGCAATACCGTGTTGCAAACCCACCAATACATTAGCCAGTGCCTGACCATAGGTGTTGTGCATGTGCAGCGCCAACTTATCTGCCGAAATACGCGATAGAACTTGAGATAAAAGTCTTGACGTTTTTATCGCTGTCGCTGTGCCTAAAGTATCGCCCAAGGATATCTCTTTACAACCAGCAGCGAGGAGGCTCTCGCAAAGCACTAACACCGTTGCTGGCGAGACGGCGCCTTCATATGGGCAGTCAACTGCGCACGACACATAACCTCGCAAGGGAATATCGAATTGCGTTGCTAAAGAGGCAATTTGTGTTATTCGTTCGACACTTTGCGCTATTGAGCAGTTCAAATTATTTTTAGAAAATGCTTCAGAAGCCGAAACAATCACAGCCACTTCATTTACTTGGCAAGCTATTGCTCTTTTCATACCCGAAGTGTTTGGAACAAGTGCACTGTATACCGGCTTCTCGAAATGCTTGAGTTTTAGAAATACTTCATCGGTGTTATCCATTTGCGGCACTTTTGATGGAGAAACAAAACTTCCAGCTTCTATATGCCTAAGTCCGCATTGGCTTAGCGCATCGATTAACCATAGTTTTTCTTGTACAGTTAGGCACAGTTTTTCGTTCTGAAGACCATCTCTTGGACCCACTTCAACTATTTTTACGGAGCTTGGGTAATTCATACTGCCTTAATTTGTGGAGCATGGATACATAGACCTTAAATGATAGGTTCATATTTCCACTGTTTGTCTAAATATGCAATACGAGAGCGTAAAAACTCTTTTTCCGCCTTCCAAACGCGGTTATTCAGTTTGATCGTTACCCCAGGATATAGCTCTTGGTATGCCAGTACTCGAGCGGTTTCTTCAAACATGTTTTTTGCGTCACGCAATTCTTTTTCTACACTAATTAGCCAGTTCAGTAGGTAGCGTTCAGATTCTATTTTACTATTGAGCGTGGAAAGTTTTGGTAAGATTGAATCGTGAATTCGCTTATTATTGACTTCACTCAGTTTTATTTCGTGATCGGCGTTATTTTTTTGTAAGGCGGACAACATCTCTAATACACCATCAAAACGCTTGCAAAGAGCGTTATAGGCTTCGCTGTAGTCAATTTCAAGACTGGAACCTGAGACTGCGCCTATACAGCCAGCGCGCACTATGCCAGCGCATTGAAGTTTACTTGCAAATAGTTTTCCACGCGGTTTTTTAGGATTGCCAATCGTGATAGTGCCTTTACACCTCACTTTTGAGTACGCGAGTTGTTTGAAAACAGTTAAATTTTTACCCGTCTTTATATCTAAGCCCTGACCGTGCTGAATACATACGTTACCATCAGCATAAAGCTGACAATCACCATCTTCCATTTTGCCGGTCGCCCCTTGAGTAATAATGATGTCTCCTCCCGCTTTTATGAGCGCTGATTCAACAAAGCCATTCACGGTTACATCGCCATCTGCAATGATTTGCATTTGTTCGGTGACATCGCCGTTTACAATCACCGCACCTTTGTAATGCACATTGCCCGTTCGCACATTCACGCCTTTAGTGACGAAAGTATCATCAATATTCATTACAAATTTTTCAAACTTTGGCAGCCCGACCACAGATGCACGAATCAAGTTATCATCTTGCTTGTCTATATGGGTGTTTCTTCCTAACTTAATGTGATGCCATTCGCCTGGGTCAGCATTGACAGGATGATTTTTAACGGTAAATCCAATTCTACCTGTTGTGGGCGCAACTCGTCTTGCTACTGCTGTTCCTGCAGGTACACAAACTATTTCCCCGAGGTCACGCATGTCTACTTTGTCGTTGTCTACTTTTTGTGGGCTTAATACGCGATCAAGTGCATTTTGAACTAAGGGTATTATCCGAGATGATTTACCTCGTCTAGGTGGCAGGCCAATTGCCACGATATCGCCATGTTTACTGCCAGGTACACCAGCAATGGCACTATTTATCAATTTATTTATGCGTTTACGACTGATACCCCTCACAACGCCTTGTTTGTGTAAATAATCGACAATCTCATCGACACTCGGCGTGTCGCCTTGGTAAGCAGAAGTAATTACGAGTTCTATACTCATATGATCTTTTGAGGCATGTGTACTCAACTCAGCGTCTCTGTATTCTCCAATTCGCCAAGTGATCATATTCATTTTGCCTTCTTCTCTTGCGGTATTTACCGTACCTGCAAGTTCAGATATCGCATTTTTAAGTATGAAAAAATTACAATGTGGGGTTGTCTTAATATAGTTAATGAAAAGCTCAGGTTTGAATGTGTCTTCGAGAAGCAAAGGGTCAACTTCTACTTCAAGCTGTCTCTTTTCTGCATTTTCAATAAAAGTGATGCCTTTCATTTTAGCAAGATCCTCTTAATTCATAACGATGCCACATACAATTCCAAAGACTTCAATAGCCTCAGTTTTTTGTGATCATCGGCGTACAATGTCGCGAGTTCAGAGAGCTTCTGCATAAAGCGTTCGGCATTCATATTATTATCGTTTTCAATATTGTTTGACACTATTCTTTGTTGGCGATGCATTTGCCATTTATTCTGAAACTCAAACCCCAGCGATGCTGGATAGTTGCGTCCCTGATAGTGAAATAGCTGCTGTTTATATAAATCGCTCTCAATTTCATCGTACAGCAAAGATAGCTCATCTGGCGACGCATTTCTTACTTTTTCCATCCACTTGTTATCGGCCGGTGAGGGAAATTCTCTAGCGTAAAGTAAAGTGTCGACGTTTGACCTTGTCTTGTCAGCGTCTTTTCTGTAGTCGAGGGAAAAGACATTAACTAAGAGTGTAGGTAAAAATGCAGATTCTTTGAGCTTTTTATAGTTGCTTAAACACTTTTCCCGTTGAATCCCTAAGCGCTCTGCATTGACTTCATCAAGCATTTTGGCAGGTGCCACGAACGGGCACTTATTAACCGAAACTAGGTGTACGCCAGGACGCTCGCCTGTAAAAGTTTTGTCGTACATGGCTGCAATGAGCGTTTCTTCGTTGTTCTCAAGTAACAAATCGCTTGGCTTACTTAGGTCAACACAAATTATTGCATTCTTATTTGTCGGATGCGGTGCTATTGGCATCATCCACGTGCAGGCACCTTGGCGTGCAGAAATGAAGCCTGAAACATGTACAAAAGGTTTTTGATTAGCAATGTCTATTTGTGCCAGTACTTTGTGTTTATGCCTGAGTTGCCAATAAAAGTCGTACAGTTTGGGGTGATGTGTTTTTATCAGTTTAGCGATAGCGATGGTGGCATATACATCAGAAAGCGCGTCGTGCGCTGATTCATGCTCTATGTCGTTTGCTTTTGTGAGGTCTTCTAGTTTAAAACTGGGTCTGCCATCTTCGTGTTCTGGCCACACGATACCTTCTGGCCTGAGCGCATAGGCTGCTCTGACTAAGTCAATGACGTCCCAACGGCTATTTCCGTTAGCGTACTCGCGCGAGTAAACAGGATAAAAGTTACGGTAGAACATATGGCGGCTAACTTCGTCGTCAAACTTTATACTGTTGTAGCCAGCGTTGCAGGTATTAGCTAAAGACATTTCTGCGTACACTTTTTGACAGAATTCTGCCTCAATATACCCGTCACGAAGTGTTTGCTGAGGAGTAATACCGGTCACTAAGCAAGCCTCTGGATGGGGCAAATAATCATTCGGAATTTGACAAAACCAATTCAGTGGCTTTCCAATAATGTTTAAGTTTTCGTCTGTCCTAATCGCGGCAAACTGTGCCGGAAAATCCAACTGAGGATTCACACCCCACGTCTCATAATCGTGCCATAAAATACTATTGCGATCTAAATTATTACCTTGAATATTTTGCATTAATTATTAGCGTCTGTTGATCTTAGTTGGTTTAGGGTACGAATCTCACACATTCTAGGGCATTTGTCCTTAAGCGTTAACTGTTAATTGATACAGAATTGAGGCGCAGGGTGCATCAGCGTATATATGTTCACCAATAGGGTAAATTTAGCAAATGAGTGAATTGATAAACTGTTGCATAAATTAATTTATCTAAATACCGAGTTTAGGGCGTTTCTGGATGGAGCGGCTTATTATGAGTTTAGCTTAAATAGGAATAGGCGTAGGCAAAATGTATCTATAAGTGTGATCGCCTGTGTTGTGTAATGAAAGTAATAAAATCAATTGAAACAATTATTTAAGCAAGCGGTTATAAGTAAGTTATTGATTTTAAAACTAGTCGATTTGGATATTACAAGGCGTATTTTAAGATTAAAATTATATACACACCGCGCGTCAAACATTTGACACTGTGTGGATGCTAACAACAGGCCTTGCTTTAAAAAATTCCAATAACTATAAAGTATAGGTTAGGGTTTATTTATTCCTAATAGCTATAAAAATTATGAGGGATTTGAAGATAAACTATACATGGTTCATCGAATATTACGACAAGACTACTTCGTAAAGCTTGATCGAACCACCAAAAACGAACGGGAGAGAGCTAATGAACGAATCAGCACAATTTGATACACAAGACGAGTATGTGAGCCAATATTTCGTTGGTAACTCTACGAATGGTGGTGTGGTGGCTCCGTTTTTTTCAATGAGAAAGCTACGTTTAGTATACAACGAGTTAATGGGTTCGAACGATTTTGAATTTACTAGCTTTGAAGATTTTAAACAAAATGTCTTGTCTTCAGTGGCACCTCAAATGGAATTAAGTAAGTGGCAAGCGATTGCATCGCGGCGTTAATACTGAGAAGTTTGTAAGATATTGGCTATTTTTGCTTGAACGACATTCAAACTATAACTTGCTATGCAGTAAAAGCAATTTTACGTGGCGCTGCATTACTTAAAAAATCTAAGAGGTCAATCAACTTAGTTTTCATGGATGGGTATGGCAACTGCTTTAGCAGGAACGTGTGTTGTGGCAGATGCTTGCAACGCTTTCAAGAAGAAACCTCAAACTTCTCGAAGACAAAAGCCTTGTTTGCAGACAAAAACTGTCGCCAATAAAAGCAGCCAGCGCTTAAAATCGGAGCACAAAGGATTGTCCCCGAACCTTTTTATCACTACAATTCACCCTGATTAACTTACCTTTGAACCTTTTTTACTCCCTCATATAATAATTATTAATGATCGATTTTGATTTTGAAAAAGCACTCTCTGTATGTGCATGTAAGGATAAACATCGCCTAACGCGTGAGTATAACGCGATGAAAAATGCTGTGGATGGCGATGTTCCACAAGAAAAAATTGAAAAATTTTTAAATAAAATTGCCGATTCTCAAGATTTTGTAAAACATCGGCAATCGATTTTGCCCCATATTGAATACCCAGCATTACCCGTATCTGAGAGAAAGGATGAAATTAAGCAGCTCATCCGTGACCATCAAGTTGTCATTATTGCTGGGGAGACCGGATCGGGAAAAACGACGCAAATCCCTAAAATGTGTCTTGAGTTGGGGCGTGGAGTTCATGGCTACATTGGTCATACACAACCTCGGCGTTTGGCTGCACGCAGTGTGGCTAATAGGATTGCAGAAGAAATAAAGTCTTCTCTAGGTGAAAAAGTCGGTTTCAAGGTTAGATTTAGCGACAAGGTAAGTGATAACAGTCTAGTAAAATTAATGACTGATGGTATTTTACTTGCAGAAATACAAGCAGATCGTTACTTAAATCAATATGACACAATAATTATTGATGAAGCGCATGAACGAAGCCTCAACATTGATTTTATCCTAGGTTATTTAAAACGTTTACTACCTAAACGCCCTGATCTTAAACTCATCATCACCTCAGCTACAATTGACCCGGAGCGCTTTTCTAAGCATTTTAATGATGCGCCGATTATTGAAGTCAGTGGCCGTACGTATCCAGTTGAGATAAGGTATAAAGATCCAGTTGACTATGACAATGAAGATCAACTCGGTCTTATTGGCTTGGCGGTCGATGAGTTGATGCGCGAAGCGCCTGGCGACATTCTCGTATTCTTGTCGGGTGAGCGTGATATTCGCGATGCACAAGATGTGTTGCAGAAAAGGCAATATAGAAATACGCGCATTTTGCCCCTATATGCGCGTTTATCGTCCAATGAACAGCAAGCAATATTCTCTCCTTCCAGCGCTCGACGGATTATTTTATCAACCAATGTTGCCGAAACCTCGCTAACTGTCCCGGGTATCAAATACGTTGTTGATACTGGTTATGCGCGGATATCTCGTTACAGCGCGCGCAGCAAAATACAACGTTTACCGATAGAAGCTATTTCTCAGGCATCTGCCAATCAACGATCAGGACGTTGTGGACGCTTGTCCGACGGTATTGCCATTCGCTTGTATAGTGAGGCCGATTACGAGAGTAGAGACAATTTTACTGATCCTGAAATTCTTCGAACGCATTTGTCGAGTGTTATTTTGCAGATGCTGTCTTTGGGTTTAGGGAACATTAAACAATTTCCTTTTGTACAAGCACCGGACGAGAGACAAATTAACGATGGTATTAAACTCCTAGAAGAGCTAAATGCGATTACCCGAAAGCAACAAGCATGGCGCTTAACGGATATCGGGCGGCGTATGGCGAAATTACCATTAGATCCTCGATACGCCCGTATGTTAATTGAGGCTGCCAATCACGATGCCGTGAAAGAGGTGGCGATTATTACTGCAGGCTTAAGTGTACAAGATCCGCGAGAAAGGCCACAGGAAAAACAACAACAAGCTGATACTGCACATGCTGAATTTAAAGATAAAGATTCCGATCTCATTAGCTTATTGAATTTATGGAATAGTTTTAGGCAACAACAAAATGCCTTGAGCAATAAACAATTGCGCTTATGGTGCAAGCAGCGTTTTCTTCATTTTCAGCGCATGCGTGAGTGGCAAGATATTGTCAGCCAAATCAAACAAACGCTTGTGTCAGTTAATTTGCGCTTAAACACGCAGCCTGCTGTCTATGAGGCTGTTCATCGCTCAATTGCGGTAGGTCTTTTGTCACAAATAGGTTTGAAAGATAAGAACAAGGTGTACTTAGGTTGTCGAAACGCCCAATTCATGATTTTTCCAGGTTCGGGTGTGGCCAAAGCGCAACCAAAATGGTTGATGGCAGCAGAACTTGTTGAAACGTCCAAATTGTTTGCAAGGCAGGTCGCGAGCATTCAGGCTGAGTGGTTGGAGCCCATCAGTACACATATTGCCAAAAGCAATTATGCAGAGCCCTATTGGAGTATGGATAGAGGCTGTGCTCAGGCGTTTTTGACTATCACACTATTCGGTTTGCCAATTGTCAATCGTCGTCGTGTGGACTATTCGTCAATAGACCATGAGGTAAGCCGCGAATTATTTATTCGTGAAGCCTTAGTCTACGGTCATACTAGACTGAAATATGCATTTTTAAAGCACAACAGAGCACAAGTTGAAGCGGTAGAATTACTCGAGAAAAAGGCGCGGCGGCGGGATATTTTGGTTGATGAAGAAGTATTAACACAATTTTATCAAGGCAAAATCCCGCAGAATATTAACAATGAAGCAGATTTCAAAAAGTGGTGGCAAACTGCTTCACAGAAAACACCTGAATTTCTCAATTTCAACTATGAAGATCTCTTAAAAAAGACGCCTGATGGGATCAGTGAAGCTGATTACCCTGATGTGTGGGTTCAAGGTAATATACGGTTAAAATTGACCTATCACTTTGAACCCAGTGAGTCGATGGATGGTGTGTGTTTACATGTTCCCATAAGCTTACTTAATCAGGTGCATGATATTGGGTTTGACTGGCTTGTTCCTGGTATGCGTCACGAGTTAGTCACCCATTTGATCAAAGCTTTACCTAAACGTTTAAGGCGAAACTTTGTACCTGCACCTGATTACGCGCATGCCTGCCTTGAAGATTTAAGTTCAGTGGATAAAAAAGGCGCGCCGGTCGCTTTGCTTGATGCACTTGCACAAAAATTATTCCGAATGTCCGGCACTCAGATAGCCATTGAGGACTTTGTGCTTGAAAACTTACCCTCTCATTTGCAGTTCAATTTTGCTGTCGTGAATGAAAAGGGAAAAATCATTGCTAACGATAAATCTCTCATACAATTAAAAAAACAATTACAGAATCAGGTAAAACAAAAGATAGAAGCGGTTGCTTCAGTGGACTTGGAACAAAAAGATATCCAGACTTGGTCTATTGGCTCGTTGCCAAAGGTGTACAAACGCAAACAGGCCGGTTTTGAAATAAATGGCTTTCCGGCTTTAGTGGCTGCACAGCAAAAAGTTGACTTAGTTGTATTAGATGACGAAACACAGGCGAAGCATAGTCACGCTCACGGTGTCCTTACCTTGATCAAAAATAATATTCCGTCGCCGGTTAAGTATCTCCAGCAAAAATTACCTAACAAAGCAAAATTGAGCTTGTACTTCAATCCTTTTGGTCAGGTATCTATTTTAATTGACGACATAATATATGCTTCATTAGCCAGTTTGAGCGCTGAAAAAATGGCACTGCACGAGGTAAGAACAAAAGATGATTTTTCAGTATTGCTTGAGCACTGCCGAATGCTACTCAACGATAAAGCCTTGGTAATCGCGCAGGAAGTTGAACAGGGATTGGCTACCGCAAATGCTATTCAAAAGCTGACGAAAGGCAATATTCCACTCAATTTGATAAACAACATCGGTCACATCAAAAGCCAGTTAGATGCACTAGTGTGTAAAGGTTTTGTTCAGCATTATGGCGAAGCTAGGCTAAAAGATTGGAACCGGTACTTACAGGCGCTCCTTCAACGTGCAGAAAAACTGAAGGTCGACCCCAACCGCGATCGCTTAAATCAACTCGAACTAGATAAAGCGCAAGCTTTGTTCGACAAGGCTTTGAATACCAGAACACAACGCCTACAAGATACTGAAGAATTAAATGAGGTAAAATGGATGCTTGAAGAATTTAAGGTGTCACTTTTTGCTCAGCAACTAGGAACAAAATATCCTATATCCTTGAAACGTATAAAAAATAAACTTGAAGCTATGTAAGTTGCAAGAGTAAAAAGCACTTTTCGCCAATAATAAAAGGTTGACACCATTTGATCATACACCTATAAATGTTGTGACAATCATTCTTACTAAAAAGAGGTATATGAATGCTAGGGTACGACGATAAACGGAACTTTTACCGGATGATGGTTAATTCACCTTGTGAGGTAAGATTATTGGATCAGCCTTCGGTGACCAGTTTGTCGGCAGTATGCCGAGATATTAGTGCAACAGGTATGTCTTTAGAACTCGATTTACCAAGTATCGAACTAGGCGCTTCGGTCGCCGTAACAATCGAGTCAAATAGCGATCAAATCCCGACCTTGGAAGCAAAAGCAAAAGTGGTGAGATGTGAGGCCGGTGAAGATGAAACATGCTTAATTGGCGTAGAAATTACGGATATGAAGTAATTGTTCTCACCTTTTTATACAAACCAGACCTTTTAAGTACATCCCTTCTGGAAAATAGCTTGCGGTCATATGGTCAAAATCTTGATACAAATATTCAACATAATTTAACTCTGTTTCTGCATCAAGTGCAGAATCGGCCACGATTTTGTTAAACAGCGAGGCCGGCATTAGACCTGAGCAACTAAAAGTGAGCAGCTTGCCGCTTGGCTTGAGTAGTTTGCAGGCTAACCTGTTGATATCTTTATAGCCTCTGGCGGCTTTTTCTAGATGATGTTTGTTCTCAATAAATTTTGGCGGATCCATCACAATAAGATCAAACTTTTCACCCGACTCGTCGTATTTTCTCAATTGTTCAAACACATCCACTTTCAAGTGCTTGGCTCTGTTTGCGATGTTTTCGTCAAAGTTGAGTGAAATATTGTGCTTGGACGTATTTAAGGCACTGGCTGACACATCCAGGTTAATCACTTCTTGTGCTCCACCTTTTAAGGCATATAGGGCAAATGTACCCGTGTAACTAAAACAGTTTAACACGCGTTTGCCACGGCAATGTTGTCCTGCAATTTGTCGGTTTTTTCTTTGATCAAGGTAAAAACCCGTTTTGTGACCGTTTATTAAATCAACTTCAATCTTGATATCATTTTCTTTAATTATCACCGTCTCAGGTAAACTGCCTTGCAAGGTTTGCACGACAGGAGATAAGCCTTCTTTTTCTCGCACCGCTACGTCACTGCGTTCATGAATAACACAATCTGGAAAGTGTGCCAGCAAAGCATTGACAATTTTTTTACGGTGTTTGTCAGCACCGGCACTGAGCAATTGGATGACAATAATATTGTCATATTTATCTACTGTAATTCCCGGTAAACCATCTGATTCAGCAGCGACAAGTCTATAAGCATTAGTATTTGCCTGCGCTAGCCACTCTTTTCTTAGGGCAATGGCATTGGCAACTCTTTTCTTAAAAAAGACATCATCTATGTTTTCTTGCAGGCTATAGGTCCAGACACGAGCACAAATTTGTGAATGAGGTGAATACGCCGCTTTCGCTAAAAACTCGCCACTATGCGAGACAATATTAATCGTACCACCTTGTTTAGCTTGGCCAATAATTTTATCTACGGCGCCTTTAAACACCCAAGGGTGCTTGCGAAGAAGAGATTTTTCTTTTCCTGCTTTTAATACCAATTGTGCTTGCATTATGCTGTAAACCCTTCATCTTCAATAAGCGTTGTTGATTGTGCGGCTGCGCGTGCTAACTCATCGACCCGTTCATTTTCAGTCTGTCCAGAATGTCCTTTTACCCAATGCCAGTTGACGTTGTGATTTTTTACAGCGGCGTCTAGGCGTTGCCATAAATCAGCATTTTTCACGGGCTTCTTACTTGCGGTGCGCCAATTGTTCTTTTTCCAATTGTGGATCCATTGTTGAATGCCATTTTTTACATATTGGCTATCAGTATAAAGCTCCACTGCGCAAGGACGCTTTAGCGCACACAAGCCCTCAATTGCAGCGAGTAATTCCATACGATTGTTTGTGGTCAGTGCAAAACCTTGACTGATTTCTTTTTCATGTTGATTAAACATGAGTAAGGCACCGTAGCCGCCTGGGCCGGGGTTTCCTAAGCATGAACCATCTGTATATATCGTGACTTTATTCATTTAATTGCACAGTTTATAAACAAGTGAACGTATCCTATAAAAACAAACGGCAGTATACTGTCATTCAAAGAGACAACAAGTAAAAATCACATGCGTCAAATAGTCTTAGATACTGAAACTACCGGCATCAATCCGCTCGATGGACACAGAATCATCGAAATAGGGTGTGTGGAAATGATTAACCGCAAGCTAACCGGTAATACTTATCATCAGTTTATCAATCCTGATCGAGAGGTTGAGCAGGAAGCGATAGATGTTCATGGCATCACCAATGAGTTTTTGGCGGATAAGCCTCGTTTTGACCAAGTGGCTGACGCCTTTATTGCGTTTATTGAAGGGGCAGAGTTAATTATCCACAACGCGCCTTTCGATGTCGGTTTTATGGATCACGAATTTAAGCTTTGTGGCCGAAATTTACCAATGACCGCTGATATATGCAGTGTGTTAGATTCTTTAGAACTGGCTAGAAAAATGCGCCCCGGCAAAAAAAATAACCTTGACGCACTTTGTCGAGTCTACAATGTAGACAATAGTCATCGAACCTATCACGGCGCCTTACTCGACAGTGAGATACTGGCAGAGGTTTACCTGTACATGACAGGTGGGCAAACTGCATTGAGCCTATCAGAAGACGATAATCAGGGTTTTAGTAACACTGAAGTAAAAATCAAGAAGCTAAACAACAAACCTAGCTTAAAGGTTTTACGTGCTTCAGCCGATGAATTGACAAAGCATGAAGAGTTTTTAGATAGCATTGAAAAGAAAGCAAATAAGGTTATTTGGCGAAACCTCACGTCACCATCTTAAGCGTAAGAGCAAATATTTACAGGTATTTGCTCTACTTTGTGCTGCCTACGCGCCTCATTCTTGGGGGCAGGAAGATGCATCAAATGGTCTTCAAGATACTCCTGTAATTAGCAATGAAAACAAGCAAGCACAAATAGACCTTGATGCCCGCAAAGTCCTTGAAAAAGTCGTACCTTTAGGCAACGAATATCAAAACAACATTCAATTACTAGACAACCGCTTTCGCATTGACAGCGATGTAAAAAAGGTCACCTTGATTTTTTTTCGCGAGTACGGCAGTGCACCCATTGTTTTGGTTCGCCCTGATGGTTCGAAATTATACTTAGATAATGACGGTGTTGATGATAGCTATGATTGGTATGACACTGATACCTATGACATGATTCAGCTAAGCAACCCCATGCCTGGTCCTTGGCAAGCAATTGGTGAAATTTTACCTCAAAGCCGAGTGATGGTGATTGCAGACATTACCTTGAGCACTGACCCGATTCCTTCCCCTGTGTTTTCTGGCGAAATCATTAAAATTACCGCCCAGTTGAATAATGCTGGCAATCGAATTGATTTCAATGAATTTCGTGACGTTGTGTCTTTATCCGTAGATTTTGCAAGCACGAACAACCCCAATTTTATTAATTTTGGTCTCGGGACGAAATCCGTTGCAAGATTTGAGGACAATGGGCTTGGTTTTGATGAGCAGAGTGGGGACGGTGTGTTCACCGGACAGTTTGATCTAAAAATTTCGCCAGGTGAATGGCAACCCATATTTACTGTCAGAACGCCTTTGTTTTCTAGAGAACAAATACCCGACAAGGTCGTGCTACGTGAAAATCCCGTGAGTATGCATTATGAACTGGATATGACAAACAATGGTTATCACCTGCTGCATGTTGATGTTGACAGAGATTATGTCGATATTAGTTCGGTATTGCTGGATGGCACAATTAAACACCCCAATGGTGATGTAGAGCGATTTTCGGTAACCGAAATATCTGACGATACAAGAGTTGTTGAGATCATCAATGCTGGTTACGGTGAATACAAAATTAACTTGAGTTTATTTGCGAATACCGTTAGCGGCAGAGATATCGTTTTGGACGTACCTGAGTATGCTTTTACTCACGAAATGCCGATAGTTGAAATTGAACAAGCAGAACAAAAACAAGAGAGCGAAGCTGAACAGAGCACAGAGCTTGTTGTAAAAGAAGAAACTTCAGAGAGTTCGCTTATTATGCTTGTCTTAGGCTTAAATCTAGGCCTAATTATGATAGGTGGCGGGATTATCTTTTTTATTCTGGATCGCCGTAAAAACCCTGATCAATCTCTATTTAAGAGACTGGCAAATAAAATCCCCAAAATAAGAAAGAAACCGAAATTAGCAGAAGAAAATTAATGCATCATGCGAGCGTGAAGATGTTTAAAAATACATGTTTACGTATAAAAATGCATCTTATTGTGCTTTATTTAAGCAACTTCACAAAAGTGTAAAAAAAGCAGTTGACTACTAATAAAGAGCACCGTATTATCTGCGCCGCACTCAAGCTTGCTAGACAAATTTGAGAGCAGAAGTTTGAAATTAGGAGTGGTAGTTCAGTTGGTTAGAATACCGGCCTGTCACGCCGGGGGTCGCGGGTTCGAGTCCCGTCCACTCCGCCATTTCAAACACTATTTTTCTGAGGAGTGGTAGTTCAGTTGGTTAGAATACCGGCCTGTCACGCCGGGGGTCGCGGGTTCGAGTCCCGTCCACTCCGCCAGAAAAATAGCTACCATTGGAGTGGTAGTTCAGTTGGTTAGAATACCGGCCTGTCACGCCGGGGGTCGCGGGTTCGAGTCCCGTCCACTCCGCCATTTCTTCAATAGCACATCCTCTTTATGATAGTTTTATCTGTGCTTCACTAAAGCCTTGGGAATAGTCTCCGGATTAGTTACAATCCCAATCTATATCAATTTTAATATTCAAAAATGTCTATGACGCCACCCTTGCTGTCTTGTAAATCAATATCTAAAAGTTTCAAAGAAGGCGAGCATGCTCTCCATGTACTAAAAAATGTCCAGCTTGAAATAGCGCCAAAAGAAATGTTGGCGATCCTAGGTAGTTCTGGTTCAGGTAAGAGCACGCTTCTGCACATACTCGGCACGCTTGACCAAGCTGATGCGGGTGAAGTTATTTTTGAAAATAAAAATTTACTCACCTTAAGCGCATCGGAACAAGCCGCCTTTCGTAATCAACACCTTGGCTTTGTCTACCAGTTTCATCATTTGTTGCCGGAGTTTAGCGCAATAGAAAATGTTGCCATGCCTCTTTTTATCGCTAACGCTGCAAAGCAGAAAGCACTCGAAAGAGCCGAGGCGATGTTAAATCAAGTTGGTTTAGCTGAACGCGTATTACATAAACCTTACCAACTTTCTGGTGGTGAGAGGCAGCGCGTAGCCATTGCACGAGCACTCATCAATGATCCGAGCATTATTATGGCCGATGAGCCTACCGGGAATCTTGATGCTGATACCAGTCAATCAATCGTGGAGCTCATTAAAGACATCAATAAAAAAAATGGCACAGCTTTTGTCATCGTCACGCACGATCAAGCCTTAGCTGCACAACTGGATCGTACCTTATATCTTCATAAAGGTTGTTTTACGGAAAGTAAGCATGCGAAATAAAAAAACGCACGGGGTTCACCCATGACTTATTTTGTGAAGTTGCTTGCTCAAGGATTCCAAGCAAGTCAGGGGCAAGGCTTTATTCGTTTTGTATCTAAGATGTCTTCGATTGGAGTGGGTTTAGGCTGTGCTGCTCTGATCATCTTGTTATCAGTAATGAACGGTTTTGAAAATGAGCTCAGAAGCAAGCTCTTAAACCTAGTGCCTCATGCTGAATTTATTCAGGTAGGTGATCAAGGTATATATTTGCCTGATGATGCAAAATCTCGGTTAAGAGATGATCCGCGACTCAAGCAGGTTTTTCAACTAAACAAAGCGACCGCTTTATTGCAAAGCGGGAATAAAATAAAATCAGCAGAAGTAACAGGTATGAACGAGCGCTACCATGCTGCGAAATATGCGAAGGTCTTTGATTTTTCTGTACTTAGCCCTAGGCAAACAGAAAGTGAGAATGATCTTGAGATACTACTAGGTATCGAGGTGATGAACGCGCTTGACCTACAGGAAGGTGACAAGGTTCAATTGCTATTGCCCCAAACTAACCAAGAGCTGAGTTTTAAAACGCCTATCAGTGCTTGGTTTACGGTAGTGGGAGCGGTCTCTTTGGGCGGAGAGCTGGACAATTTTGTCGCATTTGTTGATAACGATGATTTAGCTCAACTACTTAACTTACACTCCCCAAATAGCACACATGTAGAATTTCAATTACACGATCCTTTTTTGGCTCAATCCTTTGTACGAGAGCATGGTTATCAATTCGACCAAGCGATTTATATGTCTAGTTGGTTTTTGAGCAAAGGGCATTTGTATCATGATATTCAGTTAGTTAGAGTCGTGATATACATTGTTTTGTTTTTGTTAATATGCATTGCTTGCTTCAATGTTGTATCTTCGTTAGTCATGTCGGTAAAAGAAAAAAGCAAAGCGATTGCCATCCTGAAAACAATGGGGGCAACACAAGCGCAAATCAGGCAAATATTTATTCTTAAAGGGATCAGAAGCACGTTTATTGGTGCACTTATTGGCTGTTGCGTAGGAACGCTGCTCAGCGTGTATTTACCCAATATTGTCAACGCGGTTGAGAATCTTACAGGTTGGACTGTACTAGATGCGGGTATTTACTTTACGAGTACTATCCCATCAAAAGTCATCTGGTGGAACGTCTTGCTCACATTCAGTGTGGCGGTGACTATAGGCTTATTTGCCACCTTGTATCCTGCTAGTAAAGCGGCAAATATGCAGCCAACTGCTCACTTAAGCTAGAACAACGTTGAGTGTTACTGAAATAGAAAAAGGGCTTACTACGTAACGTCAGGTGTGACAGTAGGAAGAATAAAAGGCTCACCAAATAGTGAATTCAGGTGTAGCTAAAGGGCAAGAAGGGGCTCACCATAAGGTAAAGTCGCCGTAAACCCATCCATGGGGGCTCCACAAAGGCATCCATGCCTTTGAGGCTTTACCTTATGGTGAGCCCCTTCTTGCCCATTAACTACACCCGACTCAAGTTAGACTTGATGCAATGATTTACTCATGCGGTTTTATTGGCCATTGCTGAAGGTTCGCCATTTGGAACGACTTCAATTTCAGAATCCATATCATTATAAACCGTCTCGTCCAATGCACCTTCAGATTTTGCAACGATACAAGTCACCGTGCAATCGCCTGTGACATTAACGACAGTTCTGGTCATATCCAGCAAGCGATCAATACCGATAATTAAGGCTATGCCTTCTACTGGCAGGTTGACTTGTTGCAATACCATAGCGAGCATGATTAAGCCTACGCCGGGAACACCTGCCGTGCCAATAGACGCTAAGGTCGCCGTGGCGACTACCGTTAAGATTTGAGGCATAGTTAGGTCAATGCCGTAAACTTGTGCTATAAATACCGTTGCTACCCCTTGCATGATGGCAGTGCCATCCATGTTAATTGTCGCACCCAAGGGAACAGTAAATGAAGCGACGCTGTTATCTACTCCCAGCCTTTTGTTAGCCGTCGCAAGAGTAATGGGTAAGGTTGCGTTACTGCTCGATGAACTAAAGGCAAACATAGCGGTATCTTTCATTTTGATGAGTAAGTTTTTGGGGTTAAGTCTGGCAAATAAGGTCAACAGCAGGGGATAGGTGACAGCTGCATGCACAATGAGCACAACAAAAACTAAGATGAAGTAAAGGAAGATATTGCCAAAATCCCTAAGCTCAATTGTACTCGCTAATTTCGCTATCAAGAAAAAGACGCCATAAGGTGCTAGGTTCATGATGATTGTGACAATTTTCATGATGACATCATTTAACATGTCAAACCCGCTACGCACTTTACGGCCACTTTCACCACTCAGCGAAATGGCAATCCCGACCAGAATAGAGAAAACGATAATTTGCAGCATGTTGCCTTCTGCCATTGAATCAATGGGATTGGAAGGAAACATGTTAATTATGACATTAGCAAACCCTGGTGATTCTTTTGCCGCAAACGTGGCTTGCTCTGTGGCAGAAAATCCAGCCCCTGGTTGCACGATCAGTGCCGCCACCAAGGCAACGGTAATTGCAATGGCGGTGGTCATTAAGTAAAGCGCAACGGATTTGCCGCCCAAACGTCCTAGCTTTGCCGGATCGGATAAGCTGGAAACACCACAAACTAAAGAGACAAAAACAAGCGGGACGACAAGCATTTTTAAGCTTTTTACAAAGACGGTGCCGCCTATGTTGAATATCCCTTCAACGAAGAAGCCATAAATAGAAAAAGTCATACCAAAAAATGGAATGCTCACGTCATCAGAGCCGTTTCCGAACACGTTACGAAGTATTTGCAGAAATGCGCCTATTATGATTCCAGCCCCCATGCCGATAAAGATTTTGAGGGTCAGATTTGATTTTTTTGCCGTTTCAGACATACGAAGACCTTATTATTTTGGTTATGTGTCTTGATACCAAAGGTTAACAACAATGGCATAAAAGCTAAAGATACTTTGCTAAATTAAATCGATATTACTGCCAATCGAGCTTTTAAGCGATAAAACAGGTTTTAAACATGAAACACAGTATACGCACAATTTGGTTTATTTCAGTGGCTTTGCTACTTTTTGCATGTGGCGGGGGTGGAGAGCCTCTTGAGCGCACTGATACAGGGGCAACGCCTACGCCAGCTCCTACACCAAATCCTGATCCAACTCCGGACACACCTAGTTTCAGCCTAAGCCTATCTTTGCTTGACGCCGATGGAGAGAATGCATCGCAAGTCAGTAGCAATATGCCGCTTACCGTTCAAGCTACACTTACAGACCAAGATGGTCAAGCCGTAGCACAGGAGCTTGTGACCTTTTCATTTAACACACCTGATCTTGCGCGCTTTGACAATGATACAGGCACCGCGTTAACCAATGCGGAGGGTGTAGCGGTCATCCAAATTTTTGCCGCGACGTTGGCTGGAAGTGGAAATGTGAATGCGACGATTGACGCCGGTGTGAGTGCTTCAATCGGTTTTACTTCAAGCCCTACCAATACCAGTTTTAACTTAACTGTGACGATGGTGGATGAAAATGGTTTATCTTCGACACTCGTAGAAGACGGTGCTCCGCTTACCGTTAACGCTTTGGTCACCAATCAGGACGACCAACCTGTGAACAATGAACTGGTTACATTTGTCTTTAGTCAAGATGACTTAGCTAGATTTGGCAATGATACAGGTACCGCACTAACCAATGAAAATGGGATCGCGAGCATCAACATTTATGCTGAAAGCCTTGCTGGCAGTGCCAACATAACAGCAAGCATTGCAGCAGGAAATGAACAAACTGTAGGGTTTACATCCGCAGGGTCTAGACAACAACAGCCTTCAACCTTGGAATTATTTGCCAATAACATACAACTTCCCTCAAGCGGTTCGGACCAAATCGAACTGATCGCTGTCGTTAAAAATGACAAAAACATTTTGTTGAGTGATATTCCAGTTTCCTTTTCGGCTAATCAAAATTCATCACTATCGTCTGTAGATTTAGCGACCGGTGAAGACGGTACGGCAAGAGCATTATTGTCTACTCAAAACAACCCTGAAAATCGTGTTATCACGGTTGTTGCGTCGACTACAACGCTGACACAAGAGCTACAAATTAATGTCGTCGGCACGGAAATCAATTTGAATGGAGCGTCTTCGGTGATCATTGATGATGTCTCACCTATTACTATTATCGTTTCAGACTCAGATGGGAAAGGTATAGCTGATCAAGACGTTCAATTGACTACCGATTTAGGGGTGCTCAGCGAAACCGAAGTAAAAACAGGCGCCAATGGGCAAGTCACGGTTAACTATTCTTCGTCATCAGCGGGGCAGGCGACCATCGTCGCCTCGGCTTTAAATGCAAGTACAGAGTTTAGTGTCGCAATTCAACAAGATGACTTTAGTTTTTCGGCGCTACCAGAAGGTGAAATTGAACTTAACCAAAGCAATAACCTGACACTCAGGTGGTTTAAAAATGGTATCCCGTTTGCGAACGGGGATGTGATTGTTACCTCCTCTAGAGGCAATATCACTGTTAACGGTGTTGACACAAATGAAACCCGTACAGACAGCAATGGGCTTGCTGTGGTACAAATCAGCTCTGCCTTTGCTGGTCCAAGCTCTATTTCCGCAGTAGGTACCGATACTAACGGAGAAACGGTCACCGCCAGAGCGACGGTCGAATTTATTGCAACTAACCCGAATAATATTTCGGTTGATGCAACCCCTGATTTAGTCGGTCCAGAAGGGCAAACTTCAACCATTACTGCGATTGTAAGGGATGCCGCTGGTAACCTAGTAAAAGGGACAACGGTTGATTTTACTATCGTAGCCGACTCGACTGGCGGGAGTATCTCACCTAATACAGCAATCACTGATTCCAATGGTATTGCAACCACGGTATATACATCTAACGCGGTAAGTTCGGAAAATGGCATTTTGATAAAAGCGAGTAGTGGAAATGCTGAGGGTGAGACAAACCTAACAGTAGGGGATCGAGCCTTCGATATATCTCTTGGTACTGGTAATATCATTCAATCTCCAGATAACGCCTCCTACCTCAAAGAGTTTGCCGTTTTTGTAACAGATGCTGCTGGCAGACCGATTGCTGGCGCTGACCTAACAGTTACTGGTACACCGTCGTTGAGAAACGCATACAGTAAAGGCGTTTGGATGTGGAGTACTGATGCCAATAGTTGGGTATCTCTAGTTTCAGTATTTTGTGATTCAGAGGATAGTTTTGTTGAGAACAACAATCGACTAGACGCAGGGGAAGACTTTAATGGAGATGAATTGCTCACACCAGGCAATGTTGCCGCCGTCTCCTTTAAGGACGGAATATCGCGAACGGATGACTTTGGGCAGGCTACTGTTGAGGTTCGTTATCCTAGGCAGTTTGGCGAATGGGTAACGATTGATTTAAAAGTTTTTGGTCAATCCCTAGGCACAGAATCCTCAGAGGTACAACGGTATACCTTGCCAGTTGCAGCTGCTGACTTAACTGATAGAGCGAGCCCACCACCCGCAAATCCATTCGGTATGAATGCGGTGTGCAGCGACACAAATTAGATAAAAATCGAAAGCTCATAACAAGCCCTCGAAGTAAACGAGGGCGCTATGATATCTCTCAAGGTTAACTATCTTTGAAAGGGGTAAACAGAGCCTAATGCCAATATTTGCGTGAGTTCATCAAGCGCAGTGCGGCTTTCGAGCAGTAAATTGGGGTCAGCTAAATCACTTGCAGACAGTCGGTCTCGGTAGTGCTTATTCACCCAATCACACAATTCTAGGTACTTGCTATCGTTTATTAAACAAGATTGATTGACCGCCTTGCGTTCAGTGCTGTTTAAAACCACGCGTAACCTTAAACATGCGGGACCACCGCCATTTTGCATGCTCTGTTTCACATCAAAAAAGTGTACATCTGTTATGGGGTTATCACGCTCCACAACTTCCCTCAGATAGTCTGCAACTTGCTTATTTTCATTACACTCTGTTGGCGCAATAATGACCATATTACCATTCGGTAAGTTAATCAGTTGCGTATTAAATAAGTAGCTTTTTATCGCGTTTTCGACACTGACTTCGTGGCTTTTTACTTCAACAAAATGAAATACATTTTTCGAAAAAAACGCCTCTTTTAGCTGACTTTGTAATACATCGGTATTTAAAAAAGCCTGTTCATGATAAAAAAGTACGTTTTTATTTCCAACGGCAATCACATCGTTATGAAATACACCTTGATCAATTAAATCAGGGTTTTGTTGCGCAAAAATCGTTTTTGCTGGATCGAGTTGATGCAGTCGGGCAACCGCTTGACTGGCCTCCAATGTTTGACGCGCAGGAAATTTTTTGGGCGCGGGAGCTGAATTTGAAAAAGCTTGCTTACCGTAAACAAATAACTCAATACCCGCATCGCCGTAATCACTGCATAAGCGCGTATGATTAGCTGCACCTTCATCACCAAAATGATCGTTTTCAGGCAGATGTTGATGATGGGAGAAGTGCAATTCATCTGGGAAAACAGCTTTTAGAATGGTACCTGTCGTATCAGGTTCGATAGCGCGATGGAACTTATTGGTTAAATTTGCTGGCGTAAAATGAACACGTTTATCTTCGGTGTCCGCACTTGGCGATACGGTAGCTGCATTGGCTGTCCACATGCTGGAAGCAGAGCTAGTGGCAGCGAGTAAGTATGGCGCCTGAGCACTCGCCGTCTCTAGTACATTTTGCTCAGAGCCACTAAAACCTAAACGCCTGAGTGTATTGATATCGGGGCGAGCTTGTGGTGCCAAGACACCTTGTGTCATGCCCATGTCGTGAAGTGCCTTCATTTTTGCTAGACCTTGTAATGCGGCTTGCTTGGGATTACTGCTAGCGCTGGCATTAGATTGTGAAGCAATATTACCGTAAGACAGACCCGCATAATTGTGGGTAGGCCCAACCAGCCCGTCAAAATTGACTTCTATTGAAGACACAATTTCACTCCTATTTTGGTTTTTACTCAAAACGAGTTTATTAAAAGTTAAGCTTAGTAAACTCGTAGTATAATTCGACGATTATACGAGTATTATTTTTTATTCCAATCTTTTAATATAGAAAAACTTAGTAAAAACAATAGCTTTGATGGTTTATCCAAAGATAAATATATAGAACAACTTGTTTTCTATTCACTTTGTAGATATATGTTAAAAAAGAAGAATTAATCTACACTTGTCTAATTTCAATAATTGTTTTTTTCAAGTGTCTAATTTATATAAGGTTTTTGATATAAATGGGTAAATCCCTTGTTATAGTAGAGTCGCCAGCAAAAGCAAAGACGATAAATAAATATTTAGGCAAAAACTTTGTTGTAAAGTCCAGTGTTGGTCATGTCAGAGACTTGCCAACTAAGTCTCTAGGTTTGGTTCCGCCTAAAAAAACAGCAAAAGAATTAAAAGAATGGACCGAGAATAAAAAACAAAAATATTTAAAAGAATACGAATACAAAAAGCTCGTTGACCGTATGGGCGTCGATCCACAAAATGATTGGAAAGCGCACTACCAAGTCTTGCAAGGTAAAGAAAAGGTCGTCAGCGAACTCAAAAAGCTAGCAAAAGATGCAGACACCATTTATCTCGCGACCGATTTGGATAGAGAAGGGGAAGCCATTGCATGGCATCTTCAAGAGCTGTTAAAAGGCAACAACAAGCAGTTTCAGCGGGTTGTATTTAACGAGATCACCAAAACCGCCATTCAGGAAGCGTTTTCTCACCCTAGTGAACTAAATATTGAAAGAGTAAATGCACAACAGGCGCGTCGCTTTCTAGACAGGGTAGTGGGTTTCATGTTGTCTCCACTGCTTTGGAAGAAAGTGGCCAGAGGGCTGTCTGCAGGCAGAGTGCAATCTGTGGCGGTGCGTCTAGTTGTAGAACGTGAGCGAGAGATTAAAGCCTTTGTACCAGAAGAATTTTGGGATATTCATGCGGATTTGCACACCCAGAAAGGCGATTCACTTAAAATGTTGGTCGCCAAGCAAGATGGTAAGGCGTTTAAGCCACTCAACAAAACGCAAGCTGAACAGGCCGTAGAACAGCTAGAACAAAGCAAATATGAAGTGGTGAGTCGTGATTCTAGACCTACGCAAAGTAAGCCTTCTGCACCGTTTATTACTTCGACTTTGCAACAAGCTGCTAGTACAAGGCTGGGTTTTGGCGTTAAAAAAACCATGATGATGGCGCAGCGTTTGTACGAAGCCGGGCATATTACCTACATGCGTACAGATTCGACAAATTTGAGTGCAGAGGCAGTTGAAACCTGTCGTGCTTATATTAGTGATAACTATGGCAATCAGTACTTACCTCAATCTCCAATAATATACGGCAGTAAAGAGGGCGCACAAGAAGCGCACGAAGCAATTCGACCAAGTAATGTCGTCATCAAATCAACTAGCCTTTCAGATATGGAAAACGATGCAAAGCGTTTGTATGACCTTATCTGGCGCCAGTTTGTTGCCTGCCAAATGACAAATGCCAAATATGATTCAACAACTATTCGGGCATCTGGGGTGCCGAGCGGCAACACAGAATTTGAATTGACGGTGAAGGGAAGGGTGCTCATTTTTGATGGCTGGACCACTGTGCTGTCGCAAATAAAGAAAAAGGACGACAAAGATACGGAACTGCCCAATGTCAAGCCAGGCGATGTGTTGCAGTTAAAACACTTGGATCCCAAACAACACTTTACTAAACCGATTGCACGTTTTAACGAAGCTTCACTAGTAAAAGAACTCGAAAAGCGCGGAATTGGTCGCCCCTCTACGTATGCAAGTATTATCTCGACGATTCAGGACCGAGGTTATGTAAAGCTAGACAATAAACGTTTTTATGCAGAAAAAATGGGCGAAATCGTCAATGATCGCTTGGTAGAAAATTTTTCAGACCTAATCTCTTACGATTTTACTGCTAATATGGAGCAGCACTTAGATGACATCGCCTACGGTGAATTGAGTTGGAAACAAGTTCTCAATCAGTTCTACGATAATTTTTCTACTAAGCTGAGTAAAGCTGAACTCGATAGCGAACAAGGAGGAATGCGGCCTAATCAAGCTGTTCCAGTCGATGTAGAATGCACTAAGTGTGGTCGTCAAATGAACTTGAGAACAGCAAGTACAGGCGTCTTTTTGGGATGCTCCGGATACAATCTACCACCTAAAGAACGCTGTACGAATACTATGAATCTCACTCCAGGAGAAGAAGTCGTCAGCGCCTCAGAAGAAGAGCTTGAAACGGAAGTACTCCGCGCTAAAAAACGTTGTTCAATATGTGATACAGCGATGGATAGTTATCTTGTTGACGAGAATAGACGCCTGCACATTTGTGGCAATACGCCAACATGCCCTGGATTTGAAATCGAATCCGGTAGCTTTAAACTCAAAGGCTACGATGGACCCGTGATTGAGTGTGACAAATGCCAAAGTGATATGGAATTAAAAAATGGACGCTTTGGTAAGTACTTTGGTTGTACCAATGAATCATGCAAAAACACCCGCAAGCTACTAAAAAATGGTGAAGCAGCGCCACCTAAGGAAGACCCTGTGCACTTGCCTGAACTCGCCTGTGCAAACTCGGAGGCTTATTTTGTGTTAAGAGATGGTGCAGTAGGTATATTTTTAGCGGCATCAACATTTCCTAAGTCAAGAGAAACGCGTGCGCCACTGGTGAGTGAGTTAAAACGTTTTCGAGAGCGCTTATCGCCAACGTTTTATTATCTAGCGGATGCGCCCGAAAAGGATCCCGATGGCAACCCCGCGATTGTTCGTTTTAGCAGAAAAACAAAACAACAGTATATTATGTCTGAGCTTAAACCTAGCAAAGGAGAGAGCAAGGCAAAGGCTTCAGGTTGGTCAGCTTGGTATAAAGACGGTAAGTGGGTGGTTGAAGACAAACGTAAAAAGTAGCTGTTAGGTGGGTTAGCATTGGGAGGCCTTATTTTGTCGCAAAATTTATTTTTCATGGAAAAAAAATCAAAGCGTATATGGATATACTCGTAGCGGTTTTGCGACCAAATAAGGACGCTCCCAATTGTAGCCTCCGTAAAAACGCTATACATTATACGAGTTTGCGCTTTGCAATGGACTTTGCTTAGGTTAGTATCCCTAGTTGAATTTTCTAGCAGTTACTGGAGGTCACGATGAGACTGTTAAAAAAAGTCAGCCTTTGTTCGCTGTTTTTAGTGGTAGGCATGGCTCAGGCAAGTACTACGCCGATCTTGGCAGATGGTAAAGCCGTTTCTCCGTATGAATTGAGCTTATCCTTTGGCAAAAAAGTTATTACCGATAAAAAGCAAAAAACCGCAAAAGGCTCGCTCATTGCGACACCATTTACCGAAGACGAGGTGAGCGGCGTTCGCTTCAAGTGGCGTCCTCGAGGCGTTAAAAATCAATGGGGTAGTGCAGATACGAATGTCCATACTATAACAGTGATTAACCGCCAGATGCATGCTAATTTGGGCGATAATTATCAATCTAAAGCCTTGAACATTAGAACAAAAGTCCTGCGAAAGCCCGATGAGCTTGTCGAGCTAACGATGGAATGCAAATGGGATTGGAAGTGTAGAGCGAGTGTTCAACTTAAATCTGTATTGTCTCGTTTACCGGTTGGAGAGTGGTCTAATGTGACGATTCCAATGGCTTGTTTTGACCAAAGCAAAATTGATTTGTCAGCCGTCACTACACCTTTCATGTTGCATACTTCAGGCAAAATGGAGTTGGAAATTTCTTCTGTCGAAGTCATTACCTTGTCCCAAGCTGTTAATCAGTGCTAAACACAATAGTTTAGCGGACTCAAATCTAAGACAAAAAAAACGCCCTTGTTCTACAAGGGCGTTTTTTAGTTGTATATACCTTTAGTCTACAGAGGCTGGAGTGGTAATTGGTGCGCTGGCATTTGACCTTGCATTGGCGATAATAGCGGGTATCCGCGTACCAGCAATCTCCTTGCGATCACTTTCTTTCATAATCGGATGGGTATCAGACATGGGTGGCATAGTGATACTGTCAGGACGAGCCATAGGGTGTGAGGTAAATTCCCAAGCTTTCGTAATGATGTTATTAGTCTCAGCCTGAGATGAATTATCACTGCTTACTCCAGTATCGCTCTCTGCAGAAATGTTTTCACTCGTATTTGTTTCCAGTGGCATTTCTGTTTGTACAGGTTGCGCCACTACATTTTCTTCTGAGCTTTCGTGAATGACAGGGTCAGAGTTATCAAAGGATAATTCTGCTTGTTGCACGTCGTCTGAGAGCTTGGCTTCTGTCGTTGTAGTATCTATTGTTGCGCCCCCCCTTTTCGCATCAGGTGTTTCTTTTAGCTCAGACGCTGTGTCAGTGTCAGGGGCTGCTTCTAACTCTGCAGTGCTTTCTTTCTCTTGTTTGCGTTTTTGTCCTGCTACGCGTGTGTGCCGAGGTGTACGCCTTGTTCTCACACGTCCCGTGGTCGCTTTATCTTCTTTAGCTTCAGCTTTCTCTTCTGACTCCGCTTCCACTGCAGAAGTAGAAACATCACTTGTGCTTGCAGGCTTCGTGTTTTCTTCTACCGCTTTTTGATTTGGAGAAGTCACTTCAAGTGATTCTGCTTGTTTTTCAACAGCTGGCGCTTCAGCTACCGGTGTTGTTACCGAATCAGGAACTTGTGGCTTAGTTTCAGCGGAAATTACAGCTGTATTATTTTCTTCCAAAACCTTGTCACTGACTGGCGCATCGTCTTTTACTCGTACACTAGGACGTTCGGCGCGTTTATTTCTGCGTTGCGCCGGTTTTTTACGCTGTTGAGGCTTGCGTTGTGCTTGCTTATCTTGATTGTTAGCACTGTTGCCCCGAGATTGTTTGGCTTTGTCTTGATTAGTACGTTCCTGCTTAGTGTTGCGATCCTGCTTATTCTCGGTGCGCTTATCTTGCCCTTCAGGTTTGTTTTGACCATCGTTGTTGCGAGCATTGCGATTCTGGCGGCCACGATTGTTTTGTCGGCGTTTGTCATTTTTACCGTTTCTGCGATTTTGTTGACGCCCTTTTGCTTTAGGTTTTTCCTTTTCTTCTTCAAACAACTTGCTAAACCAAGCGCCTAGTTTAGCCAATAAGCCAGGAGACTGTTTGGTTTCCTGTTTTACAATAGGTGCTTGAGTAGGTGCTGTCATACCTTGCAAAGCAGGTTCTTCACGTTTGATAACTTGAGCGTTGCTTGACTCTTTTACTTCTTCAGTAGCTTGAACCAACTCTAAATTATAACTATGCTCAGTCACGACATCAGCTGTTTTACGTCTAACAATTTGGAATTTAGGCGTCTCTAAATTCGGGTTGGGGATAATAAGCAAGTTGACTTTCTGACGCTTTTCCAAACTCTGCACTGCGGCGCGCTTTTCATTGAGTAAATAAGTTGCAACTGATATTGGTAATTGTGCTTCAATTTGACCCGTATTATCCTTGATACTTTCCTCTTCCAAAATCCGAAGTACGGCCAATGCAGTTGATTCAATGCCGCGTATCGTGCCATGCCCATCGCAACGAGGACAGACAGTATGCGCGGATTCTCCTAGAGAAGGGCGCAAGCGTTGGCGACTCATTTCGAGCAAACCAAAGCGCGAAATTTTACCGAGTTGAATGCGCGCACGATCACTGCGCACCGCATCTTTCATGCGGTTTTCCACTTCTCTTTGGTGTTTGACTGGAGACATGTCAATAAAGTCTATGACGACAAGGCCGCCAAGATCTCTCAGTCGTAACTGTCTGGCAATTTCATCTGCCGCTTCTAAATTTGTATTTAACGCTGTTTCTTCTATATCTCCGCCTTTTGTCGCTCTGGCAGAGTTAATGTCAATAGAAGTCAGTGCTTCCGTAGGGTCGATAACGATCGAACCACCTGATGGTAAACGCACCTCACGTTGAAAAGCGGACTCAATTTGGCTTTCAATTTGGTAGTGAGAAAATAAAGGCACTTCTCCGCGATACAACTTTACTTTACTAACAAAATCCGGGCGGACAAGCTCTATATGTTTTAGCGCTTGCTCGTAAACACCTTGTTTGTCAATTAAGATTTCGCCTATATCTCGGCGAAGGTAGTCACGAATAGCTCTAACTATAACGTTGCTTTCTTGATGAATTAAAAATGGGGCTGGCTTCGCATCGGCTGCCGTAGATATTTGTTCCCAGTAGTGTTTGAGAACGTTTAAATCCCACTTCAGCTCATCCGCAGATTTTCCGACGCCTGCGGTTCTCACAATCAGACCCATGCCTTGCGGGACATCTAGGCCGCTTAAGGCGGCTTTTAATTCTGTGCGTTCTTCACCTTCTATTCGGCGCGAGATACCCCCAGCACGTGGGTTGTTAGGCATGAGTACCAGATAGCTACCTGCTAAGGATATGAAGGTGGTAAGGGCTGCGCCTTTTTGTCCGCGCTCTTCTTTATCAACCTGAACAATGACTTCTGTTCCTTCAGAAATAACCTCTTTTATATTCGGTCTACCTTCAAATCGATAACCGTCAGGAAAATAGGTGCGTGCTATTTCTTTCATTGGTAAGAAGCCATGACGCTCGGCGCCGTAATCAACAAATGCGGCTTCTAAACTCGGCTCAACGCGAGTGATGGTACCTTTGTATATATTTGCTTTTTTTTGTTCGTGGCCTGGGCTTTCTATATCGAGGTCGTAGAGTTTTTGGCCGTCTACAAGGGCTACGCGCAACTCTTCTTGCTGAGTGGCGTTAATTAACATACGTTTCATATTGTCTAACTCTGTATTATACAGACTTAGCAGCAAATTATTTTGCTCAGAGTCTCACGACTGTGGGTGTGTTTCGTTCTTTATGTATTGCGTTTCAATTTATTTAAATACTAGTATCTAAAATTTCATCATTTCAAATACGGGGTGATGCTTACACTTAGTTTATTCGCTGTTAAGTCGTTCTATTTTTATCAATCTAAGGCAGCTGGCTAAAATGACGTTGTCTTTTATCTACTCTGCTTACCTATATTCAGGTCTCAGCTACCGGTAAAAATCTATGTTGCTTGAAGTTATTCAGTTTGTGGCGCAATTAAAATCATCAGATTCTAATGCCGTCCAGAACTTTTCATTTTAACTGTACACTCTATGGTCACTACAATCACACTGTAGAATAAGGCACTGAAAATGCAAAAATTTTATTCAGGTCGACTCCAAGCCGTGCGATAATATCACAATAAATTTTATTCACATATAGATTAAACACCTAAATGTCGAATTTTTTTACAATCTACCATGGCGAGATAATATAGCGGTGGATAAGGTCGAATAAATTCAAAAACGCTGCGAACATATCCATGTACGCTTTAGTTTTTCTTCCATGAAAAACAAATTTTGAATTTATTCGACCTTATCCACCGCTATATTACCTCGTCGAATACAACCCTTGAGCATACATGTCAGAAAAATTTCAACAAGTGCAGTTTCTTAGTATTACCGATGACAACGCAGGTCAACGGATTGATAACTATTTATTATCTAAACTGAAAGGTGTGCCCAAAAGTAAAATTTACAGAATTTTGCGCAAGGGTGAAGTTCGAGTTAACAAAAAGCGAGTTAAGCCAGAATACAAGTTGAATGTCGGCGATGCTGTTCGAGTTCCCCCTGTTCGCCTTGACGAAAAACAAAGTGCGCAGCCGTCAAATAAAGCCATTGATATAATCAATAAGAGCATACTGTTTGAAGACGACCGATTAATCGTGATTAACAAACCTTCCGGTATCGCTGTGCATGGCGGAAGTGGTTTAAATTATGGGGTGATTGAAGGTTTACGTGCTTCTCGAGCGCAGCAAGATTTTCTTGAACTTGTTCATCGCTTAGACCGAGACACGTCAGGTTGTCTTGTGATTGCAAAAAAACGCTCAGCACTCAGAAACCTTCATCAGCAGTTGAGAGACAATCAGGTCAACAAGGTGTATCACGCGCTAGTCAAAGGAACTTGGCCTAAACGCTTACAAAAAGTAGACGCTCCCTTGTTAAAGAACTTGTTGCAAGGTGGAGAGCGCATGGTACAGGTGCATCCTGAAGGTAAACCAAGCAAAACACTCATTAAGCTGCTGCGAACAGGCGAAAATATGTCACTCATAGAATGTAAACCTGTCACTGGGCGAACACACCAGATAAGGGTACATTGCTTACATGCTGGTCATCCGATTGCAAATGACAGTAAATATGGAGACAAAGCGTTTGATCAACGTATTAAAGATCTGAACTGCAATCGCCTTTTTTTGCATGCCTATCAACTGAGCTTTTTACATCCTCATACGGAAAAAACGGTGCATTTTACTGCGCCCTACGATCAACAATTGAAAAATGTCGTCACAAATTGGAAATAAAGCATTGGATATAAAGTACAGTCATATTATATTTGATTGGGATGGTACATTGATGGATTCATCTGCAAAAATTGTCAGCTGCATGAAACAAGCTGCGATTAAGTCAAATTTGGATGTGCCATCAGATAAGGCAATACAAAATATTATTGGTATCAGTTTAATCCCTGCCATACAGCAACTCTTCGATGTCGATATCAAGGCCGCCAATACGATTGCGGGGCACTATAAAGAAAGCTTTATTCGCAGTGATAGTATTCCGTGTCCCCTGTTTGAAGAGGTATATGACACCTTGGCTGAACTACAAGATGATTTTGTGTTGGGCGTGGCAACGGGGAAAGCGCGAAAGGGGTTAGAGAGAGCTTGGGAAAATTCATCAAGTGCTTTGTTTTTTGATGCCTCAAGATGCGCGGATGAAGCAAAAAGTAAACCCTCTCCAGATATGCTGTTGCAACTTTTGGATGTATGGCAAGTAAAAGCGGATAAGGTATTAATGGTAGGGGACACCGTTTATGACATGCAAATGGCAGAGGCAATTGGCATGCACAGACTGGCTGTATCTTATGGTGTACATGATAAAACTCGCTTAGCTAAACATAATCCCATCGGTATTATTAATAGCTTTAGTGAAATAAAACAATATCTAGGGTATTGAGTAGTATGGATAATAAAAACGTCATTTATGAGTCACTTTCACAACAAGTGTCTGCCATTACACAAGGCGAACCCGATCTGATTGCAAACTTAGCAAATATAAGCTCGATTCTTTTTTATGGTTTGGATGATATCAATTGGGCAGGGTTTTATTTGCTAAAAGATGACGAATTAGTGCTAGGGCCTTTTCAAGGTAAATCGGCATGCATTCGCATCCCACTGGGAAGAGGGGTATGCGGAACAGCAGCGGTAGAAGCCAAAGAGCAAGTTATCTATGACGTCCACACTTTTGACGGGCATATAGCATGTGATGCTGCTTCAAATAGCGAAATTGTTCTTCCAATTATAAGCAATGGTAAAGTCATCGCTGTCTTGGACATCGATAGCCCATCGGTGGGTAGGTTTGATCAGCAAGATGCGAAAGGGCTTCGTCCTATTGCTCTGCACGTTGCTTCGCTATTTAATTCTGTTGCCTGAAACAGAGTATTCAAACTCAAAAAGGTAAATAATTGAAAGATACGATTGATATCCACACGCTTTTATCAACGCCTTCAGACATGGAAGATTGGCATGACGATCCCGAAGAAGCGAGTGAAGCGCTAAACATGCTATTGCACTTAACGTATGACAAAGCAGATCAGGATATGGATACCGATAAGTTAAATGAAAAGCTAACTGCAGTATGGGAAAAATGGCACACCGATTCGAATTTAGTGGATATTGACACTGATGATTTAGTGGATTGGGTGGATCATCTTTTGAATAACTGAAATAATGACAATATAGATTTATGACTAACCATCCTTTTGATAGATATAATTAATGGAACAACAGAAGCTAACTAATACCAAAGATACACTTACATTTTTGTCTGAAAAATTTCCAAAATGCTTCATTGTAGACGGGGATGTTAAGCCATTAAAAATCGGCATTTTTAAAGACTTAGCTGCAACTTTCGAAGACTCAGAGCTGGTAAGTAAACGCCTATTGCGAATGAGCCTTCGTCACTACACAAGTAGTTGGAAATACTTAGCAGCGGTAAAAAAAGGCAACGCCCGTATTAACTTAGAGGGTGAACCCGGCGATTTAGTAGAAACCGAGCATGCAGAGCATGCTGCCGAGCAGCTTAAAGAGAGTAAAAAGCGAGCGGCTGAAAAGCGCGAAAAAGAAAAACTAGAAAAACGTAAAACGAAAAGTAGCAGATTTAAACATGTAAAGGGTGATTCAAACCGAAGTCACTCTGGAAGTAGAGACACTTCCGCAAGCAAAACCCCCGCAGTGAAAACCAAAAATACTAAGCATATTGCAGTAAAAATTGAAGAAAAAGACTTAAAACCAGGTCTTTCTGTATCAGTAAAAGTGGGTCGACAACCAATGCCAGCAGTTATTACCGAAGTTGCTAAAGACGGTATATTAGTGCAACTTAATTCAGGTATGTCGGTCAAAGTACAGCAAGATAAACTTAGGATCTTGGTCAAAGACTAATTGAGGTAATTGAATGAATGTAAAGCGTTTCGCAGCTAAAAAGCTGTTTTTAGCGACTACCTTTATCGGGTTTGCTAATTTTTACTTTGCACCTGCTTATGCAAAAGTGGCAACCGAATCTGTAGAAATTCCCGATTTAGCGCAAGAAGAACAGCATGCTAAAGCAGCCACGCGCATTTCAGAATTATTTACTCGCGCTCACTACAAAAAAGTCAGTATTGACGATGCGCTGTCTGAAAAAGTTTTTCATAAATATCTGGACGCACTCGACAACAGTAAACATTTCTTTTTAGCTAAGGACATTGAACAATTTAGCAAATATAGAGAAAAATTTGATGAGGCTATCAAAGTCGGTAATTTAGAAATTGCTTACGATATGTATTCTCTAAATCTTGAACGTCGTAGAGCGCGTTTAGAGTTTGCACTCTCCTTGTTGGAACAGGAATTTGACTTTGAAAAAGCAGGTGACAAGTTCTTTTACGACAGAGAAGATGCGCAATGGGCGCAGACAAGTCAAGAATTAGATGAAGTATGGCGTCAACGCGTAAAATATGATGCGCTGAATTTAGTACTCGCTGACAAAACGGTGGAAGAAGCTAAAACTCTGTTGAACAAGCGTTACAAGCGAGCTATCCGTCGACTTTCGCAAACGAATAGTGAAGATGTGTTTCAAACAGTCATGAATGCATTTGCGCGAAGCATCGAGGCACATACTAGTTACCTCTCCCCCAGAAATACCGAACGCTTCCAAATGGACATGAATCTCTCCCTTGAAGGCATTGGGGCAGTGCTGCGTAGCGAAGATGATCATACCGTAGTAGTGAGTGTTGTGGCTGGCGGTCCAGCGGATAAGAATGGCGAAATTAAACCACAAGATAAAATATTGGGTGTGGCACAAGAAGACGAAGAAACATACGTTGATGTAGTGGGTTGGCGTCTCGACGAAGTCGTTGAACTGATCAAGGGGCCTAAGGGAAGCTCGGTTAAATTACAGGTACAAAAAGGTGGCTCGGATAGCAAAAAAGTAATTGATGTGGCCATAACCCGTGACAAGGTCAAGTTAGAAGATAAGGCGGCAAAATCAGAAGTATATGAACAAGAAGATGGCAAAAAAATTGGTGTGATCGAAATTCCATCTTTTTATCACCGCTTACATGCTGACGTTATCAAGCTATTAAACGAATTTAATGAACAAGATGTGCAAGGTGTCATTGTAGACTTAAGAGGAAATGGCGGAGGCTCTCTTCCTGAAGCCGTTGCCTTATCTGGTCTGTTTATCGATAAAGGGCCAATTGTGCAGATTAGGCGAGAAAACGGGCATATTGAGGTTAACCGAGATAGGGATGGTTTAGTCACGTATGACGGTCCTTTAACCGTGTTAGTGGACAGATTTAGTGCGTCGGCAAGCGAAATATTTGCCGCTGCTATGCAAGACTTTAATCGAGCAATAATCATTGGCGAACAAACCTTTGGTAAAGGGACAGTTCAGCAACATCGTTCTTTAGGCCGTATTTACGACTTTTACGAAAATAAACTGGGCGCCGTACAATACACGATGGCTAAGTTTTATCGCATCAGCGGCGGCAGCACCCAGCACAAAGGGGTTAAACCTGATATCTTATATCCCAGTGCAATTGAGCCAGAAGAGTGGGGCGAGAGCAAAGAAGAGAACGCTTTGCCTTGGGACAAGATAAAGCGAGCAAACTATGTGACGGTTACAAACAGTCACAACATGATTGATGTACTTACCGCTAAACACAATGCTAGAGTCGTTAAAGACCCAGAGTTTCAGTATATCTATGATGACATCGAAGAGTATAAAAAGAATAAAGACAAGAAGTTTATCTCTTTAGTAGCGTCTGAACGAAAAGCGGAAAGTAAGAAAAATGACGAGAAACGATTGATTCGTGTCAACGAGCGCCTTGAAAGGATGGGCTTGAGTAAAGTTGAATCGCTAGAAGACGAGTTACCGGAAAAATTAGAAGAGATCGACCCGTTTTTGACAGAGGCGGTTAATATCACAAGTGATATGATAAAAACGGGCAGCTATGCTTTAAATACCCGTTCTTAAGCTGTATTAAAAAAACAGCAAGTGTAGAGGTTCAGTAAACAAAGCTCTTGTTTGTTGAGCTTTTACATTTATAGGGATAATAATAGCCAATAAAATAATAGAGGCTGTTTATCTTTGGTTATTTTTTGTGTTGGTTCTAAAATTGGATAAGCCAACTACAACGAAGTATTATCCAATTTTAGAGCCAATCCTTCGGGCTGCGGCCATTAATTCGTCACACGGCCTCTAAATTCACTCATTTGGAACCACCAAACCACGTGAATTTAGCGTTGTTTGACGAATTAATGACCGGCAGCACAAATAATAAACAAAGATAAACAGCCTCTCATAAAAATGAGGTTTTCATGGCGTCAAGAGGGCAATTTTCTTCCCGGCTAGGATTTATTCTAGCTGCGGCTGGTTCTGCAGTAGGTTTAGGGAACATTTGGGGCTTCCCCACCAAAGTTGCCGAAAATGGTGGCGCTGCATTCATCATCATGTATTTAGCAATGGCGTTTTTGTTAGCTTACCCAGTATTGATGGCTGAGTTGATTATTGGTCGCGCAAAGCGAGCAAACATGATTGACGCATTGCGCAGTATATCTGGAAACGTAATGGGTACAATTGTCGGCAGTATTGGCGCAATTACCGTGATGTTGATTCTCGCCTTTTACGCTATTGTGGCCGGTTGGATGTTGTCATACTTAGTTGAGGCACTGTTAAGTGTTATCAATGTTAGCGTACCTTGGCTTACTGCAGATTCTATTACGCGTAACCTAATTTTTACCGCTGCTTTTCTAGTTTTTACGTGTATTGTTGTGATTGGCGGGGTTAGTGCAGGGATAGAAAGATGGTCAGTGCGCCTAATGCCCACACTGTTTGTTTTGATGCTGTTGTTGATTGTCTATGTAAGTATTCAACCTGGCGCAATACAAGGTTGGAAAACACTTTTGGTACCTGATGTTTCGCGTGTTTTATCTCCAAGTCTTATGTTGGATGCAATGGGACAGGCGTTCTTTTCCATGTCTTTAGGTGTGGGTACTATGTTGGTTTATGGTTCTTATGTGCGAAAACAAGAAAACTTACCTTCACTTGGTGCATCCGTTGCGCTTGTTGATATCGGTGTTGCTATCTTAGCGGGCATGCTTATTATTCCTGCGATGTACGTCGCACTAAATAATGGTGTAGAAATTTTCAATGAAAATGGCAGTTTAATTTCTGGACCAACCCTCATCTTTTCTGTACTGCCATCCTTGTTTGAAAGCATTGGGTACGTTGGGACTGTTATCGCGTCAGCATTTTTTTTGCTTATGGTAATCGCGGCACTGACTTCCTCTATATCAATGCTGGAAGTGCCGGTTTCCTATATGGTGGACGCAAAAAAATTCTCTCGAAATCGTGCGACGCAAATAATCACCTTCGTGGTCTTTATTGCGAGCCTAGTAATTGTGTTTAACTTCGGCGCGCTATTTGGTTTGGTAATCACTATCACAACAGAATACAGCCAACCACTACTTGGTTTACTTTTGTGTATTTTTGCGGGGTGGATTTGGAAGCGCAATGAAATACTAAACGAGTTGAAAAATGGTAATGACCAAGCCGAAAATAGCTGGTTTTGGAAGATATGGCCGTGGTATGTGAAGTTACTGTGCCCTTTATTCATAGGCTTAAATTTTTACTTTTCGGTGCTATAAATTATGGATGACAAACTAATCAAAGAACCTTCACTGTTGGATTCTCTTCTCCCAATTGTTTTGTTAATCATCATGATGGGCGGAGCGGTCTTTTTATTTGGAAGTGATTCATCGTTTGGTCCCAATCAAATCGCTTTATTGACCGGTATGTTTGTCGCTTCTGTTATCGGCTTGAAAAATGGGCACACTTGGAAGTCGATTGAAAAGGGGGTAGTTAAAGGTATCTCTATGTCTCTAGGTGCCTGTTTGATTTTGATGGCAGTCGGATCACTCATTGGCACTTGGATGTTAGCCGGTACGGTGCCGACACTAATTTATTACGGTTTAGCATTACTTAATCCGAGTTTATTTTATGCTGCAGCATGCTTGGTCTGTGCGATTGTTGCGATGAGTATAGGTAGCTCTTGGACGACAGCGGCAACGGTCGGGGTCGCGTTGATAGGCGTTGCGACGGGCATGGATATGTCTCTAGCTATTACTGCAGGTGCAATTATTTCTGGTGCTTATTTTGGCGATAAGTTGTCCCCTTTGTCAGAAACCACCAACCTAGCACCTGCAATAGCCGGCACAGACCTATTTGAGCACATTAAGTACATGCTATGGACAACAGTACCAAGTTTTGTCATTGCAATGACACTCTTTATTATTATAGGTTTTCAGGCAGATACGAGTGATGCCGGTTCCAGAATCGCAGAAATGCGAACGCTCTTAGACGATAACTTTAATATTGCATGGTATACACTTATCCCATTGTTTGTATTGTTGACTCTAGCCATCAATAAAATGCCGGCCTTTCCTGCCGTAGCGATTGGCGCAGTAGTTGGCGGCATTTGGGCGGTTTTATTTCAGCAAGAACTCGTATTGTCTATGATTGACTCTACGCATGGCAATGCATTAAAAAGCCTCCAAGTAGTTTGGATAGCCATGTTTGATGGTGTGAGCTTTAGCACGGGAAATGAGGATTTAGATAGCTTGCTATCACGTGGCGGCATGTCAAACATGCTAAACACAATTTGGTTAATCATTTGTGCAATGTCGTTTGGTGCGGTGTTAGAAAGCGTGGGTTTGTTGAAATCTATCGTATCAGCCATACTCAAAGGCGCTCGCAGTGCAGGAGACATGGTGAGCCGGACGATATTGACTTGTATTGGTACTAACATAGTCACAGCCGATCAATACATTTCGATTGTTATGCCTGGTCGTATGTACAAGGAGGAATACCAAAAACGTGATCTTCATCAGCTCAATCTTTCGAGAAGTTTGGAAGATGGCGGAACCATTACCTCTCCACTTATTCCGTGGAATACTTGTGGTGCTTACATGCACGGTGTGTTACAAGTCAATCCGCTTGACTACATCTACTACGCGTTCTTTAATTTAATAAACCCGATACTTGCGGTTATCTATGCTTATTTTGGTATTAAAATATTGCGTTTAACGCCACCAAAAATCGAGATTACTCGCTAAAGGGTAATGTCACCCAAATAATAGGGCGCACTCGCGCCTTTTTGATTGTCTAGGAATACTGAGCATGACCGAGCACCTAATCAAACGTAGGCTTGATTATCAACAGCCTGATTTTTCTATTCGTTCCACTTTTTTGACCTTTGACTTATCGCCAAGCAAAACGGTTGTGACCAGTTGTTTGCATATCAAAAAAGAAAACATAAACGCGACACAACTGAAGTTAGATGGAGAGAACCTTCTGTTACTGTCGGTGAGTGTGAATGGACGTAGCTTAGGTGAATATGAATATCAATTTGATGAATATAGTTTAAGTTTGAATATTGACGAGGAAAATGTTGAACTTGAAATCACAACGCAAATTGATCCTCAGTCTAATACATCCTTGGAAGGCTTGTACTACACACAAAGCACGTATTGCACGCAGTGCGAAGCCGAAGGCTTTCGTAAAATAAGCTATTACCTTGATAGGCCAGATGTACTCTCTGTTTTTACTGTGACTATTCGCTCGAAATGCGAAACAGACAAGTTTTTATTGTCTAATGGAAATCTAGTCAAACGTTATCAAGATGGTGACACTGCCATCGCGGTCTGGCACGACCCACACCCCAAACCCAGTTATTTGTTTGCGCTAGTGGCGGGGGATTTTGATCTATTAACAGACAGCTATAGTACGCTCAGTGGTCGCCAAATTAACTTAGAGCTCTATCTAGAAAAAGGACGCTTAAAGCAAGGGCAGCACGCCTTGGACTCATTGAAAAAAGCAATGCGATGGGATGAAGAGACCTATGGTTTGGAATACGATTTAGCTGTTTATATGGTGGTAGCTGTAGATTTCTTTAATATGGGAGCCATGGAAAACAAAGGCTTAAATGTATTTAATTCGAAATTTGTACTAGCTGATCCACAAACAGCGACAGATGAAGACTATTTCAATATTGAATCTATTATTGCACATGAATATTTTCATAATTGGACTGGTAATCGTGTGACCTGCAGAGACTGGTTTCAACTCAGCTTAAAAGAGGGGCTGACTGTTTTTAGAGACCAGCAGTTTAGTGCTGATATGAGCAGCTATCTATCGACAAGGATCGCGCAAGTAAAGGTAATACGTGAACATCAATTTGTTGAGGACGCAGGCCCTATGAGTCATCCCATTCGTCCTGATGAAGTAATGGAAATGAACAACTTTTACACGGTTACTGTTTATGACAAAGGTGCAGAGGTGATCCGCATGTTACACACATTGTTGACCAAAGAGGGTTTCAGAAAAGGCATGGATTTATACTTTGCCCGTCACGATGGGCAAGCCGTAACCTGTGATGACTTTGTTGATGCAATGGCGAGTGCAAATAATGTCGATTTGAGGCACTTTCAACTTTGGTATTCTCAGAGCGGTACCCCTTTGATTAAGGTGCGAAAAGTTGGGAGTGAAAACAAAGGAAAAAGCACCACATTTGAATTTACACAAATTAACGCTGCAACACCTGACCAAGCGAATAAAAAGCCATTGTTTGTGCCTATTTCAACCAAGTTTTTAGACGAATCTGGGCAAGAGATAAAGGTGAGTAGCTTGAATAACGGCAATATCATTGTGGATCGCGATAAGGTCTCCGTTACTGTCGAAAGTGAAAACGTGACGCCGGTGTTGCTTGATAATTTTTCTGCGCCCATTATTGTCGAATATGACTACGCAATCGACGAGTTACTCCACATTATTCAGTATGCGGATTCTTCCTATGCCAAGTGGGATGCGAGCCAAGGCTTATTTATCAAATGCATACAAACCTGCTATTTAGAAGATTTTGATTCCTTAACGCAGAGAGAAACTAAGGCTGTACTCGCTAAGTACGCAAACGTGTTAAAGAGTAATTCAATTGAAAGCGATGTGCTGGCTCAACTCTTGTCCGTACCGAGTTTTGAGGCGGCTAGAGTAGGCTTGGAGAGTATCGATCCCATTCGGTTTGATGCTGCTATTCAAGCTGTTCAACAGGCTTTTGCTGATGAGCTTGGTGAATATGCTTTGTTGCGTTGCCAAGACTTTATTCAAAGTGAATATGAATACAGTACTGAGCAAGTTAATGCGCGTGCGATATATGCGGCTTGGTTAAAGTTAGCGAGTTTGAGTGAACAAGGCAAAAACGCAGCACTAGTTACTTTGCGCAAAAGGTACGCGAATGCAGATAATATGAGCGATAAATTAAACTGTTTGAAAGTCGCGCAAGCTACGAATATCGCTGTATTTGATGAACTTATGCTCAAGTTTGAGAGTGAATATACGCATGATGCCGTTATTATGGATAAGTGGTTTAGCCTGCACGCCACAGCTCGACGCAGTGATATACTGTCGCGTTTAGATTTACTCAAAGCGCATAGCCAATTTAATCAGCGTAATCCCAATAAAGTCAGAGCGTTACTTGGTAGTTTTGCGTTTTACAACCTATCAGGGTTTCACCAAAAAGACGGCTTGGGCTACAAATATGTGGCAGACTACTTGTTGCAACTTGATAAAATCAACCCGCAAGTCGCCAGTAGAATCATTACGCCTTTACTGCAATTTAAGCAATACGATGCCTCTTATAAAGCCCATATGAAACACCAGTTAGAGCGTATTTTTAATAGTAAAGAGTTGAGTAAAGATTTGTTCGAAAAAACCAGCAAAGCGCTTGCATCAGACACTTAACGGCACGTCTGCTCTGAAATGAATAAACGTTATACCTTCAATATTAATATGCCTTACGCTAAGTGTCAGGAATTATACAATGTTGATATTAAGTATATTGTAGTCGAAGATTTAAATGGCAAACGCATTCAATTATTGAAAAAACACATCCTTCGGTTTTTAAGCCCTTCTGGTATCCATGGCGTATTTACACTCGAGGTTGACCAAAATAACAGCTTTAAATCAATTGAGAAAAATGCATAAAAAACAATGATTTAATATATTGAGCATTCAACTGGTACGATTAGTTCTTGAGATTATACAAAATTAATGTAATATTTTTGTTAATTATGAACTTGTGTCTACACTAATGAGTAGTATCGCTTAGATTGGAGAGAGTAAACGCATGTCAAAAAAGCCTCGTGCATTTAATAAAACGACAGTAGCAACCGGGGTAGCCGCCATCTTGGCAGCTTCATCCTTTAGTTCAAATGCCGCAAATTGGAATTTTGGCGACCTAGAAATTACCTTAGACTCGACGTTTACACTTGCAACAAGTATAAGAGTTGAAGACAGAGATCAACGTTTAATTGGCAATAGCAATGGTGCACAGTTCAATTGGACTGGGTACAACGCCGCAACCAATGTGATATATCCATCAGCGGATGTTTGGGCACAAGGCACCGGTGCCTATTCAACAAATGGTGACTTGGGGAATTTGAGTTATGACCCAGGCGAGGCGTTTTCTACTCAAGTTGTTGGATTACATGAATTAGATTTACGCTACGGCGACTTTGGACTATTCGCCAGGGGCTTTTATTTTTATGATTTTGAACTGACGGACGGAGACAGAGATTGGCAAAATCCAATCACAGGCAACACTGTTGATCCCTGTCGAGACAGCGAAGCGCGCGATGAACTCTGTCGAGATATCCGATTGTTAGACTTTTTCGTCTACGCGGATTTTTATGCTGGCGATATCCCCATCAGTATCCGCTTAGGGGATCAAGTTGTTTCTTGGGGAGAAAGTACGTTTATTCAGCACGGTATTAACACTACAAATCCTGTAGATGTAACGCGTGCACGTGCACCAGGTGCAGAATTGAAGGAAGTCTTTATTCCTGTAGGTATGTTGTTTGCCGATATCGGTTTTACTGACACTATCAGCTTGTCAGCATACTACCAGTATGAATATGAGCGTTCACTGCTGCCGGTTGCGGGCAGTTATTTTGCCGCCAATGATTTTGCTGGCGAAGGAGGCTCATTTAACAATGTGCAATTGGGCTTCACGGGTAATCCTGATATTGACGCGGAGGTATTGATTACTCAATTGAATGGCTTGGGACAGGCGGTAGCTGCCGGTCAGCTTTCTCAGGCTCAGGCTGCAGAGGCTTATTTGGCTTATCCAACAAAGGTTGCCGTTAGAGCAAAAAGTGACGCTGCTCACGAAGAGGCGAGTGATTCTGGTCAGTACGGTGTAAAACTGGGGTGGTTTGCCGAGAACCTAAACGAGACGGAGTTTGGCTTTTACCATATCAATTATCATAGTCAGCGACCTTTGATATCGGGTATTACTTCAGATTTTACTCAACAAGGTATTGCTCGAGACTTAAATATGCTTGTTACACAAGGCGTAACAAGAGATACCTTAACTGATTTACAAGCCTTTACCGAAGCTCGCTTCACTTACCCAGAAGACATTAAGTTATACGGCGTAAGTTTTAATACCAATATTGGCGAAACGGCTTTAGCTGGCGAAGTTGCCTACCGCGTAGATGAACCCCTGCAAATAGATGATGTTGAATTGCTTTATCAGGGTATGCCTGAGCAATTAGCCAACGCGGGTATTCGCCCCGATTTAGCAGGGATATCTCAACTAAACAACATCGGTCGCGGAGTGGGGCCGGGAGAAACCGCCGAGGGCTTTTTATTATCTGATACCTTGCAATTGCAAATGACGGCTTCTCATGTGTTTGGTCCAGTCTTAGGGACAGATAATTTTATCCTGTTGGGTGAAGCCGGATACGTGCAAATTGAAGATTTCCCTGATCCTGAGTTAATTCGCTTGAATGCGCCAGGTACTGATAGAACGCCTTCTCTTGAGCCTGTCCCAGGCAGTAACCCGCCAAACTTTAGGCAAGGTTTGCATATTGGCTTATCTGACGGTCCAGAGACCAATCCATTTCCAACTGACTCTGCTTGGGGTTATCGCATGTTGGCCGTAGCAGATTTTAACAATGTATTTTCAGGCGTAAACTTGCGAGCGCGTGCGACCTTTTCTCACGACGTAGACGGTACAACCCCTGATCCTTTGTTTCTATTTTTAGAAGATAGAAAATCGAGCAATTTGTCATTTACGTTTGACTATTTGAACCGGTGGTCGTTCACTGCATCATACAGCTCTTTCTGGGGTGGTTTAGGTACTACCAATAGATTGGCGGATAGAGACTTCTTATCGTTCAATATTAAGTACGCAATTTAAGGACGTTAATATGATTAAAAAATTAGGGCTGTTAGCAGCCAGTATTGCTTTTGTATGCACAGCATCGTCATTTGCAAAAGTAACAGACGCTGAACTTGAAAAGCTCGGTAACGAATTAACGCCTTTAGGTGCAGAAAAAGCCGCCAATGTTGATGGCAGTATCCCTGCTTGGAACGGCGGGATTACTGAAGTGCCAGCAGGATTTAAAGTGGGTGATTTTCACCCTGATCCTTTTCCAGAAGATAAACCTTTATTTACGATAACGGCGAGTAATTATAGTGATTATAGTGAGCTGTTAAGTGACGGGCAAAAGGCACTATTTGCAGCCTATCCAGATAGTTTCCGTATGCCAATTTATCAAACCCGAAGAACTGCTTCTAACCCGCAATTTATCTATGATGCGACGAAGAAAAACGCACAGAATGCCGAGTTATTAGATGGTGGTAATGGTATTAAAGGCGCCGCAATTGGTATACCTTTTCCTATTCCTAAATCTGGACTCGAAGCTATTTGGAACCATACCTTAAGATATCGTGGCTCTGCTGTTCAGCGCAATGGAGGTCAGGCAGCCGTAACTGCCGGCGGGGACTATAATGTTATCGGTTTTGATGAAATTTTGTTATTAAAATATTCAGAAAACGATATGACACCTGATCGTTTGCTCGAAGAGAATGTGTTGTTTAAATTCAAACAATCCGTTACTAGTCCTGCCAGATTAGCAGGTACAGCGCTTTTAGTGCACGAAACGGTTGACCAAATTAAAGAGCCTCGTCAAGCATGGACATATAATACAGGGCAACGCCGTGTTCGCAGGGCACCAAATATAGCTTATGACGCGCCCGGTACAGCAGCTGATGGGCTGAGAACAACTGACGACTTTGATATGTTTAATGGTTCCCCAAATCGATATAACTGGGAGCTTAAAGGTAAAAAAGAACTGTTCATTGCTTACAACAGTTATAAATTACATAGCGATAAAGTGAAGTATGAAGAGATCTTGCAAACGGGGCATATTAATCCCGACCTCACTCGGTATGAAAAACACCGTGTTTGGGTGGTCGAAGCTACGTTAAAAGACGAGTTTAGGCACATTTATCAAAAACGCGTGTTCTACATCGACGAAGACAGTTGGCAAGTTCATGTGGCCGATATGTATGACAATCGTGGTGAATTGTACAGAGTGGCATTGGCATATGGCATAAACTACTATGACGTGCCGACGCATTGGTCTACTATGGACGTGTATCACGATTTGAATTCGCGTCGATACTTGGCATTAGGGCTGGATAACGAAGAGCGAGTGTACGATTTTACTGTTAAACCCAGTGATCGAGACTTTACTCCTCAGGCGCTAAGACGCGAAGGCAAGCGATAGTCGACATAAAAACGGCTGGCCTTGCCAGCCGTTTTTATTTGTAGTGTAGTCGTGTTAAAACGATGAATTTTTCGATTACATAATTTTCGACTACATAAACTGTGACATAAGCGGTGTCACCAAGATAAATCAACAACGCATGTTACCCTTGGTGTGTTTGACACAAAAACAAAAAGGCTAGAAAAGGGCGGATATCTGTATGAGTTCTCATCTAAACCCTCTAGACGACCTTTTTGCTGTTCGAAACCAAAGGAAAACAAAGCGAATACAACTATTAGAGTACACGTGATAAAAAAGTTTCTCATCGTTTGCACATTGATTTTTTCTAGTTGTTTTAGCTATGGTCAGCAAGCCTATATGGCGCCACTAGTAAAAAAATCACTATTGTTAGATATTGCTAAAAGCGATTTTGCCATTGCCGTGGGAGAACGAGGACATATATTAAAATTTGAACTCGACGATATTGAATCAATCAAGCAAGTGCCTGTTCCTACTCGCAGCTTGTTAACCGCAATTGAGCATATCGAGAATGATTTTTATGTGGTTGGACATGATGCCAGTATTTTGCGATCAGAAAATAGCGGCGATTCATGGCAACTAGTCTATAACAATCCTGAGTTAGACCGTCCGTTTTTAGACGTATTATTTTTGTCAGCTTCCGAGGGACTGGCTGTTGGTGCATATGGATTGTTTTATCGTACACTTGATGGTGGAGAGACTTGGCAAGCTGAATTACATGCCTCAGTGCTAAATGACGAGGATATTGAATATTTAGAAAGTATCAAGGACGACCCCGCCTTTTATCGAGAGGAACTGTCCTACATTTTGCCGCACTTTAATCGTATTCGTAAAAAAGGTGACAAACTGCTTATTGCGGGTGAGGCGGGACTACTCGCTGAAAGTCTTGACAAGGGCCACACATGGCAGCGCTTGCGTATCGACTATTTTGGTTCATTTTTCGACTTTATTGAACTTTCACATGAGCTGCAAATTGCCATTGGCTTACGTGGGCATGTATTTGTCAGAAACAACAATTCGCCTTGGTCATCTTTAAACACTTGCGTGACGACTTCTTTGAACGCCATCGTCCCTGCAAGTAATGGCGCATACGCCGTTGGGAATAATGGGGTGGTGCTGCACATTGATGCGAGTAAATTAGAAAATGTAGCGCAAACTCCACAATCACAGACGCAAGCATGTGTTCCACATAGCGCGATTAGCTTTATTGATAATGATATTTCATCGTCGATTAGCGACGGAATATACGAAAAAAATATACTTACCTTAGTGACAGCAAATGGCCTAAAACAAATCGCGGTATCCTTATAATATGAACAAGTTTATTGACAAGAGTGAGCGAATTGTATTTCAGTACCGCAACGCACTGTTTTTGATATTTGCGCTTGCAACGGTGTTTTTTACTTATCAGGCAACGCAACTAAAACTAGATGCGGGGTTCACCAAAAATATACCCCTTAAGCACGAGTATATGCGCACGTATATTCAATACAAAGAAAATTTCGGCGGCGCGAATAACGTCTTAGTGAGTGTCTGCGATACTGATTCAGATATTTTTAATCAGGAATTTTTTGAAACGCTAAAAGGCGTGCATGACCAATTGTTTTTTATTAATGGGGTAAATCGCTCTTTAGTCGTATCTTTGTTTTCCCCTTCGACGAGGTTTACTGAAATTGTCGAAGGCGGGTTTTCAGGTGGGCCTGTTATACCGGCTGATTTTAATGCTTCTGATCCTGCGGCCTTAGCTTTGGTTAAAAAGAACATCGACAAAGCGGGTATCGTTGGAAGGCAAGTTGCGAGTGATTTTTCATGCGCAATGGTTACTGCCCAACTGCTAGATATTGATCCTGAGACGGGGAAGGCGCTTGATACACTAAGTATCGCAAATGAGTTGGAATCTCAACTTCGGGGCATGTTTGAATCAGACGCAATAAGCATTCATATCATTGGCTTTGCCAAAATGATCGGCGATGTGGCGAGTGGTGCAAAAGATGTCTTGCTGTTTTTTGCGATAGCCATTGGTATTACCGCCATTATGGTATTCTTCTTTTGTCGTTCTGTTGTTTTAACCATACTACCGATTGCCTGTTCGATAGTGGCTGTCGTTTGGCAACTGGGTTTGTTAACCCTGTTTGGTTTTGGCATCGATCCGATGTCAATACTCGTTCCATTTTTGGTATTTGCTATTGGCGTGAGCCATGGCGTTCAAATGATAAACGCCGTGGGTAAACGCGCTGCGCAGGGCATGTCAGTTAAAAAAGCCGCTCAACGCGCTTTCAATAGTTTGCTAATTCCCGGGGGCATAGCTTTGTTGTCAGACACCATTGGTTTTATGACTTTACTGGTCATAGACATTGGTATTATCAGAGAATTAGCAATTACTGCTTCGATGGGCGTAGCGGTTATCATTTTAACTAATTTACTCTTACTCCCCATATTGATGTCTTATGTGAGTCTTTCAGAGAAAAACAAACGCCATTATTTAGAAAAGTCTCATGGCGGCAAGTTTTGGAAGTTTGTTGCGGGTTTTGCTGGTAAACGTTATTCACCAATCATTGTTGGATTGACGGTAGTTTTATTTGTTTTTGGCTTCATACAGGCACAACAATTAAAAATTGGTGACTTACACGCAGGGGCTCCTGCGCTTCACAGTGACTCTCGTTACAATCAAGATACCTTTTTGATCACTGAACGCTATGCAATCACTGTCGATTATATTTCAGTCATTGTGGAAGCAGAATCTGAAGCCTGCACAAGCCATTCAGTCATGCGAGCTATTGATGATTTTCAGTGGAGAATGGAGAACGTTCCTGGGGTGCAGTCTGCTATCTCTCTAGCCTCTGTCGCCAAAAAGGTTAACGCTGGATACAATGAAGGTAACCCCAAGTGGCAAGTTTTGCCGAGAAATCAATCAACTTTGGTACAAGCAGTGTCTCGAGTACCGACCTCTTCGGGTTTACTCAATGGGGATTGTTCAGCGATGCCCGTTATTCTGTTTATGGAAGATCACAAGGCAGAAACCATCAGTACTGTTGTTGACGCGGTAAAAGCAAACGCAAATCAGTATGCTAGTGAAGATATTGTGTTTCGTTTAGCATCAGGCCCAGTGGGTGTTATGGCAGCAACAAATGAAGCAGTCGCGTCCTCACAAACGCCCATGCTGTTGTATGTTTTTAGCGCTGTTATTGTTTTGTGTTTGCTTAGTTTTCGCTCTGTAAAAGCAACCTTGGCAGTAGTCATTCCTCTTTATGTTGTCTCAATATTAGCGCAAGCTTTGATGACTCATCTGGAAATTGGTTTGACTGTTTCCACACTTCCCGTTATTGCACTGGGAGTCGGTATTGGCGTTGACTACGGCATTTACATATTGTCGACAATGAACAGCAAACTAAAGCAGGGGATTGGCGTGCAAGATGCCTACTACGAAGCGCTTAAAGAAAGAGGTAGTGCGGTCTTATTCACAGGCGTTACATTGGCTATTGGCGTTAGCACATGGGTGTTTTCGAGCTTAAAATTTCAAGTGGATATGGGGATTTTGCTCACATTCATGTTTGTCGTGAATATGTTAGGCGCAATAATTGTACTGCCCGCTATTGCTCGTTTATTGTGGCATAAAAAAAACAAGGCCTAACTTTTTTGGGGTCTTCGATAGCTGTCTTTCGAAGACTTCAATCTATTCCTTCGATTTTCATATTTATCATATTAAAACTCCTAATTCCCTAATATTTTTAGCAAAATGTACGATACAAGGCTATATTTAGTACTAGTAAAAATACTAGTTAATACACTAACTACATACAACATTGGGACAAAATATGACGGTGACCAAGCAAAAAAATTCGGTACTGTTAGAGCAGGTCTTTTCACTTATACACAAAAAAGTTAAACCAGAGCACGCGGGCTTAGTTGAAGAGTTTGGACTAGAACTGGTAAAAAACATGTCATTAGACGATCTTCATGGTCGCAGTGACAGCAATTTATATGGTGCCATACTGAGTTTGTGGCAAAAGTTGCAAGACAAACAGCCCAATCAATCCATTATACGCGTATTTAACCCAGAAATTGCCAAGCATGGTTGGCAATCGCCTCACACTATTATCGAATTGATTGTTGATGATATGCCGTTTTTGGTTGACTCTGTGCGGATGGCAATCAATCGCTTGAATATTACCTCGCACATTATGCTCCACGCACCTATGCATATTAGCCGCGACGAAAACAATCACGTCCTTGCTTTTTCCGATACACTATCGCGCAAGGACAGTGATGTGTCCGAAACGGTCTTTTTTATCGAAATTGACCGTCAATCACGTGAAGAGGATATCGAAGCCCTTACCTTAGAATTAGATTCGGTTGTTAATGATGTCTCACTCACGGTAAGTGATTGGCATCCGATGCGCGATAAACTTGCAGAAGTCACTAAACGCTTTGATAAATCAAAGAGTAAAGCAACAAAAGCAGTCAAAGCACAGGGCAAAACTTTTCTTGATTGGCTAAATGACCATAATTTTACTTTAATGGCTTATCGTTACTACGACGTCAAAGCCGTAGAAGGGGATCATCAATGGATCCCCGCCAATGACACTAGCTTGGGTTTGATGAAAAACTCTATCAGCGATAGAGTGCGCTTGCTATCGAACTTACCGGCAAGTGCCAGAGACGAGACCTTGTCTAGTAATCCACTTATTTTGACAAAAACAAGCTCTCATTCAAAAGTACATCGACCAGCGTATATGGACTACATTGGCATAAAAGAGTTTGATGACAGTGGAGATGTCTGTGGCGAACATCGTTTTCTCGGTTTGTATTCTGCTGCGTTCTACAATAGCAGCGCTGCTGATTTACCGATGTTGAAAGAAAAAATCAGCCGTATGTGTGAAATTTCAGGTTTTGAAAAAGGCACGCATGCCTATAAAGCCTTCATCAATATCATTGAAACCTACCCCAGAGATGAACTCATTCAAACTCCCGATGAAGAGCTATCTAGCATCATCAAGGGTATTTTTCAGATGCAAGAGCGTGGCATGAGCCGTTTGTTTGTGCGCAAAGATGCCTTTGGTCGTTTTTTCTCTTGTATGGTGTATGTGCCAAGAGAACGTTATAACACGCAACTTCGTCGCGATACTCAAGCCTTGCTAAAGCGCTCGTTTAAGGCAAAAGGAGCGATTGAGTTTACCACATACTTTTCTGAATCGGTGTATGCCCGAACACATTACATAGCGCGTGTCGATAACAATAATATGGAGTTCGATGTGAACGAAATAGAAAACAATATCATCGAATTAACCAAAACTTGGCAAGACAAGTTAAACGCTAAAATCGTCGCAGCATATGGTGAAGAAAACGGCAAACGAATCCAGCAAAAGTACGCCAATGCTTTTTCACATAGTTACGCTGAACATAACTTACCTAGTGCTGCATTGGTAGATTTGCAGCGCATCGATGCTTTGTGCGATCAAAATTGTTTGGACATTTTATTTTATCGCCCACAAGAAGAAGGTAAGGAAAGTGACGTAGTTAAGCTCAAGCTTTATCATCGCCACGAACCGATACATTTGTCTGATGTGTTGCCGATGCTCGAAAACTTCGGTTTACGCGTCATTGATGAGAGTCCATACAAAGTGACAAGTGATGATGGCGCGGTGAACTGGGTAATGGACTTCACGATGTTGCACAAACGCGGCAGTAACTTCGACATGGAGAAAGCGCAAGCCTTATTTCAAGACGCATTTGCTCAAGTTTGGGAAGCAGAGCTTGAAGATGATGCCTTTAACCGATTGATATTGGGCGCAAGCATTACAGGGCGGATGGTAACCATTGTGCGTGCCTATGCCAAATATATGCGCCAAATCGGTGCGTCTTTCAGTATTGACTATATCGCCAATACAATGGCAAGTTATCCAGAGATTGCCAAAGCACTTATCCATTTGTTTGATGCTACCTTTAATCCTGGATTAAAACGGAATGCTAAGTCCCTAGAAAGTGCTGAAAAATCAATATTAGCGTCCTTAGATGGCGTATCAAATTTAGATGACGACCGCATTATACGTCGCTATTTAGATTTGATTAAAGCTACCCTTCGAACAAACTTTTATCAGCCAGATGGCGAGGGTAAAAGTAAAGCGTATATATCGTTTAAGTTGCTACCTGAGCGCATTCCTGAAATGCCTTTGCCTTTACCCAAGTATGAGATATTTGTTTACTCACCGCGTATCGAAGGTGTTCATTTAAGAGGAGGCAAGGTAGCTCGTGGCGGTTTGCGTTGGTCAGATCGCATGGAAGACTTTAGAACCGAAATTTTAGGTTTGGTCAAGGCGCAGCAGGTTAAGAATACAGTGATTGTGCCGGTAGGCGCAAAAGGAGGTTTTGTATGTAAACGAATGCCCGAAGATGCCGATCGCGCAGCTATGCAGCAAGAGGGGCAGGCTTGCTACAAAATCTTCATTCGTAGTTTGCTGGATATCACAGACAACATTGTAGAAGGTAAAATAATTCCGCCAGAAAATGTTGTCCGATTGGATGAAGACGATCCATACCTTGTTGTTGCAGCAGACAAGGGAACTGCCACATTTTCAGATATCGCGAATGGCATATCTGATGAGTTTAATTTTTGGTTGGGTGATGCCTTTGCTTCTGGTGGAAGTGTTGGTTACGACCACAAAAAAATGGGGATCACAGCGCGTGGCGCATGGGAATCGGTTAAACGTCACTTTAGAGAGATGGGGATTGATTGCCAAAGCACCCCCTTTACTTGTGTCGCCATCGGTGACATGGCCGGCGATGTCTTTGGCAACGGTATGTTGCTATCAAAGCATACGCGTATTGTGTCGGCTTTTAATCATTTACACATTTTCTTTGATCCAAGCCCTGATCCCAAAACCACCTATAAAGAACGCCAGCGCTTATTTGATGATCCCTCTTTGTCTTGGGATGACTATGATCGCACGTTAATATCAAAGGGTGGCGGCATTTTCAAACGCAGTGAAAAATCGATAAAGCTAAGTCCCGAAATGAAAAAATGTCTGGGCACGCGTCAAGCTACGATGACACCGAATGAGTTGATCCATGCCATCTTAAAAATGCCTGTCGATCTCATATGGAATGGCGGCATTGGCACCTATATAAAAAGCGCCAAAGAATCTCACGCAGATGTGGGTGATCGCGCTAATGACAACCTGAGAGTCAACGGCCGCGATGTACAGGCAAAGATTGTAGGTGAGGGAGGCAACTTAGGTTTAACACAGTTGGGTAGAATTGAATACGCCGCCAGTGGTGGACGAGTTAACACCGATTTTATCGACAATGTGGGTGGCGTAGACTGTTCTGATAACGAAGTAAACATCAAGATTTTACTCAATACGCTGGTAAACGATGGTGAGTTGACGCTTAAGCAACGAAATAAGCTTTTATACGACATGACCGACGATGTTGCCCAAATCGTCTTAGAAGACTGTTATCGCCAAACACAGTCGATTTCTATTTCAGAACTCGGTGGCGTTAAACAAATCAAAGAGCAGTTGCGATTTATTCATGGCTTAGAGAGGGAAGGAGCGCTAAATCGAGAGCTGGAGTTCATACCCAGTGATGATGAAATTTCAGAGCGCGTAGTAACGGGACAAGGCCTAACACGTCCAGAATTATCGGTACTGATTGCCTATGGGAAAATGGTCCTAAAAGAGCAGTTTAACATTGCCGAGATTACGCAAAATCCTTTCTATACTCGACATTTAAATCTTGCCTTTCCTGAGGTGCTTCGCGAGAAGTTCAGTGCACAAATGCAAAAGCACCCCTTGAGAGGCGAAATCATTGCTACCAAGCTAGCGAATGAAATTGTCAACGATATGGGCTTAAATTTTGTATATCGAATCAAGGAAGAAACGGGCGCTGATGTCGCGCAAATTGTTCACGCTTTCTCTGTCGTGAAGGGCGTGTTCCAAATGGGCGAATTATGGTCTTGTGTTGAACAGCTCGACAATGTGATGGACGCACAAGTTCAACTAACGGTTCTGGATGATATGCGACGCGCGCTTCGTCGTGGCTGCCGTTGGTTTATTCGTCACGGAGAAAAAGACCTCGACATCGAACAAGCCATTGTTAAATATCGCCAGGCTTTTGAGACAATGAGTGCAAATCTTTGTACTTACTTGGTGGAAGAAGAGATACAAGAAGTAGAGAAGCGCAAACAAAGTTTGATGAATAACCATTTGAGTGAGTCTGATGCTTTGCGGATTGCATCTTTAAGTAACTTATTCTCTTGTCTCGACCTAGCACAAGTGGCGGAAGAAGAGTCTGTCGAGGTTGACTTACTTGCGCGGATTTATTTTCAATTGGGTAACAAGTTTGAACTGCATTGGTTTTTACAACAAATCAACAATCAACCCGTATCCAATCATTGGCAGGCGCTCGCACGCGCGTCTTACAGGGAAGAGTTAGATTGGCAACAACGGGCATTGACCATCGTTATCTTGAATTCTTGTGATAAAAAGAAAAATGCAGACGATATTTTGGCTGCCTGGATAGCTGACAACAAACCCAAATTGGACAGGTGGCATCACATGATGTCGGAGTTTAAAACTGCCGATAACCATGAATTTGCCAAATTTTCTGTCGCTTTGCGCGAATTGATGCTGTTAAGTATTAGCGCGAACCATTAAAATACGGCTCCAATTGCAAACGTAGCCCTGCATTGCAGGGCTTTTTTATGAGATAAACGTGTATTCACTAGTTCAAAAAACTTTATTGCATTGTGACCCCGAGTGGAGTCATGATTTTTCTCTGGCTTTTTTACGAGGCTCTCAGCACAATTTTCTTAGACAGGCTTATACGCAAGATATTCAGAGTAAACCTGTCGAGTGTTTCGGTTTAACTTTCCCTAATGCAATTGGCTTGGCAGCCGGTCTCGATAAAAACGCGGAATGTATCGACGCATTTGCTGCAATGGGCTTTGGGTTTATTGAAGTTGGCACTGTGACACCCAAGCCTCAAGCCGGCAACGATAAGCCGCGTTTATTTCGTTTACCCGAGCATCAGGCGATAATCAATCGCATGGGATTTAACAATAAAGGGGTCGACTACTTAGTTGAGCAAGTAAAAGCCAGTCGTTTTAAGGGTATTCTGGGTATCAATATTGGGAAAAACAAAACCACGCCAGAAGAAAATGCACTAGATGACTATCTCATTTGTTTAAACAAAGTTTACGAACACGCGTCTTATATCACTATTAACATTTCTTCTCCCAACACGCCGGGCTTAAGAAACCTGCAGTTTGGTGAAGCTTTAGCCCGCTTGCTCGGTGGTTTAAAAGATGCGCAAATCAAACAACACCAATTAACTGGGAAATACGTGCCATTGTTGGTAAAAATAGCGCCAGACAATGACGAACTTGCCCTGACACAAATTGCTGAACAGTTGTTAGCCACAGAGATGGACGGCGTGATCGCGACGAATACAACCTTAGATAGACAGGCAGTAGAGGGACACGTTCACGCAAACGAAATGGGGGGATTAAGTGGGGCTGTGTTGTGTAATAAAAGCCTGCAAGTCACACAAACCTTGGCTAACGTATTAAATGGACGTTTGCCAATTGTTGGAGTAGGGGGTATTAGCAACGTTGAGGATGCGCGAGCTCGCTTAGCAGCAGGTGCCAATTTACTGCAAGTATACTCGTCATTTATTTACCAAGGACCAAAACTAATTAAAGAGTTAGCGAATGCCTGACATTATTGCGACAAGTTCAGCAGGTCTTGAAGAACTGCTCAAACAAGAAATTCTCACCTTGTGCAGTGGCTTGTCCGCGAGCGATATCAAGCTCAAACCAGGGCAATGTCGAATATCTGCAGACTTGCATGCTGCTTATGTACTGTGCTTACAAAGCCGCTTGGCAAATCGTGTATTACTGGTATTAGCGTCAGGAAAAGCAAATACAGCGGATGAGCTATACGCATTAGCACGCTCCATTACCTGGACGCAAGTGTTTGCAAGTGATACGTCGTTCGCTATCAGTGCGCGAGGTACCAATAAAGCCTTGCGCAACACCCAATTTATTGCGCAAAAAGTAAAAGATGCTGTCGTCGATCACTTTCTTGAAGAGCAGCAGACTAGACCGTCTGTGGATAAAAGCAATGCTTACATTAAGTTTCAAGTCAGGGTATTTCGTGACAAAGCGGATATTTGTTTGGATTTTAGTGGCGCCAGCTTACACCAACGTGGTTATCGTTTAGAAACGGGTGAAGCGCCCTTAAAAGAGAACGTCGCGGTGGCGATGTTGCAACGCAGTAACTGGCAAGCTGATGGCAATCAGGCATTACTTGATCCGATGTGTGGCTCAGGCACGATCGCAATAGAGGCTGCTATGATGGCAGCGAATATTCCGCCAAATATGCACCGCGACATGTGGGGCTTTGACTTTTATTTGGGGCATAAATTGCGTACCTGGCAAGCGATCGAAGGTAAGGCAGCAGAGCAAATTCGTGAGCCGAGTATGCCTATATATGCGTCTGATGTCAGCAATCTGGTGCTCGAAAAAGCCATTGATAACGCCCGTCGCGCTCAAGTTCTCGATTACATAGAGTTTAAACAAGTCGATGCCTTGCAAATACGTCCGCCAGCGAATTCAGGATTTATTGTATCGAATCCTCCATACGGCGAACGTTTAGGGGAATTTGCCAGCATGTTGCCATTGTATGACGAGTATGGTGAGCATCTAAGAAAACATTTCGCAAACTGGCATATGGCATTACTATGCAGTGAGCAAAACTTGTTAAAAGCGCTAAAATTAAGAGCGCACAAGCGCTATCAGCTGTTTAATGGCAAACTTGAATGCCAGTTGGCGTTGTACGAATTGAACGGCGCAAATCTAGAAATGTTCACCGCACATGAGCAAAGCAGTGAGTTTACTAATCGCATCAACAAAAACCTAAAAAAGCTAAATAAGTTCATTAAAAAAGGCCATACAGATGCCTATCGCATTTATGATGCAGATTTACCCCATTACAACTTTGCTATAGATGTATATGCCGATTGGGTGATTTTGCAAGAATACCAAGCGCCTAAGTCGGTGCCAGAAAAAGTGGCCAATGAGCGTTTGCAACACGCCATACTCCATCTTCCCAAACTACTTGATATCCTGCCCAGTAAATTGGTCGTAAAAACGCGTAAGCGCCAAATTGGTAGCAGTCAATATGAAAAGGTGTCGAGCCAGGAACGAAACCTCAAGAACAAGTTAGATGCGCGTTTCACTGTACATGAATACGGTGCAAAATTTTGGATCAATCCAAAGGAATATTTGGATGTTGGTTTGTTTCTTGATCATCGGGAAACAAGGCAAATGTTCGCATCAATGTGTCAAGGCATGGACGTTCTGAATTTATTTTGTTACACAGGCAGTGTTTCGGTTCACGCCGCCATTGCGGGGGCTCGCTCTGTTACGTCTGTAGACATGTCTAATACTTATTTACAGTGGGCTAAAGATAACTTTACTCTCAACAAGCTCCGATGTGCAAGTGTATTTGAACAGGCTAATTGTGTGGACTGGGTCAAGCAGGCAGCAAATAAAGTACATTGTCGTTACGATAGAGTGTTTCTGGATCCACCATCGTTTTCAAATTCAAAACGTATGCAAAACACCTGGGACGTGCAACGCGACCATGTCGAGCTTATCGGTCAGGTTAAGGCGATTTTAAAACCAAATGCTAAAGTATTTTTTAGCAATAACTTGCGCAGTTTTAGCTTAGATGAAGACGCTATACGTGAGCTTGGCTTTAAAATTGAGAATGTCACATCAACAACTATCCCAGAAGATTTTTCGCGGAATCCTAAAATACACCATTGCTGGATATTAAGTACATGAAACTAACACTATTTACTGGGCCGCATTGCGGACTTTGCGATCAGGCTAAGTCTTTACTAAACACACTGCGCATAGATGAACTCGACATAGATGAAAAAAACGTAAGAGAGTGCGTTGACCTTTACCACTTATATGGTGCCCGCATACCCGTAATAAAACGACATGACACCCTCGATGAGCTTGCTTGGCCCTTCGACCTCGAACAATTAAAGACCTTCTTACAATGAGTTTAGTGCAAGTTATTAATGGCTCTATCATTTTTGGTCAGCCCCCCTTATTGGACGCCGCAAATTTTACCCTTCACGAAGGTGAGCGCTTGTGTATTTTGGGTCGCAACGGTAGCGGAAAATCTACCTTATTGAAGGTATTGAGTGGGGATATTAAACTTGACGATGGTCAATTGCTCACCAGTCGAGAACTTGTGATATCTCGTTTGTCTCAAGACCCACCACAACGCACGGATGTCAGTATATTCGATTATGTTGCAGAGGGGCTTAAAGACAATGCGCAACTCCTCAAAGATTATAATAAATTAACGGTATTGATAGCTGAAGACCCTTCTGAAAAGCACCTAAATAAACTTCAAGCCTTACAAGATCAACTCGAAAGTAAAAATGCATGGAGTTTAGAGCAAGTAATACATCAGTTGCTCACCCAGTTTGGACTTGAACCACAGTCGAGCTTGGCTGCGCTGTCTGGTGGCTGGCGACGCAAGGCAGCGCTTGCAAGGGCAATGGTACAAGCGCCAGATATCTTACTGTTGGACGAACCGACTAACCATTTAGATATTGAGACGGTGAAATGGCTTGAAGAAACCGTGAGTGCTTTTCAAGGAGCAGTTGTATTTATTAGCCACGATCGTGCTTTCATCAAGCGAGTTTCTACACGTATTCTTGATATTGACCGAGGCAAAGTCTGTTCTTACGATACGCATTATGATGACTACCTTGTTAGAAAAGCGCATGACCTCGATGTAGAGGCAGAACAAAACAAAGCCTTTGATAAAAAGCTGGCTCAAGAAGAGGTCTGGATTCGACAAGGAATAAAAGCACGTAGGACCAGAAATGAAGGCCGAGTAAGAGCGCTCAAGGCACTTAGAAATGAATTTAAGGCACGCAGAAATTTAACAGGCTCTGCTGTGATAAAAGCCAACAATACCTCTCGCTCTGGTAAACGCATTTTTGAACTAAGTGGAATAAATTATCGTTTTGGTGACAAAGTGATAGTGCAAGACTTAGATTTGCTCATTAGCCGAGGTGACAAGCTTGCATTAATTGGCTCCAATGGCTCGGGGAAAACCACTTTTATTAAGCTTTTGCTTGACGAATTGACGCCAGATTCAGGCGAAATACTCCGCGGTACAAATATCGAAGTGGCTTACTTTGATCAACACCGAAGCCAGCTTGACTTAGAAAAAACAGTGATTGATACCGTTGCAGATGGCAAACGAGATTTAGTGGTCAATGGACACAATCGACATGTGATCAGCTACCTTCAAGACTACTTGTTTACGCCTGAACGAGCGAACGTGCCAGTCAAAGCACTGTCGGGCGGTGAAAAAAACAGGCTGATGCTTGCCAAATTGATGCTCAAGCCTAACAATCTATTGATATTGGATGAACCAACAAATGATTTGGATGTCGAAACTCTCGAGTTGCTTGAATCTTTGTTGGTGGACTATGAAGGCACTTTACTTTTGGTTAGTCATGATCGTGTATTCATCGACAACGTGGTAACAAGCTGTTTGTCTTTTGAAAACAATGGTACTATTCGCCAGTTCGTCGGCGGGTACGCCGATATGGAGCAATGGTACGCTGAGCAAGAGAAAACAGACTCAGTGAACGATGCAGTTAAAGAAGAAAACCAAAAGAAAGATAAATCACCAAAAACTCAGACAAACAGCAAAAATGGAAAGTTATCCTATATGGAAGCCCGAGAACTAAAGGCGCTACCTCAAGAAATTGAAGGCTTAGAAACAGTTATAGCAGAGCTTCAAGAAGAGATTAACCTTCCAGAGTTTTTCCAAAAAAGTGTTGAGCACACGCAAAGTAAGCTGGAACAGTTAGCTCAGTTTGAAGAAAAACTGGATATCGCGTTTGAGCGTTGGCAAACACTAGAAGATAAAAATAATAACGCGCAGTAAGCAGGATTATTGATGAAAAGAACCCCTATTGTAAGTGCACTTTTACTCGCCTTGGTAGGCGCCATAAACAATGCAGAAGCAGCAAGTTATGAAGTACAAACGCTTCCCTTTGATACTATATCTCAAGAATATTTTGCGGCTTCAATTGACAACACCGGTTTGATGTTAATTACCGCGCGTGATGCATTCAATCCTCCTATTGATTTAAGCATTTTGGATTTGAACGGTGCGCCTTTAAGTGACCCCGATGAGGCTGCACAAGGAAATTTCAATGACTTCGATTACCAAGTCGTCGTTGAACGACTGCGCGGGGCGGCGGCAACCTTAGGGCGCGCATCGGTGCAGTTTCCTGCAGATGCTCGCTTTCAAAAATTAGCGTCAGAACTTGCCTATAAAACTGACGGCACAGACACCAGTTACATTTTCGGTTTTGACCAAGAGACAGAGGGAACAGCCGGCTTCACCTTTGCCTTGGACACGCGTATAACTGATTCTGTGTTTGGCTCCCATATTGTTGGTAATATGCCTGCACCGTTTTTCAGACTTGACTATGTCGATGAAAATGGCGAAGACCAGATTTTTGTCATTAACGATTTTTTACAACGTGGCTTTGTCCAAGTTGGTGATAATGTTACGGCTTTGCTACCGCCAAACATAGAAGCTGGCGGTTACAGCGAAGCTTATCAAATAAACGAAAACTTTCAGGTGGCGGGGGTCAGTTCAATTGGCACCAACGATGTAATACAAGAACGCCTGACTATTTGTAACGATGATGAACAACGCGCAGATGTGCCTGTTGAAGCCTGCGTTTTCTCGATCTTTAACCAGCTTGATTTTTCGTCAGACTATATTCCAGATGCAGCTGCTTTATATGGACCGCAGTCAGGTGAAACGCGAGCAACGAGTTTAGAATTACGTCCAACGATATGGCAATTGGATGCTGAAGGTAATTTACTCTCTACTCAGGTTTACGATTCACTCCATGAGCCTGACGAGTTTAGTGCTTTCAATTACACCCGAGGCCTAGATATTAACAATGCAGGCACAATGGTTGGCTTTTCTACCGTACTTGTAGATGAAAACGCCTTACCTCAAGTAGCTGCGGTTTTTGAAAATGGGGTAACCACGCGCTTGGTAGACGATGATGAATTTTTACCGAGTTACGCCACACAGATCAACGACAACAATTTTATCGTGGGCTTTGTTGCGCAGCGGGTAAATAATGCTTTAAGAAACAAAATGTTTGTTTTTGATCGCAACACGAATGAAAATAGAGTTGTGCAAGGCTTTTTCCTTGGCTCGGCGACTTATCCCCGTGCCATGAATAACAACAATATTGTTGTGGGCGATGCTGAATCAAATGAGAACGTGACAGCACAAAATCGTCCTCGAGTTGGATTCATGTATGACATAAACTCAGATACCTTTACCAACTTAAATGATTTGTTGCCATGTGATTCGCCTTATAAAATCATTTCTGCGACTGATATCAATGATAACAATGAAATATTGGCAGATGCATTTGTGAGTTTGCCATTTAAAAACCCCCGGGGTGTCGTACAGTTAGATGACGCAGGGGAAGAACGGATGTTCGATACGGTCATCAGCGTTAAATTGAATCCAACGGGTAACCCGCCCGCCGACTGCGGAGAGACCGATAACGGTTTTAGGGAGCGGCAAGGTGCATCAATAACTTTTTGGCTTGTATTACCGTTACTAATAATTGCGTTATATAGACGCTTAAAATTTAGTTGATAGCCTCCTTAATTATATAGGGTAGAGGCGATGCGTTATCAAAATCCATTACGCATCGCCTCAGCACCTCTGAACATTGTTTTGAAAATCACTTATCCCTCAGAGTCATTTATTCTTACATCAATTTTCCCCTAGCAGAAACCTTGCACTGCAAAGTTCAATAAATCGTAATAACATTATTCGATAAAAAAATATTTTTTAGTCAAAAAAAATGTAGTGCATAAGTGTATAAATTTCAGCAAGTTATCTTTAATGATAAATATATATACCTTACAGCTCTTGCACATTTGAGACGACAAGCGTATCTATAATACTTACCTTAACAAAATTTAATGGTAGCTCAGTAAGTACACTAGGTGCTTGTGCAGAGTACGGGCTACTTAATACCACCGATGTATATTACAGCAAGTATTACGAGTTAATTTTTTGGAGTAAATTGTTTATTCAAAGAAACAACATCAAATAACCAAGAGAGGCCAACGATGAAAAGACAGAAAAGAGATAAGTTGAGTAGAGCACATGCAAAAGGATATCAAGCGGGTATAAACGGTCGTTCAAAAGATATATGTCCGTTTCAGACCTCAGACGCTCGCTCTCAGTGGCTAGGTGGATGGCGAGAAGCGCTGTCTGACCGGCAACTTGGATTATCTTATAAGTGACCTTTCATTTTAGTCCTGGATTTGAGAGTAACTAGCGCTGGCTACGTATATTAAAAGCTCAGCCTTGGTATACAAGCCCTTGATAATACGATCAGGGGCTTTTTTTTACCCAAGCATAAACTAACTTAAAAATAAGAGGTATCTTGGAACAAGCCAACTTTTAAGTCTTTTGCGGTGTATATAACTCTTCCGTCAACGGCAACACTGCCATCAGCCAAGCCCATGTATAACTTGCGTTTAATAACGCGTTTAAAGTCTATGCGGTAAGTAACTTTTTTAGCGCTTGGCAATATTTGCCCCGTAAATTTGACTTCACCGACACCTAGTGCACGACCTTTTCCTGGGCCACCAGACCAACCAAGAAAAAATCCCACAAGCTGCCACATCGCATCTAGACCTAAGCAACCAGGCATTACAGGGTCGCCGGGGAAATGACAATCAAAAAACCACAGATCGGGTGTGATATCCAATTCAGCTTCAATGTAGCCCTTGTCGTTTTCGCCACCTTCTTCATAGATAGCAGTGATTCTATCCATCATTAACATATTCGGTGCCGGTAACTGGCTGTTTCCAGGCCCAAATAGATCTCCAGCGCTACAGGCCAATAAATCGTCTCGGCTAAAACTATTCTTTTTCTCAGTCATCTTTAGTTCTTTAATAAAAATTTGAGCCGTAATCTAGCGTACAGTTGTACGCTAGACAACTCCGAACAGTAATTTTCTTTAAATAAATCGTCAATTCGTTTTAAAATGCGCCAATTAATCCTAGAGATGAAGCTTTGTACCAGAATGCCAAATAAAAAACTGCAAGCTAATGCCGAAAAACAAAAGCGATTTAGAGAGAAGCAAAAAGCATTAGGCAAAAAAATGGTGAGAGGCTATATCAGCCGCGAGGCACAAGAAGATTACCAACTTATCGCTGAAAAAACAGGTTGGACAGACAGTGAAATCCTCTCCAACTCGTTACGCATAACTCATGCTGCCTATAGAAATGGGCAAATTCGTTTTTTAAATAAGTGGATCCAAGATGAGGATAAGCGTAGGCGATTGAGGCGAAGTATTCCCGATACAAGCGCTCTAGGTGGAAGCAAAGAAAGTGATAGTGCGAAGTCAGGACGCAATAATAAAACAAAAAGCTAAGAATCAAGCATCCATGTCCCATCAGTTGTAGGTGACCTTGATGCTGTGGTTAAGGGCAATGGCTAACTAGTGGAATGTCTATGTAATATGCGTTTTGCTTCGACTTTTACATCTTGGCGTTCTCTAAATGACCACAGTTTTTCTCTTGCCAGTTTTGCAGTCTGTTCAATATCAACGATGGGCAAAGGGTAGTCCTTTCCGATTGCAAAATCGATTATACATGCATCAATTGGCGGCATTAACCAAGGGGTGTGAATGTAGTGGTTGGGCAGGGCATTTAGCTCAGGAAGCCATTTCCTAATAAATACGCCCTCCGGATCTTTTTCTTGAGATTGCTTTATCGGGTTGTACAAGCGGATGATATTAGTACCGGTCACACCGGCTTGCATTTGAAACTGAGGATAGTGAATCCCTGGTTCAAAGTCTAAGAACTGACTGCCCAAATAAATCACGCCTTCTCGCCAATCAATGTCGAGATGATGACACAAAAAACTGACGAGCATTGCCCGCATTCTAAAATTTATATATCCCGTATTTATCAGCGCACGCATACAGGCATCGATAAGTGGAAAACCCGTTTTGCCTTGCTTCCACGCCTCTAGTTGGGTTTGTTTTTCGCTGGTATTTTCTGCGTATTGATATTGTAAGTAGGCTCTGTTTACCGGACGGTGTTCCATGGCAGATTCGCTCTCAAACTTTTGGATAAAGTGACAATGCCAAGAGAGCCTTGACTGAAAAGCAGACAATGAGCGCCTCCACGTTTTTTGAGCTGCGTATTTACGGCTAAATTGCCATACTTGTTTTAAACTGATATTCCCCCATGCCAGATATGGAGACAGCCTTGAACAGGCTTCTCGCGCCTCTTGAGGATTGCCAATATTGCCAAAATATTTTTTACCTCGCCCATTAAAAAAACTGTGAAGTGTTTGCCACGCTCGGCATTCACCACCTTTTTGAAAGCTTGCTTTGGCTTGTTGCCAAGAGGCGGGCGCCTCAAATTGAAAAGTAGACAAATGGCTTGAGAAATTCCCCAAGTCTAAATATCGAATATTGCTTAGGTCTGGATCTGCAATACTTGCACTGATGCGTTTTTTCCAACGCTGTTTCCAGTCCTTTCGGTTGAAGAGCGGACGGTGAACACAAGCATACGGCAATTCTTGCCATATCACCTGATTGCTTGTTGCCCATGACTGTATCTTCAGGTCACGCTGGTAAGTTGTGTCAAGACCAATTTCTTGATGAGAAAATAGATGCGTCATACCAATGGAGCGCAATTGCTCAAACACGACTTCTGCTGTTCCGTGTAGTACTGTCACTTCAGTGCCGTAGGGTTTGAGCTGGGTATTTAAGTCAAGAATGGATTCCCAAATAAAGCGCCAATGACGCAGATCCATATGTGGATCTGCAAGCAAAATGGGTTCGACGATATATACAAGGGCTAGGGGTAAATCCTGTTTCGCTGCCTGAATAAGGGCATCGTGATCACGCAAACGCAAATCCCGCTTTAGCCACACTACCGAAAATGCCATAGGCTAGCTCAACCACGTATTGATAAACTGTCGCTGCGGGTCATATTGTTCAGTTTGTTTAGCTAAATTAAAATGCCTGCTCCCACGCGGATCAGCGCCAACACCCGCGAGATATTGCCAATTGCCCCAATTGATAGCGACATCAAAATCAACCAACATTTCTTCAAAATAGGCTGCACCGTAACGCCAATCGAGTGCTAGTTCATTTACTAAACAACTTGCACACAATTGCCTCCCTCTATTTGACATGAAACCAGTAGTATTCAACTGTTTCATACAGGCATCGACGATGTCGAAATTTGTTTGTCCAGATTGCCAGCGTTTAAGTTTTTTCTGATCCAACAAACCGGCAGGTGCTTGGGTTTTTAAGCCTTGTTTACTAAAAAATGCCTTGCCGTGCTTTTTATGCAGTAAATGGAAAAACTCTCGCCAGAGTAGTTCGAAAAATAGCCAATAACTGGATTCATTTGCCACGACCTCGTGCTCATATTGTTTTATAGATTGATAAACCTTGGCGGGCGAAACACAGCCAAAGCTAAGGTATGCAGATAAGCGGCTTGAAAAATCCCAGCCATCCAATTGATTGCGTGTTTGTTTATAGCGGGCAATGTTGTTAGTTTCAAAAAAATAGTGGCGTATTCGTTGATTTGCGCCCGTTTCTCCACCAAGGTAACCGTTATTCGCTGAGCGGCTTGTTTTTAATAACGGTTCTACTGCCAAGCCATCGGTGTACAAATCGAGAGCACAGGTGTCGCTTATGCTACTGAGTAATTCACTGGTTTCGGACTGCCTAGGGGTGGCTTGCTTTTCAATTTTTTTCCGAAAAGATGAAAAAGTATCAGGCATATCCTTAAGCGCAAATGGTAAGTCTTCAACCGGATACAAATACGCGCTATCACCTACAAGCCATTGAATCTCTTCATGTCGTCTTTGTAGCGCATCTAGATCCTTTGTTTCGTTGTAGCCATAATGGTTTTCGACGGAGACAGCATCGATATTGTTATGTGCCAAAAGCGCATGCATGGTTGTACTTGGCTCTCCTCGGAAAATGTCGAGCCTCAGCTTGTGCTTTGACAGTTGTTGACGCAAGTCTGATAGGCAAGCAAGTAAAAACTGCCAGCGATGCACGCCCATGTGTCGTTGACCAAAAGAACTAAGTTCAAACCAAGCGGGGTCAATAATATAAATACATGCCAGACTTGAGCTATTTTTCACAGCTGCATTGAATGCCGCGTTGTCGTCTAGTCTCAAGTCGTGTCGAAACCAATGTATTGTTTTCAATGGATATCAAATCTCTGTTTGCTGATACAAAATACAGAAATTTGATACATGAGTATCGCCAAAATCGATCGTCTTTTTTGTGTGGTTGCTGTGTGTTGTTATCTTTGACAAATAATTTCTAGCCCAAATTCGGGCTATAGGCACGGTGGGATTATACTTGGCAGTTGCCCTTACTTATGTCGAAAAATTTATTTTTCATGGATGAAAAATCAAAGCGTATATGGAAATACTCGTAGCGTTTTTGCGACATAAGTAAGGGCAACTGCCAAGTATAATCCCACCGTGGGGCTAGAGACAAAACAAGCATAGCTTAGAAAGCAAAATCTATCATGCCATTGCAAAAAGGATCTGGGCAAATGTCTTTGAGCAGAAAAGTACCGGCATTAGTGCCATCGCTGCGCCATAATTCAAAGCCTTGTTCTTCCGTCGCCATTGCAGCGAATAGGATGTATCTGTCTTGTGCTACCAAGGAAACTGGGCTACTGCTACCACCGATATTTATGTCTCTCACGATTTGTGTTCCTGCAGTTGTGCCATCAGATACCCATAACTCATGATTGCCCGCCGGTCCTGCCGTAAAAAAGTACTTGCCGTCCATTACCACAGGTATGGGCGGATAAAAGGTATTCTCCACTAATTCAAGCGGCAGAATATTCGACACTTTTTGCGTGCCAGCCTCGGTTCCGTCAGATATCCAAATACCTGATGCCGCGCCTTCCGCTTTGAAAATAAATTTATTTCCCAACACTCGCATATAGGCTATTTCTGTAGAATCAGGACTATTGTCCAAATCTTTCACCAACTTGGTACCCGATGGCGTACCATCAGACTCCCACAAACTAAAACCACTGATTCCATCATTTGCGTTAAAGTAGAGTTTGCCGTTGAACACAATCTGCTGCAGCCTTGAATCTCGGGCTTCCACTCTTGTTGAGTCTATACCAGTAAAGTTTTTCAACGCTGTGGCATCACTGCCATCACTTTTCACAACCATTAATGTGGTATGGCTGCTACCCGTGCGCGAAAAGTAAAATATATTGCTGCCAATGCTTATCATCCGATCAGGACGCGTTACAGGGTTTGCTTGGCTACCAAGGAGTTCAACGGACGAACCATCACTTATATGAATAGCGTTCTCATTTATGTCAGTCGAGAAGTTTGCAAAATACAAGGTGCCGTAAGTCGATTGGTCATCAATGTTAGTACTGTTGCCACAGTTAACAGAAGATTCGTCGAGTTGTTCGATTGTTCCATTAGCTTGAAAAGCAAAGGCTTGTGTAAAACCAGTATTGGTATTGAATGCATTGACAAGTAATTTTTCTCCAGCAAAACAGCCTGCCGAGCCTATCGTAAGATTGATGCTTTGTCCTAGGTTAGATACTTGTGTAGTCCCAGCAGATGTACCGTCACTTCGCCAAAGCTCGGCATCTCTAAAACTTTGCGTACTAGCAAAAAAATAGTGAGCGCCATTAAAATCAAAGTAGTCGCCTATCGGCATCACTGAAGAGCCATTTGTATTAATTTGCTTGAGTTTAAATGTACCTTCGGGCGTACCGTCTGTCACCCAAGGTTGCCAACCTTCTATAGATGAACTAAAACCAGAGAATACATGTGTTTGGTTGGTAGGAGGTGGGGCAATTGGTGTTTCACAACGAGGCAAGTCGCATTGTGTGACACATTGCCGTGCATCGAACAAATTAATCACCCCATCAGCATTGGCATCTCTCGGGTCGGAAGGCGTGGGGGATTGCCCGCGAGCCTGAAAAATGAGTGAAACATCTTGTCTATCGACGATACCGTTGGCATCGACATCACACATTTGCGCATGGACAGTTTGGTTAATGCCAAGTAACACTAACGACATTAGGCAGAGTTTGATGTAGTTCATGACTGATCTCCTAACACAACTTTTTCTCTCGGTTTTAACACCATCAATAAAACAAGAGAATAGGCCAGTAACCATATACTTGGTGAGGCTACATCTTGTATTTGACTATTCACCCTTAGGCCTTGTGTAGTCGCCGATATTGGTAAAAACATATCGCTGATCAAGGTGTGGCTAATTATATTGAATGTGGCGAGACCACTATGCAGACTGGTAAACTTGAGCGTAGCCAACCTGAAAGCTTGATTCATTTGACGCGCTAGGAGGTCGTTACTTGGTAATAGAGACAGCTCCGTAAACAAAACCGACGAAGACGAGGGGAGATGATCCGAAAATGAAAACAAATCAGCCCCTAATTTGTCGTCAAATACTATTGAACTAAAAGCGGCTTTTACTGGATCAAAGCCTAGCTCAATGTCATAGCTGGCTAAAAGGTCGGTACCCAAATTTGAAACCCAAACACTGACTTCAAATTCACTTGAGGGCGATATCGCGTTGTTGGACGTTCTAAGCTCAATAAGTGCAGCTTTAGATGTAATACTGGTGCCGAAAATTAGCAGCACTATCAGTAGCTTTGTAGAGCGTAAAGTAAACATAATCATTCCTTGTAGAAATTTACCAAATTAGAGTTTGAAAGCTGTATTCGATATTTATAGCCTTGCTCTATTGAGAATAAATATTGACCAACAGCCCTCGTTAATCATCTTTTGCACATCTAGCCAAAAACTACTATTTGAGAACTTTGAAATAGTTTGAATTGTTTAAAAAACAAACGCATATGTTTATACTATTGAGACTATTGACCTAGGTGGCTGAGTAATGACAGCAGAGGAAGCAAAGAGTCTTGCCTACGAATTTGGTAATTTTTACCTTGATGTTCAGCGTAGGGTGTTGGTAGAAAAAGGCAGTAATAAACCCATCGCGACCAATGAGCGCAATTTGCTGTTTTTACAGTTATTGTGTGAAAACAGTCCAAAAACCGTATCGAAAGATACGCTCACTCAAGCAATTTGGCCTAATAGCCACGTATCTGATTGGTCATTGCCGAGAATAGTATCTGATACCCGCCAATTACTTCATGATGATGGTGACAGTCAGCAATTGATTAAGACGGTGCGTGGGGTTGGTTTTCTTATCAAAGACGTACAGCGTGTGCCTACAACACGCTTAAAAAGTAGTGCATTTTTTTCATCAAAAATGGGCTATTTGTTTTCTTTTGTTTTGTTCGGTGTAATTATCGTTGCAGCCTATTTGCTTTACGCTCAAGTTCAGAGTCAACAAAGTTTGCTGAAATCGATGGAGGCATTGGCTAACTACCAAGACAACACCTATACAGCATTTGTTGCCCAAGCAAAACGACGCAACGAGCTAGTGGCGATGCTAGAAAAGCGACTAGCGATAAAGCGAGAGCATCAATTTGAAAAGTTCTTTTCACTTTATTATTTGCAGTTTAATAAAGAAGAACAGTTTGTTTGTGCCCAAATGCGTGCTATCACCGAGACAGGCTTAAAGGAGAATAACGAAAGAATACTAGCACTATTAAATAGCCAGCCGAAAATTCTTGACGAAATAGCGCAGGCAAAAGCACTCCAGCAACACCTCAGATTTTGGTTGAACAAATATGAGTCCGTGTTTAAAAAGCGTGAAGATATGTGTTTGCTCTACGTAGTGGTTGAAGACAACGTACCGTACCCTAGTGGAGTGGATCAAAGCGTTAAAGCTTGGTTGGCGGAAAATATAGAATAGTCTTTGTTAGCTTAAGCGCGTAGTCCGATATTGGCAGATGCCCGATATAAAAATATATTTTTCATGGATGAAAAATTTAAGCGTACACGGATGTAATTGCAGCGGTTTTTAAATCGGGGGATCTGCCAATATTGGACTAGGTGTTTCGCCCCAATTGCCATTACTGATGCGCCTAAAAAAAACACAAAACGATCGAATTAACAGTTTGATGAGTAAGTATTGCAAAACATTGTTTAAGGAAAATGTCTTTGCATGGCAAAAGCGTTAATGTGGTTTAGGCAAGACCTAAGAATAACGGATAATCCTGCCTTGAGCGCGGCAGTTGAAATGGGGGAGCTTATCCCTGTTTATATTCATGATACGTCTTTGAGCCAGCCTAATGAACCAGGTAGTGCGTCGAAGTGGTGGCTTCATCACGCTTTACGCGATTTGGCTGGCAAGTTTAACCACAAGTTAATCGTTAAATCAGGAAAGCCTGTAGAAGTGCTGCTAGCACTTTGTGAAGCGCACGATGTCGAATTTGTTGTCTGGAATAGAATGTATGAAAAATGGGCGAGGCAAAGAGACACACAAATTAAAACAGTGTTAAAAGAACAAGGTATCAAGGTAAAAAGTTACAATGGCAGCTTGTTATGGGAGCCAATGACAGTCTCAAAAGCTGACGGTACGCCATACAAGGTCTACACCCCTTATTATCGCAAAGCTTGCCTAAATCAACCTAGCCCACGATACCCTTTAGCTGTACCCAAGTACACCATCCCCAGCGATATCGAACAAAATGCGATAAACAGTATCGACTCCTTAGCCTTGTTGCCCAGCATAAATTGGTATGACGGCTTTGAATCTCATTGGTCAGTTACTGAGGAAGCGGCGAAAACGGCATTGCAAACATTCATTGAAGGCGCAATTTTGAATTACGAAGATGATAGAAATATCCCGTCACTTAAGGCTTGCTCGCGCCTCTCTCCCTACTTGCATTTTGGTCAAATTTCGCCTAACCAAATATGGTATGCCGTACTCGACAAATTTAATGGTGATATGTCTGACAAAGGCGTTGATACCTACCTTAGTGAAATCGCATGGCGCGAATTTTCGTATTACCTCTTGTACCACTTCCCTGAGATTCAGCAAGTAAACTTTAACGCCAAATTCGACAATTTTGCGTGGCAATATGACGATGCTGTATTTTCGGCTTGGACAACGGGACAAACAGGCGTTCCGATTGTTGATGCGGGCATGCGTGAGCTTTGGAAAACTGGCTATATGCACAATCGAGTAAGGATGATTGTGGCTTCGTATTTAGTTAAAAACTTACTCATCGACTGGCGAAAAGGCGAACGTTGGTTTTGGGATTGTTTATTGGACGCAGATACAGCGAGTAATGCGGCAAGTTGGCAATGGGTGGCGGGTTCTGGTGCAGACGCTGCGCCTTACTTTCGAATATTCAATCCCGTATTGCAAGGCGAAAAATTTGATAAACAAGGCGAGTACGTAAAAACATATTGCCCTGAGCTAGTAAAACTGCCACAAAAATATATCCACAAACCTTGGGAAGCGCCTGCCACTGTGTTGTCGGAGGCTCAAATTACACTCGGCGAAGACTACCCATTTCCACTCGTCGATTTAAAACAATCGCGACAACGAGCATTGGATGCCTTCGCGGCAATAAAAGAGGCATAACGATGGCAAAGTTATGTCTTATTCTCGGTGATCAACTGTCTCTAGATACGTCTTCTTTGCAAAAGATTGATCGCAATAAAGACTGGGTATTGATGGCAGAAGTGCGTGAAGAAGCGAGTTACGTCAAGCACCACAAAAAGAAAATCGCATTTATCTTTTCGGCTATGCGGCATTTTGCAGAAAAACTAAAATCAGCTGGATACCAAGTCAACTATGTCGAATATCAAGACAAACATAATAAAGGTAGTTTGTTTGAACAACTAAAGGTATTTGCGTCTAGCCATGCTCTTGACGAGATTGTGATTGCTCATCCAGCGGAATACCGATTATGGGAAGCAGTAACTAAATGGGAAAAGCGGCTAAAAATCAAAGTCACCATCACTGAAGATCTGCGCTTTGTTGCAGATAACGGTGAGTTTAAACGCTGGGCAAAGGGCAGAAAACAACTGCGTATGGAGTATTTTTATCGTGAGATGCGCAAAAAATACAATGTACTAATTGAGAAAGAGGGGAAGGGCGCTCAACCCACTGCTGGAAAATGGAACTATGACAGCGAAAACCGCCAAGCCTTGCCTAAAAATACATCTATTCCCCTGCCGACTCAATTTGCTCCTGATGACATCACGCAGGGTGTGATCGACTTAGTTGCAACAGAATTTAGCCATCATTTTGGTGAATTGGCAAATTTCCATTACGCGGTTGATCGAGAGCAAGCGCTGCTCGTGTTAAATGAATTTATTGACGAACGTTTACCTCGTTTTGGGCAGTACCAAGATGCCATGAGTCAAAATGAGCCATGGTTGTATCATTCTCACTTAGGCTTATACATCAACACCGGTTTGCTCTCGCCAATGGAAGTAATTCGGGCGGCAGAACAAGCTTACGAAGATAATAAAGCGCCGTTAAATTCAGTGGAAGGATTTATTCGTCAGATCCTTGGGTGGCGAGAATATGTACGTGGGTTTTATTGGTATTTGATGCCAGATTATAAAGACGAAAACTATTTTCATGCGACACGCACTTTACCCAGTTTTTTTTGGTCAGCTAAAACAGACATGAATTGCTTAGCGCAGTGCATCAGTGACACCAAGGCCAATGCTTACGCACATCACATCCAGCGTTTAATGGTTATTGGTAATTTTGCACTGCTCACTGGCCTATCACCAGAAGCAGTCAACGAATGGTATTTGTTGGTATATGCCGACGCGTATGAATGGGTTGAATTACCTAACGTCAGTGGCATGGTCTTGTTTGCAGATGGCGGTAAGCTTGCCAGTAAACCTTACGCAGCAAGTGGTGCGTATATCAACAAAATGTCGAATTATTGCCAGCATTGTAGTTATTCGGTTAAACATAAAACAGGTTCACAAGCGTGTCCTTTCAACTATTTGTACTGGCATTTTTTGATCAAACACAAGGATAAGCTATCCAATAATCCTCGCATGGCAATGATCTATCGCACGCTACAAAAAATGGATGAGAAACACGTACAGACCATGCTTGATGATGCTGATATATTTTTAGCCAAACTAGACAATAATGAAGAAGTCTGAATTACCCGAGAAAACCTGTCCAGTATGTCACCGACCCTTTGTATGGCGAAAAAAGTGGGCGCGTGATTGGGATAGGGTAAAGTACTGTTCCGAGCGTTGCCGCAGAAATAAGTAACACCGAATAACACTCGACTTGCGCGATAGATGACCGCGTTTATCAATGATGCTCAGAGTATATCTTCATTACGCAATCGAACGGTCCAGGCATTGTATCTCACTGGACAGCATTGCTTGTACTGAGGTCAGGCTATATACAAAACCGGAGTCAATTGGCAGTAAACAGTTTACTGCCGAAATTTAAGTACTTTAGCACCGTTGCCTTGATCGTATTGATTCTGACAAGCACTGTCCGCAAACTGCTGGTTATAACCCTTATTGCCAGTCAGCTTGTTCAAGTGATAGCGCATATTGTCAAAGGATTCGTGCATCATCTTAGAAATCTGCATGTAGGCAGCAAAAGGCGCATCTTTGTTTGCTGCTCTTTTGGCATCAATTTGAAATTGTAGACCTCTTAGGCGTCGCTGAGAGTGAGGTGAAGCCCGTTTGAAAACTTTTTCGATTTCACTTTGGCGCACTTCTTCAAACTTTTCTGGATCGTTTTTTGCCAAGTCACTGAGATAATCAAAATCCAATTTTTTAAACATCTACTGCTCCGTTTTTAGGATTTATTTTGGCTATATTTCTTTAAAGTATTGATACACAAAACAAAGTCGTCATCGATCCATCCATGGGACTCCAAAAAGGTATTCATGCCTTTTTGGCTTTGCATTGTGTTTACCAACATTTAAAGGGGACATAGCTTTGTTTTTGTTTTCTTTATCCTATGGCACAAATCGTTCCAATCTGAAATTTGTATAAATATTAATATGATACAAAAAGTAATTTGGAGAGAATTTTAAAAATGTAAAAAAAATCGACAGTACATATTTTACTTTACACAGCTGAAATTCATCTTTTGGATGGCAGAGTCTAACTATCAATGAGCCAACTCACCAACAGCCCTACAGTGAGTGCTGAGGCAATACTCATGAGCGTTCCCAGCATAATGTATTCCGTCAGTTTTCGGTCTTTTTGCTCGCGCATGTCACCAAAGCGAAACACACTTTTTGCAGCAAGTAAAAAACCGACACCTGTGTATTGGCCAGCCAAGACTAAAATTAGGACAAGATATCGCTCTAAGATGCCAATGAACTCTCCCGCACGACTTAACCCTTTTTGCTTTTCATTTTTTTCAAAAGACTGGGTGTAGGGAGAAAGACTCAAATAAATGATAAAAGACAAGGGCTTACTGATAAAAATCAAGGCAGCAAAGATGACTAAAATATCGATGCTCAAAAATGCTTTTATACTGTTTGTGGCATGTTCTAAGGTGGTGCCATTTAGCCATGCGCTTACTACAGCGAGAATTATAAGGTGCGCCACTTGGTCAATTAAAAAAGCACGAATAGAAAACACTTGGTAGGTTTTCCAAATATCAATGGCGTAGTGACTGAGTACAATGCTAAATAGCGCGATAAAATATGCTGTAGACATGCCATCTAACAGCACAAAGAGCAGAATAGCATTTAAAGCCAAGTGCACTAGCACGTGTTTTAGCAAACCGATACTTTTAATTTTGTATTTGATTTTTGAATTAATCCACTCGTCTTTTTGTAGAAAAAAATCTGCAAGGAGATGGACAATCAACAATGATAAAAAAATGCTCATTAGCGCTTATCTCCGCTCGATGGAACCACTTGCTCTTGCTTTAGCTGAGTCACATTTGCCTCGTAAGTATCGATAAAAGCTTTAACTAAGTCGCTGTTTGCGCGCTGTAAATGGGTATTGACATTTTGTCGTGTCATATTCAAGTGTTTGGCGATGGTTTGCTGGTCTGGAAACCCCAATTTGATATACCAATACAAGGCTTGAGCTTGTTTGCTTGTAAGGCCATTGAGTAATGCTTGCATAAATTGACTGGGTAGTGCCATGGTGTATGTATCAGAAATAAAATCCACTAAAAAGCCGCTGCGCTTTAGTTTATCCAAATGCCGGCCAGAAGCGATGTACACTGCTCCCATTTTGTCCTCCTTGGCTTGGCTGCCAACGAGTAAAGACTGCGTGAGTAAGGTATGATGTGCAGGCAAGGCTATGTATGTTGCAAGACGAACAAGCAGACTGATACGCACTGCGTATTCTGCCTGAAAATAAGTGACCTGATGCGCGTCGCCTCGAAAACGCTCAAAAACCAGCGTATATCGATCTTTGTTGTCAGTGAGTTCATTATCTATCGCATTACTCACTATCATGAAATCTTCATGTGTAAGCTGCGTAGAATTTACCAAGTCTGCTGTTTCTACAGCAATAATCATTTGACAAGACCCTGTATCATGTAATGATATTTAGCATAATCTATTTGGCTTTAAAAGCAAATATATTTGTTTGCATTTTGTTTTAGCAAATAAATCTATTTGCTAAAACAAGTGTTGTTAACAACCTACTCAAACAAGGACGTCATATGTCGACCGAAAATACATTGGAGCAAAGCAGTGTTAAGCGCCATATGCTATGGCTTGGTCCCTTACTGGCATTACTGACCTACCTTTTATGTCGTTCGCAAAATATGCCTGACATTGCTGCGCTTACTGCTGGCATTGCTATCCTGACAATAGCGTGGTGGGTGACCGAGGCTCTGCCTATCCCTGTTACTTCCATTTTGCCCTTTGCTTTATTGCCTTTATTCAATGTATTAACGCACAAAGATGTATCAGCCGCTTTGGGCAGTCATGTCATATTATTACTGATGGGCGCGTTCATACTGTCAAAAGCACTAGAAAAATCTGGGGTACACCGACGTCTCGCTATTTTAATGGTAAAACTAATTGGTACTTCCAGCCAAAAGCGCATGGTTTTTGGGTTTATGTTAGCCACGGCGATTATCAGTATGTGGATTTCAAATACTGCGACAGTCTTGATCATGCTACCCATAGCCTTGGCTTTACTTGCGAGTGTTGATGACAGAAGGCTCAAAATTGCCTTGGTTCTTGGTATTGCTTATGCTTCCAGTGTGGGCGGTTTAGGTACGTTGATTGGTACGCCGCCAAATGTGATTTTCGCGGGTATTTATGAAGCGCAAAAAGGCGAAGAATTTAGCTTTGTCACATGGATGATGATTGGCATTCCTTGCGTACTCATTGCTATTCCAATTATGAGCCTCTGGCTAACGCGAAATTTATCCGGTCCATTTCAAGGGCACTTACCTGCACAAGGGCCATGGCGAGCTGAAGAAGTAAGAACACTTATTGTCTTTTCAATTGCTGTGCTAGCATGGATCACAAGAAAGGCTCCTTTTGGCGGTTGGAGTGAGCTATTTAATATACAATTTGCGGGTGATAGCACTGTTGCCCTGACAGCCGTAATTATCATGTTCATGATCCCAAATGGGAAAAAGGGAAGGTTGTTAGACTGGGATACTGCGGTCAGTATTCCATGGGGTATGCTGTTATTATTTGCTGGCGGCATAGCACTGGCCAAAGGGTTTACGGCATCAGGCCTAAGCGAAATTATTGGTCAGGGTTTATCAAGCTTTACCGCTTTTCCTTTGGTTGTCACCATTTTGCTTTTGTGTCTGTGCGTCACTTATTTAACAGAAATTACCAGTAACACGGCAACGGCTACACTGCTTATGCCAATATTATACTTAGTTGCCATTCAATACGGGGTTGACCCAGCTGTGCTTATGATCCCAGCCGCAATGGCCGCGAGTTGCGCGTTTATGCTTCCAGTTGCCACCGCGCCAAATGCTATTGCTTATGGTACAAATGCCATAGAAATTACGGATATGATAAAAGAGGGGGCTGTTTTAAGCTTTGTTATATCTATTTTAGTTGGCATAATAACTTACAGCTTAATGCTATATGTAATATAAAGCTTGGCTCTAGCCATCATTAAGAGAACTACTTATACATGCACATATATGTTGATGCCGATGGCTGTCCAACAGTCGTAAAGGATATAATTTGTCGCGCGGCAGAGCGAAGAAAAATCACCACACTATTTATTGCCAATCACTACATAAAATTACCTCCCTCGTCACATGTAAAAAGTGTACAAGTGTCTGCAGGCTTTGATGTTGCTGACAACGAAATAGTTAAACGCTGTGAGTCTAATGATATTGTCATTACATCGGATATACCGCTGGCCTCTGAAATTATTGAAAAACAAGCACAAGTCATCACGTTTAGAGGCGAAACTTTAGATAAACAAAATATAAGAGCTAGACTCAATACCCGCGATTTTATGGAAACAATGCGGGCGAGTGGCATACAAACATCGGGCCCCGCGCCTTTTGGACAGAGAGACAAAAAAGCCTTTGCCGATACTTTAGATAGACTACTCGCACAGAGTTGATGCTACTTATCCAGAGTGTAGGTTACGTAAGCGAAACTTGGGATAGTAATACAACATTGATATTAAAACGTGCTAATACGGGGTAGGGAGCCACGCTTCCCAACTACAATATCTCAATTACAACATCTTAAATAATTATTTGCGTTATTTTATCTTTTCGTCACACAATATGCTGAATGCCATCGTCAACTCTCATTTATGATTAAAAATATAAGCGATCAATTTGTTCATAACCTAGATGGTTTAGTTTCAACACTTACAACACAAACCAGTTTACATCAGTTTTTATTGATACTGCTTTGCTACATATCAGCATATTGTTTATATGTCGTATTGATTAAAAAGTACCTTGTTACGAGTACAAAAAACATAGCTGATGATCACCCTCTCGCTCACTTGCTGCCGCGTTTAAGCCAGATGATATTTCCCGCGCTGGCAATACTCTTCTTGTACTTTTCTCAAGCGTTTGTTCAATCAGTCAAGCATGATGTATGGATGCTCGATATTGCGATTACATTCGCCGTTTTATTATTTGCTTACTCACTGATACGAGAGTTTGTGAAGCATTCAATCATGGCTACAGTGTTTTTATGGATTGGTTTACCGCTCTTATGCTTACATCTACTCGGCTTTTTATCCACTATCATTGAGGTGCTCGAATCAATATCAATTAGTATCGGCAATATAAATATTAGTCTAAACGGATTGTTGAGAGTGTTGTTTTTTGGCGCAATTTTGTTTTGGCTAGGGCGTGCTTCAAATGCCCTTGGCAAGAACATCATTCGCAATCACAGCAATTTAGATGTGTCGACGCGTGAAGTTTTTACCAAGCTTTTTGAAGTTGGCTTGTTTTGCATTATCTTTGTTTTGCTTTTAAATGTGATGGGGATCAATTTAACGGCGCTCGCGGTGTTTGGTGGTGCTTTGGGTGTCGGGCTGGGATTGGGATTACAATCCATTGCTTCTAATTTTATTTCGGGCATCATTATTTTGCTAGACAAGTCATTGACTATTGGCGACTTTGTTGAGCTAGACAATGGCAGCAAAGGTTTTGTTAGAGAGTTCAAAATGCGCCATGCCGTCTTGGAAACGTACGATGGAAAAGATATTTTAGTACCTAACGAAGTATTTATTTCTTCAACCTTGATCAACTGGTCTCATAAAGATCCAAAACAGCGATATCGTGTTGACTTCAGTGTGTCTTACAACACGGATATCCGGCAAATGGTTGAGATTATTAAAGATGCTGTTGCTGAACATCCTCAAGTGATTAGTGGTGAAGATGTGCCATTTGAAGAGCGTCCAGATTGCGAAATTGATAGTTTTGGTGACAATGGAATCAACATGTTTGTCGAATTTTGGATTGAAGGCATAGATGACGGTAAAAACCGTGTGGGTGGCGATTTGTTATTAACAATCTTCGAAACATTGAAAGCCCACGATATTTCCATTCCTTTCCCGCAAAGAGAAATACGTATACTTAAAAAATGAATTAATAAGTGCATTTGATAATTCAAAAATACGTTCAATTATTAAATCACTTCTTCAAATTTTTGTTTGTTATTTAAGTTATCAAGTTTGGTTGATATCAAAATTACAATAAAGCCTCATATAATCAATAATATAGCACTCACTTTTACTAATTGGCATGTAAATGGCTAAACTTTAGTCGATATCTCATGGAAAACGCGAGTCGGCCATCTACAAAAAAAATGGGTCAACTAAGCATCCGAGAGCAATTTCATTTATGTTCCTTATTACTTAAAGGCGAAGTACAAAATGAAAAAATACGTAATACTAATCTCAATTGCAGTGTTAGCGCTATTTGCAAGGGCGAATATAGCTGATAGGGCAACTGAGCAAACCACTGACCAAGAAACGACATCGACTTACATTATTCATGGAGGCAATATCAGCTCCATATCAAAGTTATTAGTTGATGCTGGCGTTACACCTACAGCAAGGTACTCAAGTATTGACGCTGTTTCAATTAAATTAACGGCCTTGCAAAAAGCAGAGTTACAAAAAGCAAACAAAGGTTTACGCTTTTTCGAAGATAAAAATTTTGAAGTGGCAAGTTATAAGCGAGAAGCAACAGACAAAGGCAGTAACAAAGCCCTTGCCTCAACGCTCAAATTTTTAAGCAATGCGAATTCTGCGTTATGGCAAGTTGAAAATTCCGACACTGCCATAAAAGAATTATCGACATTATATCTACAAACGCCTGAACAAAATGGGCAGATTAAGTCTATTTCAATTAATGGAGAAAAAGTCCTTTTTAATCAAGTTAGCAGCGAAGAGTTTGCGCTGATCGGATACATTCAATTGCGAGCGAATCAGGCAATTAAAGTTCAGGTTGAATTTGACTCCTTGCAAACTGTCGATCCCACTTTGTATGGCGTAGACCTGCAATTCAGTAGTGGTGAAATCGCCACAACCACAAAAAACAGTAAAAAGCAGGCTAGCAACAATAACCGAGATACGCATTATCCTGAACTTGTCAGAGCAAACTTAGTGCATGAACAAGGCGTGACAGGAAAAGGGGTGACTGTGGCGATCATCGACACAGGCATTAACAACAATAGTTTGTTACAAAAGGGAACTAATAACAAACGACGCTTTACGACTTCAATAAGTGTGCTTGAGGACAAAAGTGTAAATGACGACTACGGTCATGGTACACATCTGGCGAGTATTATTGCTGATGCAAGTAAGCGCTCTAGTGCAGAAAGACCACATATTAACGGCTACAACGGTATTGCTCCTGATGTTAATTTAGTTTCGATAAAAGCCTTTGATGAACAAGGACGAGCGTCTTACAGTGATATTTTACGTGCGGTTGATTATGTAATTGAAAATAAAGATGCCCATAATATCAGAGTGCTAAATTTGTCATTCAGTGCCCCGCCAAGTTCATACTACTGGGACGATCCCTTAAACAAAGCACTAATGAAAGCATGGCGCGAGGGTATTACTGTAGTAGCCGCGGCAGGTAATAGCGGCCCTGATGCCATGACAATAGGCGTACCAGGGAACACACCCTATGTGATCACAGTCGGGGCAATCACTGACAATAAAACTCCCTACAACTTTAATGACGATTATGTGACATCCTTTTCTAGCGCCGGTCCGACCTATGAAGGGTTCGTTAAGCCTGAGTTAGTTGCACCGGGTGGCCACATTCTTGGTGTGATGGATAAACAGTCATTACTCAGAAAAACATACAGTATATTTGATACAAATAAGAAGCATGATTACTTTGCTTTGTCGGGGTCTTCACAATCGACAGCTATCACCACAGGTATTGTAGCACTGATGTTAGAAGCTAACCCTTATTTGAGACCAGATGATATTAAATGTCGGTTAATCTCTACTGCTAAAGCAGCTACTACTGAATCCGGACATTTGGCTTTTAGTATCTACCAGCAAGGTGCAGGCTTAGTCGATGCCTATCAAGCAGTACGAAGTACTGAGTTTGGATGTGCAAATAACGGTATGGATATTACAAAAGACTTAAACGGAGACGAACACTACATTGGGCCTGTCAGACGACACGAAGAGGGCGGCGATTATTATATCCCCGGTGCAGAAGGCCTTGAATGGTCTGGCGTTTACAGTGACTCTCAATTATGGCGATTTGCGAGCAACTCACAATTATGGAGACACACCTCTTTCAACAGCAGCTCGCAGTTGTGGCGTCACACCTCGTTTAGCAGTAATGCTCAGTTGTGGAGACACTCCAGTTTTAGTGCTAATGGTCAATTGTGGAGACACACAGGTTTTAATGCAAACTCACAATTGTGGCGAGGCAATACTTTCAATAGCAATGCACAACTATGGCGTCACCGTAGCTTTGATAGCAACAGTTTCCTGAATAACTGGGTAGACCACGAATAAATCATAGAGTATTAATGAGTCTTTAATCCGAAGAAGCGTGTGAGTAGTTTCACACGCATTTTTTGTATATTACACATAAAAAAAAATATACACTGGTCGATAAAATACAACTAAGCAGTAACGAATAAATACGGTTTGGTTATTATCTCGACATATTCAGTGTTTGTGGCAAGTTGGTTTGCGCAAATTTTAAGGAAAAAAACAGTGCAAGCGTCTTTTTGCTACGCACTGTTCATATCCATGCCTAGTGCATTTGCAACGGAAGCATTTGATCACTTTAACCCTGTTTTTCAGCCCATTCAATTTACCAATATCGACCCCGAAGAATACGATATTCAACCGGTGATAAACGCAATCGCACAAGATGCAGATGGATTCATGTGGTTTGGTACGCAGGATGGCTTAGAAAAATTCGATGGTAAACACTTTACTCATTACAATGTCGATTTTAGTAGAGAAAACACGCTGTCGAGCAACTGGGTAAACAGTCTCTACTTAGATAAAAATGGGCGCCTATGGGTATTGACAGCAGATGGTGTCGATATATATCAAGCTGAAACAGATAATTTTTATTCCCTCGATAGCGCCTTAGATATACCTAAAGGTATTTACTATACTAAAGTTGTTGAACAAGCGAATGGCGACTTTTGGCTACTTACCCGCAATACCGGAATAATCGTCATCAATGCTTCATTGGATAAGGTATCCACGCATTTGGCCGCTTCGGAAACTCGCTCGTTGTTGTCAACAGAAAATCATATTACATTGCCATCGAACGATATTTTAGCTTCAGCTTACACCGGAAAATATACTTATATATCTATTGATGAGCACGGTGTCTTCGTCCTAAAAAACAACCAACTGATTCAAGTACCCTTATCTTCAGAATCACAAAATAGCCGTCTCAGATTAGCTTATGATAAGTATAGGGATAGTCTATTAGTGTTAGAAGAGAATGGAAAAATTAACGTTCTGCGTGCCGACGAAAGTCAAGTTAGCTTTATTCAATTTAAGCAAACAGAATGTCAGGCACTTGGTGAAAACAGTGTAATGATGGATGCTTCTGGGGTACTTTGGAAAGGAACGGACAAGGGCTTGTGTGTCCTTGATACAAATACAGGAGAGGAATATCAGTATTTGGCCAATGACGGGCAGAAAGGGAGCTTAATTGATAATCGCGTCACTACCTTATACACGAGTGCCAGTGGTACTATTTGGGTTGGTACCATGCAAGGGATTAGTCGATGGAATCCAAAAGCAAGAAAGTTTACGCACATCAAAAAGCACTTTGATAAGCAAGATTTGATAGGTAGCGATATTGTTACTTCATTTGCTTTCAATTCTAATACAAAAACACACTATATCGGCACCTTTGGTGGCGGTGTCAGTGTCATCTCATCTGACAAACAATCAGCAGAATTTATCAATTCGAGCATCGACCCTAGTTTTGACAATAGAGTCATGTCATTAGCAATGGACAAGGACAATAACCTGTGGGTAGGTAGCTTTGGTTCGGGTTTGTTTAAATATAGCGAAGAACATGGGTCAAAACAGTTTTTACATGATGCAAATGATCCAAGGTCTATTAGTGCGAATGCCATTAGCAATATTGTTGTACTGAATTCAGGTGAGCTTGCTGTATCAACTTACGGAGGCGGTTTAAACATCTTAAAGTCAGACGGGACTTTTGAGCGCTTTCAACACTTAGCAGGGAATACTTCAACCATTTCCAGCGATCGTTTAACGGATTTAGAGGTGGATGAAGAGGGGCGTTTGTGGATTGCCACTGTGGGTGGTGGCATAAATGTACTTGACCTAAAAACGAAGCGTATTATTCACTTAAATAAAGAAAACGGCATATTGCGAAGCGATAATATTTTTGCTTTAAAAAATACACCATCACATATGTTGTTTGGTACCCAAGAAGCGGGCATGGGACAGCTGAATAAGCAATCTTTAGGTGACACCTCTCTCGATATCTTTTATTTTGACCAATCGTTCTCACTGCCAAGTAACTCGATATACGGCATACTCGCAGACAACAAGCAAATATGGTTAAGTCACTCCAGAGGCTTGTCTACGATAGATTTGGCGACACTAGCGGTAGATAATTTTTCTGTTGTTGATGGTATCCAAAGTAGGGACTTTACAGCAGGTGCTTTTTATCAGGATACACTTGGTAATTTTTTCTTTGGCGGTTCAAATGGTTTCAATGTGTTTCAGCCAAGCAAAATCCAAGAGACGATGCATGAAGCCAAATTACAATTAATATCGTTCTATCAGGCTAATGATTCCGTTTCATTGCAAGGCAAGCTCAATAACAAAGGCGAACTTGAACTCGCTTACACAGATACATTTATCGGCTTTGAGTTCAGTGTTTTAGATTATTCGCAACCGAAAGACAATAGGCTTGAATATAAGTTAGAGGGACTACATTCGAGCTACATATACAATGGTGACAGTGGTTTAATTAATTTTTCAGGCCTACCGGATGGTACCTATGTTCTTAAAGTAAGGGGGATCAATGCAGATGGCGTTAAGACCATCAATGAGTTTTCTTTACCTATTTTCATCCATCCTCCTCTATGGCGCAGCAATACTGCGTATAGTATATATTTTGCCTTGCTGCTCCTAATCTTTTATTCCAGTTATCGTTCATATCGTCGAAAAATGCAAAGGCAGCTTAAATTCCAGCGCTCCCTTCAACAAAAGGTCGACGAGCGCACAATTGAGCTACAACAAACCAATAAAAAATTAGAAACCGCAGTCATTCAAACCAAAGAGGCAAAAGAAGAAGCCGAGGCTGCCGCCGAAGCAAAATCAATATTTTTGGCGACAATGAGCCATGAAATCCGCACACCTATGAACAGTATACTAGGCATGGGCGAACTTCTTTTGAATACTGATCTTGATAGTGTTCAACGAAAATACACTATGACTGCTTATCGCTCCGGCAAAATGCTATTGGAAATGATCAATGACATACTTGACCATACCAAGCTGGAGATGAACAAAGTGTCGGTCGAACATGTACCGACGAATATACATACAACGATAGAAGATGCTATCACCTATATCGCCAACAGAGCCTTTGAAAAAGGCGTAAATCTTGGTTTATTCATATCTAAAGACTGCCCACAAGTATGCTTAAGTGACGCTATTCGGCTACGTCAAATCGTCATCAATATCGTTGGTAATGCGATCAAATTTACGGAATCTGGGTTTGTAAAAACGCATGTCAGTATTGAAAACGGCATGATAAAAATACAAGTGACTGATTCGGGCATTGGCATTCCCGCAGACAAATTAAACCGTGTATTTGATGCCTTTGAGCAAGCTGAATCAACGACGACACGCCGTTTTGGTGGTTCAGGTTTAGGCCTAAACATCACAAAAACAATCGTAGAGCTGCTGGGAGGTAATATTTCAGTGAGCTCTGAAGTCGGTCAGGGAAGCTGTTTTACTGTAATGCTCCCAAGCGAATTAGCGGAAGACAAGCATGATGTGGAAGAAATTAAACTAGAGAATTACCAAGACAAACAATTCCTGCTAATTATGCCAACATCGATTACCTGCGACAACTACATAAACCTACTTGAAAGACTCGACCTGACTTATCACTTGTGTTCTCGCTTTGCGTCTCAGTTGGAAACAAGCACCGGCTACAAGTTTGCCTTAGATGGCGCAGTATTTCAAAACACGCTGATACTCATCGATGAAGCGATCATCGATACGCACTGCGATGAAGCACTTTTGAGTCAATATGAGCAGCATATTCTATTAATTGAAAACGCATCGAACACTGAGTCTCACAACAAACAATTGCTTCACGACTTTAGTCGCCTGTCTCAATTGCCTACGAGACAAGGCTTGGTAGATGCCATTGATTATCATCAATCAGGTGAAAACAGTATCGTAGCGAGTATGGGACTAGATTTTGGTTTGCGCCATCGTGTGAATGCAAAAATATTATTGGTTGAAGATGTCAAAACCAACCAGCAAGTAGCAAAAGGCATACTTGCGCAACTGGGCTGTAATATTGATATTGCAGAAAATGGTCTGGAAGCGGTAGAGATGGCAGCCGAAAACGCTTATGACATGATATTGATGGACTACCAAATGCCAGTAATGGATGGGATAGAAGCGACATCGCATATCAAACAGGCCTTACATACTAGTGTCAACGCGGTTGTTGTCGCACTGACAGCCGACCAAAGTGCAAGCAGTCGAGCCAAATGGCGCAATGCAAATGTCGATGACTTCATGTCTAAACCATTTGCTGCCGCTGAGATGCTGGCGATGCTTAAAAAGCACTTGTCTGAGTTTATTGAAACGGTACACATACCAAAAGAAGACTTTACTACAGCTGATAGCAGCGATGAGGAGCAAATAAACAAGCCCTCAACGAAAGCGTCTGCCAGTGGCTTCGAAAAGCTAATTGATATGAACACCATCAGTGCGCTGAAGGATGTAGAGTCAAGTACTGGGCAAAAAATGCTGCCTCAATTGTTCGAGATTTTTAATGAAGAGTCTCAGCCTCTAGTTATTTCGATTGTAGAAGCATACAATGATAAACAGGCGCAGCAGTTAAACAACGCAGCACATGCATTAAAATCAATGTCGGGCAATGTAGGTGCTAAAAAGTTGCAAAGTATGTGTGCAGAGATTGAATCAAATTCGGGCCGTGCTGATTTTGAAAAATGTGATAAAGCAGTGAGCAAAATAAAAAGTGTGTTAGATAGTACAATTAGTGCACTGTCTACTTTGTTAGGAAGTGTGGATGAGTAAAGCAGCAGCAAGCAAAAAACTAATATTAGTGTGTGATGATGACAAAACACACATTTTGCTTATGTCGCAAACACTCAAAGCGGAAGGCTATCAAGTTGTTGAGGCCTGCGATGGTGAACAAGCCCTCGCGCTTTATAACGAGTTTTCTCCTGATATCGTATTGCTCGATGTCAATATGCCAAAAATTGATGGCTACACGGTTTGCCAAAAAATACGTCACACACAGCGTGGACGAGATCTGCCAATATTGATGATCACTGGCTCTGACGATCATACCTCTATTGAACAAGCATACACCGCAGGGGCAACCGACTTTTTACCAAAACCAATAAAATGGCCTTTGATCAAGCACCGTATAAAATATATGTTGCGGTCTTTTGATATCCAAAAAAGTCTAAAAGACAGCCAAGAAGAATTGCGATATTTGGCGTATTTTGACCCCCTTACAGAGCTGCCTAATCGTCAGTACATAAAAAAGCAAATTCAAACATTCATCGGCATAGCAAAACGCGCCGAGCATAAACTTGCTGTGATGTTTATTGACATCGATAGTTTCAAGCGTATTAATGAAACACTTGGGTTTAGTTATGGTGACGCCGTACTAAAAGAAGTTTCTAATCGCTTAAATACGCATTTTAGGGAAGGGGACATCATTACGCGTGGCAGCTTGGTCGAAAATGAATTGCAAGTCGCTCGTTTAGGCGGTGACGAGTTTACTTTGCTGTTAAACGACTGCGGCGAGGATGCAAGTATTGTCGAAATCGCCAAGCGCATCAACGCCACCTTGAGTGAGCCTATTACCATAGATCAGTACAGTTTGGTGGTGACAGCAAGTATCGGGATCGCGATATACCCCTTCGATGGTGAGGACGCAGAAACACTATTAAAAAATGCTGATGCAGCGATGTACAATGCTAAATCAAGTGGTAAAAACGGCTTCAAGTTACATTCTCATGATTTGACCGACCGTTGTTTAAATCGTTTGAAACTCGAAGAATACATGCGTGAATCACTTGAAGTTGATAACTTTGAATTATTCTACCAAGTAAAGGTTGACGCAAGCACCGGTACGACAAAATCAGCCGAAGCTTTGCTGCGTTTGCATCACGAAGAGTTTGGTTTAATTTCGCCCGGTGAATTTATTCCTGTAGCCGAGGACACTGGACTCATTGTTGATCTTGGATACTGGGTCATTCGTCAAGCATGTAAGCAAATTGTGAAGTGGCAAAATGAATTCAACATTCCGGTGAGTATTTCTGTTAATGTCTCTGGAAAACAAGTCAGCCAAGCCAATTTCGTAAAACGCTTAAAGCATATTTTGTTAGAAACAAATGTCGATCCGTCATTACTTGAAATAGAGCTTACGGAAAGCATTGTAATGGGTAATGCAGAAGAAAACATTGTTCGTTTGAATGAAATTAAGTCACTTGGCGTTAAGTTATCAATCGATGACTTCGGCACTGGGTACTCATCATTAAATTATTTAAAACGCTTCCCGATAGACAACTTAAAAATTGATCGTTCGTTCATTACCGATATTTCGTCGAAAGAAGAAGATAAGGCTATTGTGAGTGCGATTTCCGCCCTCGCAGACGCACTATCACTAAATATCGTTGTAGAAGGAGTAGAAACCAAAGAGCAACTCATGAGTGTCCGCGAAATTTGTAAAGATAGCCCTACGCTTATTCAGGGTTTTTATTTTGCTCGCCCTGAACCTGCTGACAAATGCAAAACGTCGTTTATTAAGGGTTTTCAGATTTAAAAACCCCATCACTTACTGACATTTTTGACTGGCAAATAGCACAGCCATTGCTGTTCTGTAGTTTTTCCCAGCGTCTTGAATTGTCTTCTGGTCCAAACGCTCTGAGGCTTTGTGTACATGCTCCAAATCTGCAGCCATTGACTTCAAGTCTTGTTGAAGTTGGAGGAGCGCATTCTCCAAAGTATAAGTCAACTCATGTACTTTGAGCATATCTTCCGTACTAAGAGAGGACTTTGTGGTAATCGCATCTAACTTTTTGTTGTATGCACTGAGATTGCACACCGCTGTTTTCAAATCAGGTGCAGCTAGAGACGGGAAGTGGTTGTATTCTTCGTCAGCTGGCACTTGGCCAGCAAGACTCAAGACCATAGATGTGAAAAATAGTATGCGAAAGGGAAGGGAGAGCTTATACATAATTATCCAAGAAAGTTATCATTCATTACATATTAAATGATAACTATTATTATTTACAATGTCTTGATTGATAAAAACTTCTTTAACTTGAACACTGGATTTAAGGAGGTATGAATAGAGTGGCTTATCTTTTACAAGGCTGATGAATTTTATATCGCTGAGGTAGCTATTGCGGTGTTTTTCAAATATGGTGGAATTAACAAATACGCTTTTCATTTCAAAAATGTACGTGAATTGCGTATATTTAACAAGCTACACATTATTCAAGTGAATGTGTTTTTAGAATTGCATCATTATCGTTTAAAGACAACGAATGTTTTTTAGCTGCAGCCAACAAAAAAATAACTTTCACTTACTGGGAAAGTCTAACTAGGTGTGTACATATATGTAACAGGCACTGAGTTTTATTAAGTGTCTGTGTAAAAATGCCTTTGTTGTTTCTACTTGTGATAGGTTTGTTGTTGAATAAGTTTTTGAAAAATATATTAAAACATGTCGAGTTCACATAAATTAACATCCTATCCACAATCAACAATACTTCGCATAATGTATATTATGTTAAATTAATAATGTACTAATTAATATCCACAAGTTCCCCACTACTCATGTGTCACGTTATATTATTGATGCAACTAGCTGTATATTTTGATACATTGTGACTATGAATATATGACTATGGTTAAAGTATGCGACAAGAGATATCAAAATCAAACTTTAAAGCTCATGCATTAGAAATTATGAGATCCGTGGAAGATACAGGTGAAGATGTTGTGATTACTGCACATGGAAAACGCTCTCTAGTAATAACACAATACAAAGATACAACTTTTAGCCCTTTGGAAAAGTTACAGGGTTCTGTTCTCAGCTATACAGATCCAATAGCACCAATAGCAGAAGATGACTGGGACTTAGCTTAGATGATCGTTTTGGACACGCATATATTGATTTGGTGGGTCAATGGAGATAATAAGTTGAGCGATACAGCCCAAATTCGCATAGCACAAGCAATGCAATCGAACGAAAACATATATGTATCCTCAATGTCGGCTTGGGAGGTATCAATGCTTGTGAACAAAGAACGCTTAAGATTAACTATGGACGTGGACACTTGGTTACAAACAGTGAGCGAAATACATAATGTTTCATTTGTACCTGTTGATAATAAAGTAGCCGTAGAATCAACACGATTGCCTGGTGAATTTCATAAAGATCCTGCAGATAGGATGATTGTTGCATTGGCAAGAAGCTTATCTGCGCCTTTGATCACAGCTGACGATAAAATATTAACGTATCAACATGTACGAACAGTTAGTTAACCAGACTATGAACAATGCAGTCCTGAAGCTTCACACACCAAAAGTTTGTTCATTAACACCCCATCCTTTCGCGTTTTTGTCAGGGTCTATCTGATGTACTAACGACAGAATACGTGTCGTGATTGCTCTTTGAATAGTCGCCACTTCATTTGTTGGACAAAATACCGTAATGCTTACTACCTGTTTTGCAAACTGGTTCGTTTCCAAGGTGATAGTGGGTTCAACGCTAATAAATTCGGTATCAAGCTGTCGTTCTATGAATCCCTTATAACGTAAGGCCACGTCACTAAAATCGTCACAAGCAGTTTCTGCAATACGGGTAAAATGTTCCAAATACGCATGAATGGGAATATTGGCTTCCAGCGTGAGTGCAAAAGAATGAAGTTTGTATCGCTTTAAGAAATTAAAGTTTTTTGTGGTATGTGTCACCAATTTGCTATTTGGTACATGTAAGTGTTTTCCGGTGTACTCTAGCTCATCGCCATGGATTTCTAGTAATACAGTATTCGTCCAGCCAACCCTCACGACTTCACCAATCGTGCTACCATCAAATTGCACCCACTCCCCTACTCGAAATGGCTTGGCCGTGACGTAGTAAAAGAAACCCATCAAGCATTGGATAAAGTCCCGAGTCGCGAGTACGATCGCTACAGTAAAAGCAGCAATAGAAATAGCAAAATGCTGTATTTCAGATGCCCAAATCACCAGTGCTAACACAATGGCGATACTGGTCGTTAGCAAATTTACATTGTTTATTTGATGCCTTCTATCTTCCCCTTTCTTTTGACTTTTTTGTTTTAAAGCAAATACAAATGCCTTACGCAAGGCTGCTATAAACAGTAATAACAATACTGAACTAACAATTTTATGTTGCTGAACGAGTTCGAAAAGTCCAAGCGTAAGCATTTGTAAGTCAGCGGGTAAGATGACGTTATCAGGAAGATTTATTTGCATGCGGCCTGTTATTATTGTGAATGACTTGGACGACTAAACAACCCAAAAGGCAATCATGCCTTTTGGGGATTAACACCTTACTTGCCCTGTACCGTTGACAATAAATTTCTCTGTAGTCAATGATTCAAGTCCCATCGGCCCATAAGCATGCAGTTTTGTCGTTGCAATACCAATTTCAGCGCCTAGGCCAAGCTCACTTCCATCGGAAAACCTAGAGGATGCATTAACCATTACGACAGAGGCGTCTACCGTTTGTTGAAACAGTGCCGCCCGCTTTTCGTCTTCAGTGGCGATAACTTCGGTGTGATTACTGCCAAATTCATCAATGTGTTTTATTGCGGATGAAAAATCATCGACCACGCGGATCGCAATGTCTAGGTCTAAGTACTCTTGCCCAAACTCGTTATCATCAAGTTCACTATCGCATGCAATTATTTGATTAGTTTTTTTACACCCGTGAAGTTTTACACCTTTATCGCGCAGTTGCTCTGCTGCCATTGGCAAAAATGTCGCGGCAATATCTTTGTGCACAATCAGGCATTCAAGTGCATTGCATACGCCGGTGCGTTGGGTTTTTCCGTTTATCATTAATGCGAGCGCTGTTTTCAGATCTGCATATTTATCCGCGTAAAGGTGACATACACCTTTATAGTGCTGAATTACTGGGACACGACTGTTTTGCGTCACAAATCTTATCAGTCCTTCTCCGCCTCTCGGTATAATGACGTCGATGTATTCATCTTGCTGCATTAGATCCATCATGTAGCTCCTGTCTGGGTCAGGCACTACAGTGATTAGCTCTACTGGCAATTCGAATTTTTCTAACACATTTTGCATTATTGTCGCGATACATTTACTTGTCGATAGTGCTTCTTTACCACCTCTTAGAATGACCGCATTGCCCGACTTCAAACAAAGTGCTCCGGCGTCCGCAGTTACATTCGGCCGTGCCTCATAAATCATACATACCACACCCAAGGGTACGCGCATTTTGTTGATGACAATACCGTTGGGTCGAGTATTGACATGGCGCATTTTACCAACTGGATCTGACAAGCGTGCTACGTTTTCCAATCCTGCTGCCATCGTCTCTACTCGATCTTCGGTCAATGTCAGCCGATCAATCATGGCCTCAGATAATCCATGCTTTTTCGCACTCTTAACTTCTTCCTCGTTGACAGAAAGTATCGTGTTTTTGTTTATCCGAATGTCTTTTGCCATCATATGCAAAATTTTGTTTTTCGTTACCTCGTCAACCAGTGCTAATGTGCGAGAAGCTTGAGCGGCTTTTTTAGCTAGTGATTCAATTAAACGCATTATTCCTCCAAAATCGCGATAGTTTTTTCTGAAATGATTGCCCCAGTGTTTTGCAAATTTGCCTGTGCAGGCGCTGATTTGTCTTGATCTGCAAGGTAGTTCAGTAAGCAACTACCATAATTTGTTTGCGCTTTTGCAAGAGGGGTGCCGTCCTTTTTGCGAACAAGTATCGTATCACCTATCGAAAAATCACCTTCTACGGCGACCACTTCCCTACTTGTCAACTGACCACTTTCATGTTGCAGCGCAGCGTCAAAATCGTCCTCGACGACAACCTCACCTTGAGCATTCGAGGTATGTGTAATCCAGTGTAGTTCCTCTCCCAAAGGTTGCGCATAGGGTTGAAAGTGCGTGCCTGGATTTTTTCCATCCAACAGCATATTAAAGGTAAGCTCGGTAAAGCCATTCACAATAAAGGTATTTATACCGTGTGACACTGCTTTTTCTGCGGCCTGAATTTTAGTTTTCATCCCACCGGTTCCAACGTCACTGTTTGTACCCCCTGCCATTGCATATATTTCGTCGTCAATGTGGGAAACCCATGACAGTAAACGGGCGTCATCGTGCTCGTGTGGGTTTTTGTCATAAAGCCCATCAATATCAGAGCAAATAATGAGTGCATCTGCATTAGCAGCCGCAGCAACCATCGCAGATAAATTGTCATTATCCCCTACTTTTAACTTATCGGTTGTTACCGTATCATTTTCGTTAACGATGGGCAGTACGCCACATTTTAACAATTCAAAAATCGTGTTTCTGATGCTGATGTAACGATCTCGGTTTCTCAAATCTGCATGCGTGAGCAAAATTTGTGCAGAAGGAAAATCAAATAATCGATCCCAAGTCGCCATCATTTCTGTCTGACCGGCTGCGGCCATGGCTTTTTTAACCGCTATATTATCTGACGAGCTATCGAACAAATGCGCCCCCGCAGCAACAGAGCCTGATGATACCAAGACTACTTCAACTCCCTTTGATCGACAGCGCACAATGAATTGCGCAATACCCAAAAGATAATGGCTACTACAGCCATTTTTATTAGGCGCAATTAGTGCGCTGCCGACTTTTATGACGATTCGTTTCCAATTGTGTGTATCGACTGTTTTATTCTGATTCATGATTATTGTTCCGAGACAAGTTTTGAAGATTGCTGATAGAGTGATTCGACTGCGCGGCTTGGACCGGCAGTGAAATGAGAGACAAGGAAAATAGTAATACTACTAATTGCAAACCCAGGGACGAGTTCATACATCACATCGCTAATTGTGTTGCCGTCAACTAACAGAGGCACATAAATACATACGAGCACAGCAATAGCACCAGATACCACTCCTGAAATAGCGCCGGCGTAAGTCAATCGCGAATAGTACAAACTAAATAAAATAAGCGGCCCAAATGCAGCACCAAACCCAGCCCATGCGTTGCTGACAAGTGATAAAATCGAACTATCACCTCTAAGAGCGAGGAGCAAAGCGACGATTGCAACACCCGCTACGCCCAAGCGCCCGATAATCACGGTTTGCTTGTTTCCTAAATTTTTGTTGTGAAATGCGCGATAAATGTCTTCGGTGAGTGAGCTAGCTGAAACGAGCAATTGAGATGAAATCGTACTCATAATTGCTGCTAGTACTGCAGCAAGCAGAAAACCACTGATTAAGGGGTGAAACAGTACTTCGGTAAAGCGAATAAAAATTGTTTCTGGATCGGATAGCACTAGGCCAAAGTTGTTTACATAAGCAACACCGATAAAGCCGGTTGCTAATGCTCCCAAAATAGTAACCAGCATCCAGCTCATACCGAAGCTTTTCGCTGTCGGAATATCTTTTACAGATTTGATCGCCATAAAGCGCACGATGATATGAGGTTGACCAAAATATCCCAAACCCCATGCCAGACTCGAAACTAAGGTAATGAGCGTGATGTCTCGAATTGACTCGGAGAAAGCTGGAATACTAGTAAATGCTGAACTTGCGACTTGTTCTACCGAATCGAATTGAAAAAATGCCACCACCGGAACCATAACTAAGGCTACAAACATAATACAGCCTTGAACAAAATCTGTTGTACTTACCGCGAGAAACCCGCCTAACAACGTATACAAGACAACAATCGCGAGTGTCACTACAACACCCATTGTATAACTTGCATCAAATGCTGATACAAAAAGCTTACCGCCAGCAACAAGGCCTGCGGAGGTATATAAGGTAAAGAAAACAACGATCACGGCAGCTGATAAAAGCCGCAATGTGCCGGTGTCTCGTTTAAAACGCTTAGAAAAAAATGCTGGAATGGTTAACGCGTTATCTGCATTTTCGGTAAAAACACGTAGCCTCGGGGCGACCAAAATATAATTTGCTAAAGCCCCCATTAATAAGCCCACCGCGATTAAAATGGCATCAAAGCCCATCACAAACATAGCACCGGGCAATCCCATTAACATCCAACCACTCATATCTGAGGCACCAGCAGAAAGTGCCGTCACTTTAGGGCCAACTTTTCGACCACCCAAAACATAATCAGATATGTCTTTTGAGGCTGTTTTATACCCATAAACACCAATTCCAATCATGGCGGCAAAATATAGGGATAGTGAAATGTAGCTCATCAAATCTCCTTGGTGATTAAGCTTTACAGAATTAAATTACTGCACTAATAATTACAATTATAATGTTTAGTACACTAATAATAATAACAAAGATCATAGAAAGATATAAGAGGCAATCTTTCAATGCCTAGGTAGATTCGAAGGAATCAATAAGAGAAACAGTCGCCTTTGAGCAAAACTGCTAGTGAAGAAAATAAAGGTTTGAATAGAAAAGGACGTAAAGAATACGTCGGTATCACGTAATCAGTAAAATATGTTGAAGAATCCTATCTATGGGCTTTTGTAACTGTGCTATTTGGGGGCTGATTCTAGCTCACCAATATTTAATACTGGCGCAGCTTCTATATCAGAGGCGTCCATCATGTCTGCAATTTTCTCTACTGCTGCCATCAATTGCAGTTGCTCCCAATCTTTGAGTGCAGAAAAGCGTTCAACAAACTGTTCTTCAATGGCCTGAGGTGCGTTGCTTAAAGCGGTTTTGCCGTCTTCGGTCAAATGCAAAGCAACGCGCCTTTTATCAATATCACTGCGCTTTCTCTCGACAAATAATTTAATTTCTAACCTATCAAGAATATTTGTCACTGTAGCCTGACTTAAGTTTATCCGCGAAGCCACTTCCCTTGCAGTAATCCCGTCACGTTGCAATATTTCTTGGAGTACCATTAATTGAGGCCCAGTTATGCCTGCTTCTTTTCCCAATTTTCTGGATCGAATATCTATCGCTCGAATGATTTTTCGGATAGAGACAAAAAGTTGTTCATGGTTTTGCATTAGGCATACTTTTCCAAAAAAGATTTTTCCAACTAAGTATTGTACTAATAATATTAAATAAATGTAATTATGCCAACTACTATGAAAATTTTAATAGTGTTATAAATATAAATCGAACGATTGCTTGGTAGTGAATTTAATACATGGAGGGATTCCTTCGCTTTTTTCGGTTCGGACATTGAATGTGCTTCCGTAACCTCCCAAATAATACTGTTGGGGTTTATCTCACGCTCTCAACACGATCAATCAATAGTTGCGAAATTCTGTGACTGTGACAAATATTTGCCGGTAGATTTATGCTCACCTTTAAATTAGGGTTTTCTTCAGAAAACCGGCGCAGATAAAGCAATTGTGTAATATCAATTGACCCGCCGCCCCTCATCTATTGCGGCTAGTTTGCCATTTTCGAATTTCAATATTTTAATTAATTTACCCTTACCGAAATAATACGTGTAAATTTCAGTTTTGACGATAGCCTTATCGTCTAACGTGTGCTCAACTAGGTCGATATCTATCGGTTCGCCACATACAATTTTAACTTCGGCTTTTGTATCACCCAGTTTGACCAATTGCTTGCCACAGCGAAGTGTTGAGGTACCCGATATTGCCGAAAATGCACTTATTATTAGCGCTAATGTAACCGCTATTTTTATCAAACCTCGCTCCTTTGGTAATTTTGTGAAAATGTAGATGAACGCTTATTTAAAAACTCCATCAAGCGTTACGCGTAACCAACAGTATAACCAATATATTTGTCGTTCTTTACGTTCTTGAACCCTATGTTCTCCGAATTCCTTGCTGGGTATAGCGGACTATAAATCCGCCTGATGGTGAAGAACTAAACTTGAGCAAGGCATGATCCAATTCTGCAATATACTGGCAATATGCTAAGCCCATACCTAAGCTTGGATATTCATCAAGATGATTAGTTCGCTTAAAAGGTTTAGTTAATACTGGAAACTGGTTTTCTGGCACACCAATACCATTGTCTTCAAAGCGGATATCAAGCAATGAATCATTGTAATCACAACATATAGTTAAGCGAATAGTATGAGACAAATCTTCTGGCTGAAAATATAAGGCATTTTCAATTAAACAGGAAAATAAGGTTTGCCAATGATCTTCACTGCCTTCTATTTCAGGCCAATCACCTTGTACGTTTATTTCAACTTGTCTGTTTTTTGCTAGAGTATGAGCTTGATGAAAATCAAGTAAGCGCTCGAGTAATAATTTTAAATCCAATTTTTTACTGTCATGTACTGATACACTCAAACGCGAAAAAACGCTCAAGGCCTTGAGCATGTCTTGCAGGCGTCCCCCACTCTCATTGATGATTGATAGCCAACGTGTTTGTTTTTCAGCTGCGGTGTAAGCACTATCAGCGTCTGCTAACATACGAGAAAACTGAACAATGTGCCTAACAGGTGCGCCAACGTCGTGGCAGATGCCGCTAATTAGTGATTTTACAAATTCTGGACTAACATGTTTTTCTGAGTGCTCACTCAATGTATTCTCCATCGGTTTTTTGTTAATCAATGTGGCGCTCTACAATTTAGCGTATAAACTATTAGAACCAACACAAAAAATAAACAAAGATAAATAGCTTCTATTAAAGCTAGCTTTTTTCAAATACTCAAGTGCAGCAAGACGCAATCAGACCGACTAGGTAAAAAATTACATGTCAGACAAAGCAGAAATCCAAGCTCTACCCCTTGATATCATTATGAACACGGTCCTTGACGGCTTGATTACCATCGATAGCCAAGGGCAGATTCATAGTTTCAATAATGCTGCGCAGCGCATTTTTCAATACTCCGAAGATGAGGTCGTGGGCAAAAACGTAAAAATGTTGATGCCTGATCCATATCACAGTGAACACGATCAATATTTACACAATTATTTAAGCACTAAAGAAAAGAAAATAATCGGTATCGGCAGAGAGGTAAAAGCCAAACGCAAAGATGGGTCGATCTTTCCTATCGAGCTGGGTGTCAATCAAATGGATGTAAACGGCCAAGTCATGTTTATTGGCACAATCAAGGATATATCTGATAGAAAACGAGCTGAACAAGAAATACAAAACGAGAAAAAGCAACTGCTAGCGATCTTCAATACCGTACTTGATGGGCTGATAACCATTGATCAGTATGGACATATTCAAAGCTTTAACCCAGCCGCTGAAAAAATATTCGGTTATGCTGCACAAGAAGTCATGGGTCAAAATGTAAGGATACTGATGCCTAACCCTTTTCATGACGAACACGATACGTATTTGGAAAATTATCGGCGTACAGGTGATAAAAAAATCATTGGTATTGGGCGAGAAGTCGAAGCGAAACGTAAAGACGGTAGTGTATTTCCAATTGAGTTAGGTGTTGCTGCAATGGACAATGAAGGTTTGCCTTTGTTTGTGGGCACAATCAGAGATATCACGCAGCGTGTGGAATCCGAAAAGGCCATTAATTCATACATTGAGGCACTCACTCGCAGTAATCAAGAGCTCGATGATTTTGCGTACATCGCTTCTCATGATCTAAAGGAGCCGTTACGGGGGTTAAGCAATAACGCCTTATTTTTACAAGAAGACTATGAAGAACTATTAGGCGAAGACGGCAAACGACGCGTTAACCGTATGAAATATTTGTGTGGCAGGCTGGAGCGTTTGGTTGATGACCTACTCTATTTTTCAAGGCTTGGACGCCAAGACCTTGCTATTCAAGAATGTGATGTAAACACGATTATCCATGATATTACTACAATGATGGAGAACAGTCTCAGTTTGGACAATGCAAAAATCCTTATACCATCGAAATTACCTCGTGTGGTTTGTGATGTACCCCGGATCACCGAAGTATTTCGCAACTTAATCACTAATGCGTTAAAGTACAACGATAAAGCAGAAAAACTGATTGAGATTGGTTGCATAAATCCGCAAGCAGCGTCAAATGAAGAGGAGCCTTTGACATTTTATGTAAAGGACAACGGTATCGGCATTGACGAGGTGTTTTTTGATGACGTTTTTCGCATATTTAAACGCCTAAATGACGAGGACGATAGCGTCAAAGGCACGGGAGTTGGACTCACCTTCGTCAAAAAAATTATACAGCGTCATGGCGGAAAGATCTGGATAGAATCTCAAAAGCATCACGGCGCTACTTTTTTCTTTACACTAAAACACAATGGGTGAATACATGAATAGTATGTCGCACTTACTGTTGGTAGAAGACAATCAAGACGATTACGAGGCAGTGGTAAGAAGTTTAAAAAAGAACCATTTTATGAACCCCGTCAAATGGTGTAAAAATGGTCAGGACGCATTAGATTACATATACAAAAATAACGCATATAACGATAATACCGATGCAAGCTTACCTGATTTGATACTGCTCGACTTGAATATGCCAGGTATCGATGGTCGTCATGTATTACAACAACTAAAAAGTGACAAAAATACTCGCTCGATTCCGGTTGTAGTACTCACCACATCAAACGACGCAAAAGATATCGAAAAATGCTATGACCTTGGCGCGAGTACTTATATTCAAAAGCCGGTTGACTTTGAAGGTTTAACCCAAGCAATCAGAACCATGAAAGACTACTGGTTTGGCGTGGCTATTTTACCCAGAAAAGACTTATGATAATCAACCATATATTCAATACTCACCCAGCCTAATTTAGTATTTCGGACGCGACGCTTTATGCCCACATACGATATTTTGATGATCGACGACAATGTTGACGATGTTGATTTGTGTCAGCGTAAGTTGCTCACTGAGCAAAGCCAAAGTAAATCTGCCAATGACACCTTCAATATTACGCATGTCAGTAGTGGTAAACAGGGCATGGAAAACTTGGCACAAGCCAAGCCATATTGCGTATTATTGGACTACTCGTTGCCTGGCAAAGATGGCTTTACGTTATTGCGGGAGATCCGGCAAATTTACCCACTTGTCCCTATTATTGTGCTAACAGGTCAAGGCAACGAAAAACTAGCGGTAGAGATACTAAAAGGTGGCGCGCAAGATTACCTAGTAAAATCTGAGATTAATAACATTGATTTGGCGGCAAGTATTCATCATGCTGTTGCGTCTGTTGAGCAACCAAATAACCTACTCACTAAGGATGAAAAAGATATTCGGCTATTGATTGTTGATGACAATATTGACGATCGAGAGTTAGTGATCCGCTCAGTAAAAAAAATAAAACACAAACAATATCATTGTTTTGAGTTGGACTCAGGCAGTCAAATAATAGAAACCATTCGTACACTTGAGCCAGCATGCATATTGCTCGACTATTCTCTTCCGGGCGAAAATGGTTTGGTTGTACTCAAAAAGCTACATGAGCAATACCCGCAAATTCCCGTTATTCTATTTAGTGGTCAAGGCAATGAAGTCATAGCTGCAGAAGCCATTAAGGCAGGTGCCTTCAATTATCTGGTAAAACGAGAAATCAACTCTGAAAGCTTAGACACCGCCATAAGCCAAGGCATAGAAAAGAAGCACTTAGAGTCTTTGGTAAAAGAAAAGACCTTGGAGATTCGTCGCTATCAATACGAAGCGCTCACCAAAAAACAACGTTATGACAGAGTCGTTCAAGCTACAGGTATCATCGTTTGGGAATACGACTTGATAGACGAACACCTATATGTGGACAAACAAATACAAGCGCTATTGGGCGATTCTTTAGATGAACGGACTAGTGGATTAGATAAGTTATGGCAGCGTGTCCACCCTGAAGATCAAAATAAGGTCGCGTCGCATTGGCAACACTACATTGACGCTAAGAGCAATGAACTAGATTTGGTTTATCGCTTGCGTCGCCTTGATGGCTCTTGGTGTTGGATACATGAGAGTGGCAAAACTGCAACACGCACGGAGGATGGTAAGCCAAAAACAATTACAGGGGTTTATCAAGATGTAAGCGAAAAAATGCGTGAAGAAGACATGCTAAATTGCTTATACAAAGCCACGGTAAACAATGACTTAAGCCTGAACGACAAAGTGGCGGATATATTGAAAAAAGGGCTGGATTACTTTGGCTTGCAAGTGGCGAGTATTAGTATCCTGAATCAAGGTGAATGCGCCATTTCACATTATCAGTCAAACATATCTGTTGACCTAAATGAAGTCTTATCGCTTTCAACATACTTTAGTTCCAAGGCATTCAATGCACATGAAGTCTACGTTGATAATCATATTGAATTTAACTCATCAATTGATGAAAACAGTGACATCTGCAAAAGAACAAAGGTGTACCTAGGAACAACAATTTACCTAAATCAACAAGCCTATGGCACACTAAATTTTTATGGTTTTAACGGAACAAAAAATGAAGTATCGGTGCGGAACAAAACAGTGCTTAGCTTATTGGCACAATGGATTTCTAGCGAATTTTCACGCGCCGAAAATATCAAGCGTATCGAAGAGTCAAAGCAGTTTTTGCAACTTATGCAAGAAGCCATTCCCGACATGTTCTTTGTTAAAGATGAGCAATTTAGAATAGTGCGCGCTAACGATGCTTTTTTACGTGTATATCCCGAATCTGTGAGAGATTCCGTCATCGGCACCACCACTTTAGAGGCTTATGACGAAGAAGAAGCCGCTGAGTTTTTGGCTCACGACAAGCAGGCACTGCGCGAAGGATATTCGGAAACTGAAGAAGCCATATTATTTCCGGATGGTAAAAAACGTATTCTACATACTAAAAAAACGCGCTTTCAAAATAGTGCGGGCGATCCGTTTATCTTGGGTATTAGCCGAGATGTTACGGCTATCCGACGCACTGAGGCAGACCACAAAGAGTTACACGATGCCTTAGAAAACACCGTCGAAGGCGTGTCTCGTATAGATACACAGGGTCGTTATACTTTTGTTAATGAAGCTTATGCCAGTGCATGTGGATATAAACCAGAAGAGTTAGTTGGCAAAAATTGGTCAATAACAGTTGATGAATCCGAACATGCCATGATGGCAACAGCCTACGAAGAAATGCTAAAAGATGGCAAAGTAACGAGAGAAACAAAAGGAATTCGCAAAGATGGCAGTCGCTTTTATAAAGCGGTCACGATGATCAGCTGCTTTGATGACGCCGGTATTTTTATTGGTCACCACTGCTTTATGAACGATATTTCAGAACGTAAGTTGGCACAAGAAGAATTGATACGTTCAAACGCTGAATTAGAGCGTTTTGCTTATGTGGCATCGCACGACTTGCAAGAGCCTTTACGCATGGTCATCAACTTTACGAAGTTACTCGAAAAATACTATGGTGACAAACTCGATGATCGCGCATTTAAATATATCGAATACGCCACCAATGGCGCCGTACGAATGCAACAGTTGGTGAAAGATCTGCTCGAATATGCACGATTGGGCAACCAAGCCGAAACATTTAGTGCAATTGACTTGAACAAAATGGCTGAATCAGTCATGGAAAATTTATCCACCAGTATTGAAGCTGCAGGGGCAAGTGTGGAATGGGATAACTTACCTATAGTAAACGCTGATCCATCGAGTATATGTTCCGTGTTTCAAAACTTGGTTGGCAATGCCATAAAATACCGAAAATCAGAGGTAAATCCGATTATAAAAGTGAAAGTAAAATCTGAAGCCGAGCAATGGGTATTTGCGGTCATTGACAATGGCATCGGTATGAAACAGCAATATTGTGAAAAGATTTTTGAACCTTTTAAGCGTTTACATCGAAAAGAAGAATATTCTGGTACGGGTATGGGATTAGCCATTTGCCGTAAAACCATTGAACAGATGGATGGTAAAATTTGGGCTATCTCTGAGCTTGAAAAAGGTAGCCGCTTTTATTTTAGTTTGCCAAAATCACCTAATGTGTAGTATTACTATCATGCCTATTTAAACAAGTTGAGAACTATGTCAGCAATTAGACCAATAGAAATACTCTTAGTAGAAGATAACCCCGGTGATGTAATGCTGACTGAGGAAGCATTTTCTGCTGCAAAAATTTCGAATACGCTAAACGTGGTGAGAGATGGAGAAGAGGCCTTAGCCTACTTAAATAAGGAAGCAGGTTTTGAAGATGTTGTGTTGCCTGATCTGATTTTGTTGGATTTAAATTTACCCAAAATAGATGGGCGCGAAGTACTCGACAAAATAAAAACAAGTGAAAAACTTAAGCGCATTCCAGTCGTAGTATTAACCAGTTCAGAAGCCGAGCAAGATGTAGTAAAAACCTACGACCTCCATGCCAATAGTTACGTCGTTAAGCCGCTCGACCTCGATCAGTTTATCAATGTTGTTAGTGTAGTCGAAAACTTTTGGTTTTCGGTGGTTACCTTACCCAACACACAATCGTAGTCGTTTGGCGTAAGCATTTAAAAAAGTTTTTCGATGTCTGTAGGTTCTGAGGGTTTTGCCAATAGATACCCCTGTGCTCTGTCTATATTCAATTTTGCGCAGGTCTGCAATTGCGCTTCTGTTTCAACGCCCTCCGCGACAACAGTAAAATCCATACTAGCCAGCATTAGCGACAACCCTTTTAACAAACCATACTGCTTTCCTTCATTTGCATCAGCCAACTGTAAACTCTTGTCGAGTTTTACGATATGAATAGGAAAGTGCAACAAATGCGAAACAGAGGAATACCCCATACCAAAATCATCCAAGGCTATCCTAAAACCGAGGTCACTTAGAGCTTTCAAGGACTGTGATATTTTTTCATTGTCTTTAATTAAGGCTGTTTCGGTGATTTCTAGTATAACGTCACGATTAGAGATCTTGGCTAAGTCAGCGACCTTTACAATGTAGCTAACGAGTTCTGGATCACTTAATTGAACGGGTGAGATATTTATCGATATGCTCAGTTCTTTTTTATGCTCTCGTTTCCAATGTGCGACCTGCTCAATCGCTGTTTTTATAATCCAACGCCCTAAGTCAAGAATTAAACGTGATTCTTCGGCAATGGGTATAAACTCGTCAGGCGTGTAAGCCCCATGAGCAGCGGGCCATCTAATTAAGGCTTCAAAACCTATTATAGCTCTCGTTTCAGTACTAAATATTGCTTGGTACACCAAACGAAAGCTAGCGTGTTCCATAATGTTACGCATGGCATTTTGAATATCGAAACGGCGATTGAACTCCTCTTGGTAGTGCAACTCGTAAAAACAAACTTGATTTTTGCCCTTTTGCTTGGCTCGGTACATCGCAATATCTGCGCATTTAAGTAAACCTTGCGACTCGTTTGCATCCGCAGGGCAAAGTGCAGCACCGATGCTGATGCCGCATCTTACTTCTCGTCCTTCGACCATAAATGGAGCGTTGAAGGCTTTCTTAATGCGGTTGGCAACGATGGTAATCACACTGATCGACGATATGTTGCTCAAGGTGATCGCAAACTCGTCACCACCTATCCGGGCAAAGCCCTCATTATTTCGCAAACACATCGAAACGCGGCGCACCGCTTCTTTTAAGACCTGATCGCCTGCGCTATGGCCTAAGGTATCATTGATATCTTTAAAATCATCTAAATCTAAAGCAAGCAGCGCCACACTTGCGCCTGTGCGCTGATTGTTGGCAATCACGACTTTTATACTTTCTTCAAAATGATAGCGGTTAGATAAGCCGGTTAATGGATCCTTTTCTGCCAACTCCTTCACTTGCAAATAACTTTGGTGCATTCTTTGTTCTATTTCAAAGCGTTTTTGCGCGTGAAGTAGCGCCTTTTCTAGCTTGCCTCGAGTGATATCTTCTTTAGAAATAAAATCTTGCGCCCCTGCTTCAATGCATTCCAAGGCGAGACTATCGTCATCTTCACCACTCGTCATCACGATGGCAGTGCCGCCCAAGCGAGGTTTTGAACGGATTTCAATAACAAGTTCAATACCATCTGCGCCTGGCATTCGGTAATCCAAAACAATAACATCAAAGCGCTGTTGCTCGATTAAGGCCAAGGCTGACTCTACCGAGGTGGCTTCCGAGATATCGTACCCGCCCTTACCTGCTTCATCTAATGAAATACGAAGCATCTCTCTGTCAATACTGTCATCGTCTACTACGAGTATTTGCATGCATGCCCTTAAATTTGCTTGATTATTGTAGCGCAAGGTAAACTTGATTATGTGCAAAATGTAAACTTAAGTCTAGGTAATCATTTGTGCGCTACAACATTTTCTCCCAAGTAAATGTAAATCTTGCGCCCCGCTCATCGTCAATCGGTGACTGCAAATGAATATCACCCTTATGATGTTCAATGAGCTTCTTGATGATTGACAGCCCCATGCCCGAACCCTCAACTTTATCTTTGGGTTGCAGGGTTTCAAAGGGCTTAAAGATCCTTTCCTGAAAGCGTGCTGGCACACCAGGTCCATCGTCAACAACAGAAATTTCATAATGTGACTGGCTCTCTGAGAGAGTTATTTCAATCGCACCTTGGTCGCAATCGTGATGCTTAATAGCATTGTCTATGAGATTTCGGATGACTGTTGTAAACGCGATTTGGTTGATTCTTATTTTTGCCACTTGAGTATCTATCGTAAATTCAAAGCTTGTCGGCACGTTAAGTAAATCAATACACTCGTCTACTAAAGCTTTAAACTCTACTTCGACAATATTGGTTTCGGGGCGTTCTGCGCGTACATACTCAGACAAAGACGCAACGAGTTGATCGATGCGTTTAACTCGGGTTTTTACCCTCGCATTGTGTCGCTTTGCACTCGCTATTTCATTGTTGTCTAAATCTTCTTCAATCATGTGCGCGAGCACTTCAATTCCTCTCAGAGGCGTGCGTAAGTCATGAGAAGACACGCGAATAAACATATTCAAGTTTTTATTGAGCTGAGTCAATTGGCTGTTTGCATTGAGTAGTTCGTCTTCTCGATGACGCAATTGTTCTGCATTTTGTTGAAAAATCAGTAAGGCTTGCTTTATCTCTTGGAGTTCTGTTGAATCATGCGAAAATTGTAGTGTTTTCACTTCATCCCTACTTAATTTCACTATGTCTTGCGCCATATCTTGTAATGGCTGAATAATACGACGAGGAATAACCACGCGATTGATATACGCAACAAAAAGCAGCGTCACGACGGTTATCATGATAACAATAGCGAAATACAAATGTGTAAAGGAGAGTAAAGAACTGAGAGCAACACTATCCTGCTCCGCACGAGCAGACAATATAGGCGTCAACTCTGCAGAAACTTCATTGATTGTGCGTTCTATGCTTTCAGCTCCGGCGACCACCTTTATATTAGTCTCACTTTGCTTAATAATACGCTCAAAATAGTTGCCGTTTGACAGCGCTAAGCTATACACATCGCGTATAGCCAAATGCAAAGTATCGGGTGTATCAATATCGATGTTACTCAAACTAAACGTTATATTACGAAAAATGGTGTTAAATTCCTCTTGTACTTGTTCAAGTACTAGAGGCTTATCTTCATTGTTAGTGTTGAGTACGATTGTTGATAACAATTCTAAGTCAGAAATAATGTCATTGATAAAGCCCATTCTCGTTAGGTTTTGTTTGAGCTCGTTTTCTTTATTCGTTTTAAATAAAACAAGTTCAACATCGACAGCTAGTAAACGCATTTCTTGAATAGCAATGCTAAGTGCGTCCAATAATCTTGTATTTAGCGGGACTAGTTTTACTGTCTGCTGCAAACTAGCTGTTTTAAGATTGATATAGTCATCAATAGATTGCTTTAAATTAGCGACTAAGGTCGATATGCTGTTTTGCTGTTCATCAGGCGTGTCGATATCGGAAAAATTTTCGTCGATTTGCTGCAATGACTGGTTTATTTGTTGTTTGAGTATATCTAACTTATCGATTTCGGTGACGCTACTGATGCGTGGTATTAAGGTTGAAAGTAAAACCGTGTTTGCGCCAATCGACGCCACTCTGTTTACTGATGGGACGGTATATTCTACCGTTTTTTCCACCGATAAATACAGGCGAGAGAAGATAAAACCGCTAAGCAGTGTGACGCCTAAAATCACGCCACTTAAACTTAAAAATACGCGATTAAAAAATTGAAAAAAGCTTTTTTGCTTAGGCTTTTTATTCATGAAATTTAGGCGTCAGGTAGCACAATAGCGTGAAAATATTGATCCAGCATACGCACTGATTTTAAGAAATTTTCGCCTAGATTCGACTTAACCATGTAACCCGCAACGTTTAGATTGTATGCCTCATACATGTCTTGTTCATCTTCCGAGGTAGTCATAAAAAATACAACGGTGTCTTTTAGCTCAGGATCTTGACGAATTTCACTTAAGCATTCTATGCCATTCATACGCGGCATATTGATGTCCATCACTAGCAAATAAGGTTTGCTTATTTGTATGTCGGGATGTTGTCCCCTGAGCACAGATAAGGCCTCTTCCCCATCCGTAACATTGTAGAAGGGATTGAGAATATGTTCTTTCTTCAAAGTTCGTTTAAATACTTCAACATCCAGCTCATCATCTTCCACCATCAAAATAGTTACAAGATTTTCTGGCACAACTTTATCAATCATACTTGAGTGCTTCCTTAAACGGTTTTGGATATTGTAGACGCAGGAAAGACCATTGAATAGCTTGTTTTTCTACCCCCATTTTTTCATGGATGTTTTTCCAGCTATTTGCTGCGGCCTCCAGCGCTTTTCGAGGCGATATTTTTTGGTTTACTGCCGCATTCAAATATCGCCTTAGCTCACCCATATATAGTTGTTGCCCATTCATGTAAAAATCAGGGATGCAATTTTTCATGCTATTTTCGTGCGCTTCTAGAAATTCTTGTGTGTATATGCGCTGAATATTGTTATCTTGATAATGCTCTTTTCTAAAGGGATCGAAAAAGCCTTTTTGCTGCGCAACCGCAGTAGTAGAAGGCATTGGCGACACGGCAAACAAGGTAAATAAATAGGCGAGAACAGGGTCTTTTACCATCGGAGAAAGTGTGTAATTCCATCCCCAATTAAAATAACCAGCATCGATAAATTGGCCATTTACTGTGCCACCGGGCAAAGCGTCATAACGCAAATTGCCAACTAGGGGAGATTGATTTTCGACGAGATACTTTTGCGTGCCTCCCCAGCCAATATTGGCGTATATATTGCCCTTTGCAAAAGTTCGCCAATTATCTACCAAGCCATCTTTGCGTGCATTAGGATGCATATAAGCCACACTACGAATAATGTCTTCCAGCACCGCTATGCCATGTTCATTGTCAATATTGGGTGAGAGGTCATCATTTAGGGGTAACTGCCCTTTTGCGTGAAAACGTGACCAAAACTCCCATACCAAATAATTTGGACTTTTAAATAAAGCGCCACCAAAAATGTTATTTTGTGGATCATGGAAAAACGCTAAGTGTTGATCCAATTCTTCCCATGTTTTTGGTAATCGATAGGTATAACCAAATGCATCAGCAAAATCATTACGCTTAGGTAGCGTAGTGAGTAATTGATTATAAAACATCATATATACGTCGCCATCCGTCTGGTAACCGTAAAACCGACCTTTATATAAATCACCTAATTGGTAGTAGCGGTTGCTATCAAACCCTTGTGGCTCTATTTGCTTTCGCAACTGCGACACATCGGCTATTGCGCCAGATTCAGCAAGCTCTGGAATACCAAATGTTGCTGGCAAAGCTACATCCCATGAAATGTGTTTGAGTCGTTTATCCAGTAGTATTCGAGTGTTGATATCGTCTACAGGCACGGTTTCTAGTGTTACCTTAAGTCCCACTGCCTCGGAAAACCAATCTGCAATTGGCTTAACATTAAATTGACTCCCCTCGGGAAGTAGTAAATGAAGATTACTGCTTTTTTTGTATTGTTTGGCAAGTTCGATTATGTCAAGATGAAGGTTTTCGTTTGAAGTATCAAGCTTGAGTTCAGAAGATGTCAGTAGCTTACTAAGGGCAAAGCTAGGCAAGGCAGAAAAAGGCAGGGCATAACTTGCGGCTATACTACCAAATAGCTGGATAAATTGGCGTCTATTAGGTGTCACTCGACACACTCTTTTCGGCTTGGTATAGCATGTTGTCTCGTTAAGGTACTTTGTGTTTGCACATACAATTATCGTAGAGCCGCAGTGTTCACATGGCTATAACCATAGCATAACTTAATCAGAATGCTGCATAGCATCTAATAAATCTTGTTTGGTAAACGGTTTTTTGATGTGCTTGTGCATGCCAACTTGTTTACATCTTTCCGTGGTTTCGTCGCAGGCATCAGCGGATAACGCGTAAATTAGTGGTTTGGTCTCCAAATCCATCGCATTGATTTCTTTTGCTGCCTGAAAACCATCTTTCACGGGCATATTCAAATCCATTAGGATATGTTCATAACTAGGGCCATTTGCAACCATATCTAAGGCTTCTTGGCCATTTTGTGCGGCATGCACTTCAGTGCAGTGTGCTTGCAGCATATTGATGGCTATTTCAAGATTAATATCATTGTCATCCACCACTAATACTCTGCCAAAGCGTTTATCGGGCGCTTTGTGACCAACGTAGCCGTTCACTTTTTCGTGATTGGATGCACTCTGCCTCACCGCTTTGGGTAAATTAAGACTAAAGGTAGTTCCTTTTCCTACTGATGACTCAACGGTAATAGTATGTCCCATTGCACTTGTCAGTTTTCTAACGATTTCTAGGCCTAAACCGGTGCCTAAAAAACCATAGTCTGTTGCCAGTTCATCTCGGCTGTAGGCATCAAATATCCGCTTGGGTGACACAATACCGATACCGGTATCAATGATTTTCAATTGCACACTGCTTTGTTCAGCGATAATCTCAATTTTTACACTACCTTGCTCGGTAAATTTAACGGCGTTGTTGACAATATTGGTGATCACCTGCGTAAGCCGTACTTTGTCCGAAAGCACTACAAGGTCTTCATTTTTTGGATAGACAACACTTAAATTTATCCCTTTGTCTTTTGCCTTTGCCTCAAAAAGGCGGTGCACATAATCGACCACAGATTTTAAGGAAATAGCTTCGATGTTGACTGAGAATACTTCGTCATTTAGTTCTGAGATCGCTAGCAAGTCATCGAGCAAATAAAGTAGTTGTTTTCCACATTCAGAAATTGTGCTGACGGTGCCTACGACCTCAGCACCGAGATTTTTGGCTTGTAGGTTTTCCGTCAGCCCAAGTATGCCGTGTAAAGGAGTACGGATTTCATGTGACATTCTGGCAAAAAATCGCTCCTTTGCCTGAATACTTTGTTGCACTTTTTGTTCGAGCTCAAAGCGCTTTTGCGCTTGCAACAATGAACGTCTTAGTCGGTCTGAATTGATCTCATTTTTTAATAAAAAATCTTGTGCCCCAGCTTGCAAGCACTCTAATGCCAATTCATCGTCCAAGCTCCCGCTCATCATTACAACAGCGGTGCGGCTAGCCATCGGTGCCTGTCGCAATTGCTTGATCATCTCTACGCCACTCATTTGTGGCATGGAGCAATCAATTAAAATGACATCAAATCTTTCTTCTGAGGCTTTTTTTAATCCCTCTATTGCACTCGAAGTCTGATAAATATTGTTAATAGTGGGAGTTAAACTTAACTCTTCACGGATGATTTTACGATCATACGCATCATCATCCACCAACAAAACATTCATTTCGTGTACCAAAATATTGTCAGCCATCTGTCGCTAGATATTCTTTTTAGTTTATCGACAGGAACGTGCATTCCGAGAATGCTTTTATCATGGCTTTTTACAAAAACAGCCGACATTATTGCTTTTGCGTTATGTTAGCAATACTTGAGTATAAAACAGGCAGTTTATATTTTGCACGTATTGTTTAATATATAAACGTTTTAGCTTGTGAGAGGTAGCAGTAATGACAGGCAAAGAGTTCATAAAATTTTTAAGCAAACGAGGCATTCCACTTAGTTGTATTGCGTCGAAGTTAGGTTGTAAGCTTGCCAATCTGCGCGCCATTGAAAAAATGGATGCAGTACCAAAGTTTTACCTTGAAGGTTTCTTTGCTAATTTTAAGGATTCATTGAGTAAAAAAGATAAAAAACGTCTCATGCCCTAGGGCTTGTTGGTCTCTTATGTACAAACAGGCGCCAGAGTCTGTTGCCGAATACAAAAGATTTGCGTATTGCGCGGAGTAAAGGTTTAATAAACTTATCTTTTTTATTGAGCGTTCAATACATCTCCATGGATTTTTTTCTGATATTGGTTGCATTTTTATGCGGCTTTGCCTGTAAGTTTATTCATTTACCTCCCTTGGTCGGCTTTTTAACTGCCGGTTTTGTAATGAATGCCTTAGGTTTTTCAGCGAACGACACCATTGAAACTATCGCTAACTTAGGCATAACCATTATGCTGTTCACTATCGGGCTAAAGCTAAACATTGCCGATTTGGCTAAGCGTGAGGTTTGGTTGGGTAGTATTGGGCATTGCGCAGTTTGGGTAATGATAATTGCGGGGTTCATTTCTCTTTTAACCAGCATATCACTCCCCTATTTTGTTGATTTAGATATAAAACAAGCGGCTTTAATAGGTTTTGCTTTTTCGTTCAGTTCAACGGTATGTGTGGTCAAGATATTAGAAGAGAGTGGCGAAGGTAAAACTCGTCATGGAAAAGTGGCAATCGGTATTCTAGTAATGCAAGACATTTTTGCCGTGCTATTTTTGGTGTTTGCTACAGGAAAGCTCCCTTCTATTTACGCCTTTGCTCTATTTTTGTTGATCCCCTTTGCTCCTTTATTCAAACGCTTATTGAAAGAAGCGGGACATGGCGAATTACTGCCTTTGTGTGGGTTTGTCTTTGCTTTGGGAGGCTACTATCTGTTTGAATCTGTTGGCGTAAAAGGTGACCTAGGTGCATTGATTTTAGGGGTATTGTTAGCGGGCAATTCCAAGTCGGTAGAATTGTCTAAATCTTTGTTAAGTTTTAAAGATCTGTTCTTGATCTGTTTCTTTTTATCCATTGGTTTGACTGCCTTGCCCACACCTGAAATGGCCTTAATTGCTTTGGGCTTTACGCTCTTGTTGCCGGTTAAATTTGCTTTGTTTTTTATCTTGTTTACCAAACTCAGACTACGCGCTCGCACGTCTTTTTTGACCGGTGCAGTCATGTCTAATTACAGTGAATTTGGATTGATCGTTGCAGCGCTAGCGGTAAGTTTACAACTTTTAAGTGCGGATTGGTTGGTGATCATAGCTTTAAGTGTATCGTTTTCCTTTGTGATCACCAGTGTATTTTATCGACGCTCACACGACATCTATCACGAATCCAATCATTTAATGCACGGGTATCAACACCCTGTCCCACTTGCTGAAGATATTTACCCGAGTTTCAATAGTGTCGAAGTACTGGTGCTCGGTATGGGGCGAGTTGGTACGGGCGCGTTTAGGGCATTATCGGGAGAGCTTGGCAATGCCGTGTGTGGTATGGATGCCGACGAAGAAAAAGTCGCTCGCCTACAGCATAACAAGCTAAACGCCATTCATGGCGATGGTGAAAATGTAGATTTGTGGGAAAGCGCCGACATCTCAACACTTAAATTGGTTCTGCTTGCACTTCCCTCTATCGAAGACTCTGCCAATGTCACCAATCAGCTGCGCAATGCTGGGTATAAAGGAAAAGTAGCGGCAATCGCTCGCTATGAAGATGAGGTCAAGCCCTTGTTGGAAAAAGGCGTCGACCATGTATTCAACTTTTTCACCGATGCCGGTCTAGGTTTTGCTGAAGAGAGCTTAGATATATTAAAACAACAAAGCAAAATCACAACTTAAATCGAATCATTAATGAGAATCATTATTTTTATAAATAACTGATATATAAGGATAAATTTGATTATTATTGCCAGCTAAGATATAATTCGCGTGTTTTTAATCATTGGTGAATCCATATGAAAGGCGATACCGCTGTTATCAAAGTTTTAAATGATGTGCTTACCACAGAACTCACGTCGATCAATCAGTATTTTTTGCATGCGAGAATGCACAAAAACTGGGGTTTTAACAAATTAAATAGCGCTGCTTATAAAAAGTCGATATGTGATATGAAGCAAGCTGACAAGCTTATAGAGCGAATATTGTTTTTAGAAGGTCTGCCCAATCTTCAAGCACTAGGAAAACTCTTTATCGGTGAAGATACCAAAGAGTGCATAGCCTGTGACATCAAATTTCAGCTTAAAGAAATTCTTCAATTAAAAGAGGCAATTGCCCTTTGCGAGGCAAATCAGGATTATGTAAGTAGGGAACTCCTATCATCACTACTCGATGATGAGGAGGAGTACTTAGATTGGCTAGAAACACAAGAGCATCAAATGGATGCCCTAGGTATGGACAATTATCTGCAAGCGCAAATAGAGGAGTAATATCATGAACGGCAATACAAATGTAATTAAGGGCTTGAATGAACTGCTCGGGTATGAACTTGCAGCCATGGATCAGTACTTTATCCATTCTCAAATGTATTTGGACTGGGGCTTAACTAAGCTTTATGAGCGCATCAATCACGAATTCGACGATGAAAAAGGCCATGCAACCAAACTCATCGAACGCATGTTATTTTTAGGTGGCGTACCAGACATGCAAACCCGTACAGGCCTAGAGATAGGTACGGACGTTGAGGAGATGCTGGCAAGTGACTTGCGTGTCGAATACGAGGTGGCAGCAAAGCTCAAAGAGGTTATCAGTATTTGTGAACAAGCAAAAGATTTTGTGAGCCGAGACATGTTGGTGGTGTTGTTGGACGACACAGAAAACGATCATGCACATTGGTTAGAACAACAACTTGGTTTAATTAAGCGAATTGGCTTACAAAACTACACGCAATCACAGTTATAGGAAAAATATTGGTCTTCTCACCCAAGGTCAATTGCGGGTGATAAAAAATACACTAAAAGGCGATGAGACAAACTCTTCGCCTTTTTTTATTGTAAATTGTAACTGCCATTGCATTTCTTCAATATTACACGACCCCAAAAACGTTGTGCCTTCATTAATCTTTTTTCCTTGCTCGAACATAACTGGAGTTCTGCCCATGTACATATTTACGCCTTCGATGTGAGCACTGTTTATTTGGTAGCCACTTGGGAGAGAAAAAACAATACTCAGCATTTCTTCACTTATCGGCATCTGTTTAAAATTTATGCTTATCGCCCCGTATTTACTGGTAATTTCACATTGATTACTTTGTAAACGGCAGGCAGAATCACGATTTAACACATCATTAACACCCACCTGTTTGTATTCGGAAAGCAATACCAAACAAAGGAATGTAGCCAGTATGACGAGTCCTGATATCGTTTTTTTATTCACAATTTGTTAACCGTAAACTTTCCTTTATTGACCAAGATCAATCACCTTAGTGTTTATGTATCTTTTTGTTATTAAAAACTTTATCATGCACACCTGAATAGTTAGGAGTTTACTTTTCTTAAACGCACCACTCAACAAGAGGCTGTTTATTTTTGTTTATTTTTTGTGTTGGTTCTAAAATTGGATAAGACAAGGCGTAGTTGGCGCAGTTTGGTGGTTCCAAACAAGACAACTACAACGAAGAACTATCCAATTTTAGAGCCAACCCTTCGGGCTGTGGCCATTAATTCGTCACACAGCCTCTAAATTCACTCATTTGGAACCACCAAACCACTTGAATTTAGCGTTGTTTGACGAATTAATGGCCGGCAGCAGAAATAATAAACAAAGATAAACAGCCTCTAGGATGACTAATAATAAAAGTAAAATCACCCTGTTCTAATTCCATTTTATTTCTATACACGGAAATTTTTAGTTATGAGCGAAACAAGTCAAGTTAAGCCAAACTACAACTACAAAGTAGTGCGGCAGTTTACCATCATGACGATTGTATGGGGTATTGTGGGTATGTCGGTCGGCGTATTAATAGCTGCTCAGTTATTTGCGCCAGCCTTAAACTTTGACATTCCATGGCTCACCTACTCTCGGCTTCGACCTTTACATACTAACGCAGTGATCTTTGCGTTTGGTGGATGTGCATTATTTGCTACCAGTTATTACATTGTACAGCGCACTTGTCAGGTCAGGTTGTTTAGTGACAAATTAGCTACCTTTACCTTTTGGGGTTGGCAAGCGGTTATCGTGTTAGCAGCCGTTACCTTGCCACTAGGTATCACAGCTAGTAAAGAATACGCTGAACTTGAGTGGCCAATCGACATTTTGATAGCCCTAGTCTGGATCGCTTATATCATTAACTTTTTTGGCACGTTGATTATTCGTAAAACATCGCATATATACGTAGCTAACTGGTTCTTAGGCGGTTTTATGCTCACAGTTGCGGTATTGCATATCGGAAACAGCATGGCAATACCTGTAAGCATGACTAAGTCATATTCTATTTATGCAGGTGCGGTTGATGCCATGATGCAATGGTGGTACGGGCACAATGCTGTAGGCTTTTTCCTAACCGCTGGATTCTTGGGTATGATGTACTACTTTGTACCGAAGCAAGCGGGTCGTCCTGTATATTCCTACCGCTTGTCTATCGTGCACTTTTGGGCCTTGGTATCTCTCTACATTTGGGCGGGTCCACACCACTTACATTACACTGCCCTGCCTGACTGGACGCAATCACTCGGTATGGTCATGTCAGTTATTTTGTTTGTCCCATCATGGGGTGGCATGATCAACGGTATCATGACCTTGTCTGGTGCTTGGCATAAATTGCGCACTGACCCTATTTTGCGTTTCCTTATTGTTTCTTTGTCATTTTATGGTATGTCGACCTTTGAAGGGCCCATGATGGCAATCAAAACTGTCAACGCTTTATCTCACTATACTGATTGGACTGTCGGTCACGTCCACTCTGGTGCACTAGGTTGGGTAGCCATGGTTTCTATCGGTTCGGTTTACCACTTGATCCCTATCCTTTTTGGTCAACCCAAAATGTACAGCACTAAATTGATTAATATCCATTTTTGGCTAGCGACTATCGGCGTGGTTTTATACATTGTTGCGATGTGGATGTCTGGTGTACTACAAGGCTTAATGTGGCGTGCAGTCAATGCAGACGGCACTTTGACCTATTCATTTGTAGAATCCTTAGAAGCCTCAAAACCATTCTACGTGGTGCGCTTTATTGGCGGTGTGTTTGTCGTCGCAGGTATGCTAATTATGGCCTATAACTGCTATCGCACAGTCACAGCACCTAAATCGGCGTCTGTCGAGGGTGAATTAGCTTTGGGAGGTGCCAAATGAAAAATCCACATGAGTTAATCGAAAAAAATGTAGGGCTGTTGACTATATTGATTTTAGTTGCGATTAGTTTTGGTGCCCTTGCTCAAATATTACCTCTGATGTTCCAACAGCAAGTCCTTGAACCTGTCAAAGGCTTACGCCCCTACACGGCTTTGGAAATGGAAGGGCGTGATATATACATTCGCGAAGGTTGTGTCGGATGTCACAGCCAAATGATTCGTCCGTTCCGCGCAGAGACAGAACGCTACGGTCACTATTCCGTTGCCGGTGAATCTGTGTGGGAGCGCCCGTTTTTATGGGGCTCAAAACGCACGGGGCCAGATTTGGCTAGAGTTGGCGGAAGGTACAGTGATGAATGGCATCGCGTTCACCTTATCAACCCTCGTAATGTGGTGCCAGAATCTAATATGCCTGGATATCCATGGTTACAAGAAAACGTATTAGACGGAAAAGACATTGCCAAGAAGATGGAAGTCAATCGCATGCTTGGTATGCCCTATACCGATGAAGATATTGCCGGTGCCAAAGCCGCTGTACAAGGCAAGACCGAGATGGAAGCCTTGATCGCGTATCTTCAATCACTTGGCACCCATTTAAAATAATGGACCAGGGAGTAATCGGCAGTATTTTTACTGTTATCGTTTTCGTAAGTTTCGTTGGCGTTGTGATTTGGGCATTCAGTAGTCGAAACAAAGACAAGTTTGATGAAGCCGCTAATCTCGTTTTTGACGACGACAACGAAGAGGCAACTAACAAGAAAGACCAGGAGTCTTAAGCCATGAGTATGTTTTGGACAATTTGGATCAGTGTAATTAGCCTAGGCACTATAGTCGGCTGTTACTTTCTGCTCCGCTGGACACTTGCAAATAAAACAGGTGTCGATGAAGGCGATGAAATGGGACATGAGTTCGATGGCATCGTTGAATTAAATAATCAATTACCACGTTGGTGGACAATTTTGTTTTGGATAACCTTAGTTTGGGGAATTGGCTACTTATTCGCCTACCCGAGCTTAGGTGGCTACAAAGGCCTATTAGGCTGGGAAAGTTCAAACCAAGGTGTACTATCACTTGAAGAGTCTGAAGCGGAATTGCGAAAAGATATCAACGATGGTGCGTGGAACGAATATGCGCTAGAAGTAAAACAGGCGGAGGATTTGTTCGACCCAATCTTTGAAGAATACGCAAAAGTACCTGTGGAAGAACTCACTAAAAATGATGAAGCGGTACAAGTTGGCAAGCGTTTATTTTTGCAAAACTGCGCCCAATGTCACGGCTCTGATGCACGTGGGCAGCGCGGTGGCTTCCCTAACCTAACAGACAATGATTGGCTGTATGGTGGCAGCGGCGCAAAAATTAAAGAGACCCTAATCAATGGACGGAACGGCTTAATGCCAGGTTGGTTGGACGCATTTGGTGAACAAGGCGTGTCTGAAGTTGTTGCCTATGTATTGAGTTTAAGCGGTAGAGATGTCGATACTAGTCTAGCTAATGCTGGAAAGTCCAGATTTGCTGCATGCGCCGCTTGTCATGGCATGGACGGCAAAGGAAACCAAGCACTGGGTGCACCTAATTTGACCGATAACATATGGTTGTACGGTGGCACAGAGCGTGCAGTTACTGAGACTTTAAACTACGGTCGCAACGGCGTCATGCCGGCATTTAAAGACACATTGGGTGAAGACAAAATTCATGTTGTCGCCACTTATGTGTACAGTTTATCGAACTAGTGTCGTTGTAGCTCATCGATAAAAGTGCGGTAAATGTGCAATAAAATTCGTAGTAAAAAGGCCTCGTTTTGCGAGGCTTTTTTGTGTAGATTCAAAGCTTTAATAAGTAAATAGAGAGGCCTATGCAACAAACAGATGTCACGCCTTGGTATAAGCAGTTTTGGCCTTGGTTTTTGATTGCTATTCCCTTGTCTTCTATCATAGTTGGTAGCATCGTTTTGCGATTTGCAACAGATGGCACAAATACCTTGGTTGTGGATGATTACTATAAGGAAGGCAAATCTATCAATGCGCGTCTAGATAAAATTGAAAAAGCCCAAGCCTTAGCCATCAGCACTGAACTGAGTTTCGAGAATTCGTCTGTTGTTGTTACATTTTTGTCAGGTCAACCTGATGATGGTACAGCTTTAAAACTCAATTTTTATCACGTTACCCAAGCACATCGTGATGTTGAATTACTGCTTACACGCGATGCGCAGGGGAATTATCGCGCTTCAGTAGATTTTAATATTGAGGGGAAGTGGCGTATTCGCTTAATGCCAATCGACGAGAGCTGGAAATTGCAAAAGAAGCTTCGTTTACCGCAAGCGTCACCTATTAAAATGATCCCCTAGACGGCTTTCCGTGTTGCATAAGAAAAGGAATAACACGTTCAAACAATGAGTACGCATTTAATATAGAACATGAGCATTATTGTACCTGAAAACGCTTGCTACCATTGCGGTCTACCTAATACAGAAGGCAATAAATACCTAGTCAAGATAAAGCAAGTAGACTATCCAATGTGTTGCCCTGGTTGTTATGCGGTAGCGAGTGCAATCGTCGACAATGGACTAGAGAGCTATTATGAATTTCGTACTGAATTAGCGGAACGTGGTGATGCCGCGCTTGATGCTACCATGGCAAAGCTAGCAGTATACGACGAACCTGAGCTACAAGAAGAATTTGTATTTGATCAAGGTAAACATAAACAAATTCAATTGACTATTGAGGGTATTAGTTGCGCAGCCTGTGCTTGGCTGATTGAAAAGCAGTTAGCCAAACTTTCAGGCATCAAACAAATTGCAGTGAATGTCGCTGCTCGTCGAGCTATGGTAACGTGGGACGATAAAATTGTTCAGCTATCAGGCGTCCTAAAACGTCTAAAACAAATTGGTTATGATGGGCTACCTTTTCAGCCCGATGATCACGAAGCTTCATACAAAAAAGAACAAAAATCTTACCTTAAAAAGCTAGGGCTTGCGGGGATCATGACCATGCAAGTCATGATGTTAGCGTTTGGGCAATATTTTGATGTATTTGGTAATCTTGAAGCAGATACCATTGGCTATTTTAATGCGGTTAGCTTACTACTGACAACACCCGTTGTACTGTATTCCGGTAGCGTGTTTTATTTGAGTGCGATAAAGGCGTTTCAAGCTTACACAGTTAATATGGACGTGCCTATCAGTGTTGCGATACTCGCTACTTACATCGCTGGCTTGTTGGCAGTGAATAGTGAAGGCGGCGAAGTATATTTTGAATCCATATGTATGTTTGTTTTCTTTCTGTTGGTCAGCCGATTTTTAGAGCATCGATCGCGACATAAAGCAGCTGAATTGTCTTCTAATATGCTAAAACTGATCCCCGTCACCGCATCAAAGTGGCAAGAAGGCGCATGGCATTCTGTACTTGCAAAACAACTACGAGTAGATGACAAAGTCATGGTAAAAGCGGGAGAATCGATTCCGATAGACGGTACTATTGTCGAAGGGCAAACAACGATAAACGAGTCTATGTTGACCGGTGAATTTGCGCCGGTGTTAAAAACAGTTGGGGATCCTGTATATGCAGGTACAATTAATCAAGAAGGGACAATCAGCCTAGCGGTTTCAAAAAGCATTAAATACGCAGTGATGAACCAGATACTGCGTTTACAGGAAGTTGCCCTTTCGAGTAAACCTAAAGTGGCACAAATTGCTGATCAATTTTCGCGTTATTTTGTGTTGGCAGTGCTACTGATTAGTGGTTTGAGTTATGCGTACTGGCATCACCAAGGTAATCCAGATGCATTTTGGATTACGATATCCATTTTGGTAGCAACCTGCCCTTGTGCACTTGGCCTCGCAACACCCTCAGCGCTTACCTGTGCGATGGCACATTTAAACAAAAAAGGCATTTTATTAAAGCGTGCAGATGCGCTGGAACAAATTACCCTAGCCAGCGATATTGTATTCGACAAAACAGGCACACTAACGCTTGGCGAGTTTTCAATACAAAAGATGCATGTGAATCAAGCACAAATCACATCATGTCAGTTGTTCAAAGCTTTGTATGCAGGCAAGCTAAAAACACTTGAGGATCAAAAACAGGCTGTACTCAATGTAGCCGCTAATATTGAACAATATTCAGAACACCCAATAGCGAAAGCCTTTTCGCTCGAACAAACACTTAGCTTAAATGTAAGTGCAGTCAATATTGTGATTGGTAAAGGCATTAGTGCACAAATTGACGGCTTTGAATGCCATATCGGGTCAAAGGCGTTGATTGCTGAGGTTTTGGTTAAAAATAGCAGTAGGAGCAACACTCAGCTTGATACAAACTTTACGCTCAGTGACGCCAATGTCTACATGCTTGTTGACGGCGTGTTGATTGCTGAATTTTGTCTCAGTGATACACATCAGCCCGAAGCCGCTCAGCTTATTAAACAATTGAGTCAATACAAACTATCAATACTCAGCGGTGATGAGCAAGCTAATGTCGAGAAAGTGGCGGATGAATTAGGGGTTAAATACGCCTATGGTAATAACACGCCAGAACAAAAACTTCAGTTTGTGAAAGACGCACAGGCTGCTGGTCGCTCCCTCATTATGCTCGGTGATGGCATTAATGATGCTCCTGTGCTTGCCGCTGCCGACGTTTCAGTTGCCGTTGGCAAGGCCTCAGATTTAGCGAAAAACGCCGCTGACCTTGTCCTGCTGGGCTTTCGCTTGAATGCGTTGCATGATTTACTCAATATGGCCAAGCGCACTAAAGCAAAAATAAAACAAAACATTGGCTGGGCGCTGACTTATAATTTTATTGTATTACCGTTTGCCATCAGTGGTATGTTAAGCCCGTGGCAAGCTGCTTTAGGTATGTCAGTGAGTTCGATCATTGTCGTGTATAATTCTACTCGTCTAATGAAGTAGAGTGCGGTTCAGCATCAACCCTTAAATGGAATTTAGCGATATTGAGTGTTGAACTGTGCAAAGTTGTGTAGTTCTGATAAATCGATCCTAAGAGAGAAATCGAATGAGTATAATTTATGTGCTTATCCCCCTAGCAGTCATCATTGTATGCATTGGCGTAGCAGTGTTTTTTTGGGCTGTGCGTAACAATCAATTCGATGATTTAGAGCGACAAGGTTATAGCATTTTGTTTGACGACGACATTGAGCAGGGTGAGCAGCAACAAAACAATGAAAACCTAAGGTTGAGTGAGGATAAACCCTCTCGAACATCTCATCCGAGCGATCATGCAGGAAATTAACCTGCTCGCTGCCTTTTTTATTGGTATTGCTGGCAGCGTTCATTGTGTAGGTATGTGTGGGGGGCTTGTAACCGCCTTTACTTTTGGCATGCCAGTTAACGCAAATAAACAGCTATTTACCCTTGCATACAATTGCGGTCGCATTTTATCCTATACCTTGGTTGGCACTTTCACTGGTTATCTTGGTAGTATCGTCAGTTCAGCCAATCACACTGATTTTCCCATACTCGAATACATTAGCATTGGCTTTTTAATCTTGCTCGCGTTGTATATTAGTGATCTGTGGAAGGGCTTGTCTTACCTCGAACGCCTAGGCGGCTTACTATGGAGGCGAGTACAGCCATTGAGTAAGCGATTTATACCAATCAAAAACACTAAGCACGCCTTTGTATACGGCATGATTTGGGGCTACCTCCCCTGTGGTCTTGTATACTCTGCGCTTACGTGGAGTCTGGCTTCAGGGAGTGCCGTTAACGGTGCGCTGCTCATGCTAGCTTTTGGTTTAGGTACCCTACCCGCACTGCTGTTAATTAGTTTTGGTGCTAAGCAACTTGTCCCCTTACTTCAACACAAAGTATCGCGATATGTTCTCGCATTGACGCTTTTTTCAAGTGCAGTTTTTTTGCTTTTTCGCTAATTAACGAGTAAATTGTTTCGAATAGTCACTAGCACAATTGCTTCATCCCTGAGAGCTTGGTATGTCCAATAAATCCAGTCTATCCATTCATTGTCAAAGTTGTAGTTTTAGTCATCTTTGTTTACCCGTTTCGCTTAACAAAACAGAGATGGCGTCTTTAGATGAAATTATTGAACGTAAAAAACCGCTGCATAAAAATGATAAGCTAATAAGCAGTGGTGATGCTTTTCAAAGTCTTTTTGCGGTTCGCTCGGGATCTTTTAAATCTTATATCAGTGATAAAGATGGTGTTGAGCAGATCATAGGCTTTCATTTTCCAGGCGATATTATTGGTTTTGATGCACTTAAAAACGAAATTCACGAGAGTTACACCCAAGCTCTAGAGACTGCAATGGTTTGTGAGTTACCGTATGAAACGCTTGATGATATGTCGATGAAGTATCCACAATTGCGAAAGCAAATAATGCGCTTTATGAGCGCAGAGATTAAGCATGATCATGATCTTATGATGTTGCTAAGCAAGCGTAGCGCAGAAGAAAAGCTCCTATATTTTATCTCACATTTGTCTCAACGCTTTGATGAACGAGGCTTTTCGGCCAAGCAATTCAATTTGTCTATGACGCGCAATGAAATAGGCAATTACTTAGGTTTAACCGTTGAAACGGTTAGCCGTTTACTCACCAAGTTTCAAAAAGATGCGTTAATAAAAGTAGATGGTAAACTGATCACGATAATCGATCCTCAAGCAATCAGCGATCGTTTACCGGATACTAGCGTCGCGGTCTAATAGGGCGCTGGAAAACAACAATACAGCAGCCGATTGAATATCCTTCACAACCCTTGCAAAATTTATTTTTCACGGATGAAAAACCAAAGCGTATATGGATATACTCGCAGCGATTTTGCAAGGGTTGTGAAGGATATTCAATCGGCTGCTGTATTGTTTGCATGATTCCCCCGTTAGCGATTGTAATAATTTTAGCAAGCCTAAAAAAAAACCAAAAGTTATTGTATACTTCAGGCGTTTTTTCGTAAGTATCAAGATATATGTCTGTAAATATTAAAAACTCTAGCAGTTTCAACAAACTGCAAAAGCGTATTCGCCGTGAAGCAGGTAAAGCTGTAATTGATTTCAATATGATCGAAGAAGGCGATCACATTATGGTATGCCTGTCGGGGGGTAAAGACAGCTATGCCATGCTGGATACCTTGTTATACCTCCAAAAAGTCGCACCCATTTCGTTCACGCTCGTCGCCGTAAACCTCGATCAAAAACAGCCCGGTTTTCCAGAAGAAGTATTACCCAATTATTTGCAAGGCTTAGGAATCGATTACAAAATTGTAGAAGAAGATACTTACACTATCGTAAAAGACAAGATCCCTGAGGGTAAGACAACTTGCTCACTGTGTTCGCGTTTAAGGCGCGGTATTTTATATCGCGTTGCGCAGGAGTTGGGAGCAACGAAGATCGCACTCGGGCATCATCGCGATGATATCTTAGAAACACTATTTTTAAATATGTTCTACGGTGGAAAACTAAAATCAATGCCACCTAAACTGGTAAGCGATGATGGCAGCAATATAGTGATTCGTCCTCTCGCCTACTGTAAAGAAAGCGATATAGAAAAATACGCTCGACATATGGCCTTCCCTATCATTCCGTGTAACTTGTGTGGTTCTCAAGAAAACCTCCAGCGGAAAAATATTAAACTGATGCTACAAGACTGGCAAAAGCGTTTTCCGGGTCGTATAGAATCTATGTTTACTGCGCTTCAAAATATCGCGCCCTCGCATTTACTTGATAAAAGTTTGTACGACTTTTCAGATCTAAGAACAAAAGAAGGTGGAGAAAGTCAGGGCGACACGGCATTTGATCCGATAGACATCCCCCTATCTTTTAACAACGAGCAGCAAGGCATTGAAGACATGGAAAGTCAGGAAAGTATTGCTATTGTCGAGCTGAAATAATAAGGAAAGTATAGTGAAAATTGGACTCGCATTGGGCGCAGGGGCAGCAAGAGGATGGGCGCATATCGGTATCATAAAGGCACTCGAGAAAGTAGGTGTTAAGGTTGATGTGGTAGCGGGCTGTTCAATTGGTGCGTATGTTGGCGCCGCTTACGCTAGCGGAAAACTAGAAGAACTTGAAGAATGGGCTTTCACGCTGACTGAATGGCAAGTATTTGGTTTACTTGGCATCGGGTTTCGACGCGGAGGTTTAGCCACTGGCTTAAGAGTATTCGAAAAACATCGCAATGAGTTTTGCGCGCCCTCTTTTGAAACAATGAACAAACCCTTTGCGGCGGTAGCAACCGATCTATACTCAGGAAAAGAGGTTGTATTTGATCGAGGGGATGTTAGTAACGCAATTCAAGCCTCATGTGCAATTCCCGCCTTATTTACACCAATTGAAAACAATGGTCGATGGCTGGTTGATGGTGCCGTCGTTAATCCTGTTCCCGTTAACCAATGTCGGCAATTAGGGGCTGATTTTGTGATTGCAGTCAATCTCTCGGCTGATTTTCGTCCGCAACTCATGCAAAAATGTGAGCCTGAGCACAAGCGCATCCAGGAAAAAACAGATGAATTCATGGAAAAAGGCAGCCCAGGATTTATGAAGCAATGGTTTTCCCCTGCGCCAAAAGGCAACAAGAAAAATACGCCGCCGGGTATCATGAGTGTCATGAGTTCGTCTTTGGAGATTCTACAAGCTAGAGTGACACGTTCAAGGTTGGCAGGTGATCCACCTGACTTACTAATAGAGCCACAACTCCGTGACGTTGGTCTATTGGAGTTTCATCGTGCACAAGAGCTTGCACACCAGGGAAAAGCGGCAGTTGAACGCCTTGCTAAACAAATTGAGTATCAACTAGACTTGCAGAATAGAAAAGACTGTTAAGGCTTATTTTGATGTTATTGCGGTTATGCGTAATGGAGTGCTTGGCAAGTTTAGTGTAGGCAAATTATCAAATTGCTTTTTGTCTACCGTAAGCTCTCCATTCACAATCACGAATGCGCTATTTTCTAATTGTTGGTTAAGACCGTTCTCAAAATAAAACCGCAAACCAACCACTGAGGGCATCATAAAAGACAATAAGCCTCCCATATCATCAAAAAAAGCATGGTATTGGTCAAACAAATAGCGTAGTTCTTTTGGCGTGTAGCTTGTTTTTAAGTAGTTTTCTTTGGTTTCAAGTTGAACAGACATGTCGCATAAATTGGCCTTGTCTTGTAAATCTAATACGACCCTTGCATCGGCGAGGCGCAGTGCTTTTTCACTGGGCACAGTAAAACGATGTTCGTCACTGAGCGCCAATGGAATCTGTTTTTTATCAGTACTTATTACTGCAGACGCTATGTCACAGAGTCGATTCTCATGTATATGCTTAAATCCAAATGCAAACTGTAGCGCTTCGGTCTCCTCATTATTCAGTTTTCTTACATGGCTGTAAAAGCGTTTATATTCAACTGAGATTTCTTCTGCACTGACGAGCGCTATTGGGCATGAGAGCGCAAATCCACTTGCGATACCAAAAATAAAATTGCGCTTCATACAGAAATTAATTCCTTGTTTACTCGTATCATTTGTTTTAACTCATCGACATACTCTTCGCCACGCTCAGAGTAACGTGTTAACCCTTCAGCCAATTTACTAGCGGAGATAGCCTGCTGATTCTCTCGGAGTCTTTGTCTAATATTGCGCAATTCGGCATAAGCAGGATGGCGATTGATATTGCGCATGTAGTTATACATAGCACTGGAGAGGTCATCAAATTTAGCCACTTCGTGCACTGCGCCAGGATTTCTGCGCGAAGGTACAAACCCGCAATTTTCAACAAAGCACCAAAGGCCAAAAAAATTGTAACCTTTGCGTGCAAATCTCGATGTTCCCCAAGCAGATTCATTGGCACTTTGTACTAAGACCAGTTCAAGTGGAATAATATCAATCTTTTTGAGTAATCGACGGTACATAATTTCCCGACTCAAGCCTTCGTCAACACGATATTCCTTTAATAGCCAGTCCAATTGTTCCTGTTGGCTAGAGGTGAACGCCTCCCCCATCAACTCTTTGGCTCTTAAGCCTTGCACATATTGCCGTACCGTCATGATATAGTCATTTTGTGCTTGTACTGCGGGTCGCAAATATTCGAAAAAAGCACGTTTTTTTTCTTCGATATTTTCGTATTTAGCAAAATTGGGGACAGGTGAAGTGTCGTCCTCTAGCTCTGGAATATCCGAAACGAGGTGTTGCTGCGGTTGAGATAAAATGATGGCTAAGACGACAATGACAACAAATAATGTCGCAAGCAATATTACTTTCGCTTTATGAAACGTGCGCGATTTCATAAAAGTAAGGTCTAGCCTTTGCATAAGTTTAGGCATCAAATACCCCTGTATTCTCATTTGTTTGAGAAGGCGCATTACTGCTAGAGTCTTGTTCATCAACAACAGAAAACAAATCTTGATACAAAATTGCCTTCACATTGAAATAGAAAGGTCCAACCCAAATATAAGCCAGACCAAAACTAAGTGCCACTGCTATCATTAATAGTATCAAAACCAAAAAGATCACTGCAATTTGATTGAAATAGGCATTCACCATACGGACAGATAAAGCAATAGCGGAAATCGGCCCAAGCTTTTTCTCTACGATAAGTGGTGCAACAAAGACCGAAGCCATAAATACATATAAACCAGGGAGTACCAATAGCGCAAACCCAATTTCCGTCAAAATACTTACAATTACGGCTGACAAGCCAAGAGCGGGTAGAAATGAGAAATATGCAAAAACATCGCTAGCTTTTATAGGCTTGTGCCGAAGAGAGTTGATACTCATCATTGATACACCCGCCCACAATGGCGCAAGGACTATAGTGGAAACAAAACCCAACATCGCCCCTGCTTCAGTTTGAAGACGCTCAATATCCTCAAGTTTGGTGATATTGAAGGTACTCACCAAGACTACGCCAAAAGCAAATATTATGGCAAACACCATCAACAAACTAATGACAAGCGTAAAAATATTCTTGCTGCATAGCGACCTAGCACGAAGCAATACATCCTTAACATCTAAAGGCTTTTTACCGTCTAGCGCACTAAGTAAAGACTTGTCATGTATTTTCATTTATTGACTAACCACGAGCAATATAGCCATTAATATTATCACGACTCCCATCAATCGGTCGAACCAATAGCCTTTTTGCTGATAAATCCGTCGAATACTGGCGTGACTGGCGAGTAAAGATACAAACACAAACCAAAGCCCTGTCGCTACGGCTAAATAGACGCCATAAGCAAGCTTTACAGATAAGCTTGTGTCAGTCGGAATCGCGAGAGAATAAAGTGCCAAAAAGAAGAGTGTTGCTTTGGGATTTAAACCATTCGTAATAAATCCCAATATAAATGCGTTTTTACTGGTGCCTTTTGCAGCGGGTACATCCTGCGTTTGATTTTCACTCGGCATACTGCGTAAGGCACCAAAACCAATCCACACCAGATATGCAGCAGCAGCGTATAACAGTACTTCATATAGCCAATCGTTAGCCTGAATAAGCAAGCCGACACCAAGCAGAGAGTAGACAACATGAACTAGTATGCCGCTCCCCACACCAATACTGGTCCAAATGCCCGCTTTTTTACCTTTCTGCAAACTTTGTTTAAGGACGACAGCAAAATCTGGACCTGGACTCGCCACTGCCACTGCATGCATGATTGCTATGGTTAACCAAACACTAAAATCAAACATTACAAATGATATGAATACTGTAAAAATACGCGTTTATCGCTATTGTAACGCACATTGTCACTATTGAAGTCAGCGAAGCGCAATAATAGTGTATTGTTGTGAGAAAATTTTAGTGATAGGTCTATATCAAGCTCCTTGCCAAAGTCCTCATCCCCAAGCTCACTCGTAAACACATGATACCGTATATCAAGCTTAAAAGGGCTAATTCGCCAGATAGTTTGCACAGAGAGATCGCGCAAGCCCTTTGCAGGGGTAACAAGGAATTTGTCTGCCCAACCATTCTGGTCATGCAGGGATGCTAGCGGCGTAACAAAACTCGCATCGTTATTTTCTCCCAATACTTCATATCGCAAAAACAAATCACGTGTTTTAAATCCGATACCAAGGCCAAGCTTGTAATAATTAAAGCGACGATTATCGCCTAGTTCCTGGCGTCGTTGAACAGCATACTCTGCATCCAAGGATGCTTTATACGATTGAAATCGTGAGCGATATTGATAGCGAAGACCTAGGGTTTGGTTAGATAATAGCCTCATCTCCTCGATGTCCATATCAAAAAAGTAGGCTTGCAACACAGCGTGATCAAACTCTCTTATTTCAGTGAAAAACAAGTGGGTATTGTGAGTGTGGTCGCCCAGAAAACTGGCAGGTCTACGGCCATTATTTTGTTCAAAGTTCGCATCTGACGGTCTCAAGTTAACACCTGCTTGATCCCCCGTAATGCGATTCGCATTGCTGACATATCGGTATACAAACGAAGAGGCACTAGCAAATTCGTAGTCTATTCCAGCGGTATCAAAACTTTGTTCGTTCTGCCAAAAACTATTTGAACCCACAAATCGTTCATTGCCCAGATTTATTACTTCTCTGCCAATTACGACATTGCTCACGTTATTAATCGAGTATGTAAAATAAAGCTGATTTACATCAATGCCCTCAACATCAGGAATAACCGGATTATTGTTAAAATTTACTCCATTGGAGAACTCGTCCTGTAAACCTAACACAACATAGTCAATTTCGATTGTACTTGAAAACGCCTCTGTCCATTCACTATTGGCACGTATGCGAAAAAGCATAGAGGCTGACTTAGCATCTTGAGAGCCGTCTATATAAGCTAGGCGTGGTCTTACACCGAGATCGATATTGTGTTGTTCGATTGTGAAAGACTTTGCTTGTGGTTTTTCACAAACAAATCCCACACATAAAAGATACACCAAGCAAAATGTGTATTTGTTTCCACAAAAATTACCAATCATCTGCGTTCCCATCGTGAAGAAAACTCACATTTTTCATGGCATCCATTTCATCATACAAGGGGTCAGGCATAGGGTTTTGACGACAATCCACATACGTAATACTAGGTAGATTGTGGATATCCATATGTTCGAGTTGATTATTAAAAATATAAATTTTTGAAAGCAATGGAACATCTTGATACGAAAAAGAGCCTGCCTTGTTGTTTTGTGCTTTTATCATGCTTAACCTTGGTAGGTTTTCAAGTGATATTTGTTCCAGTTTATTATCAAACGCATAGACTTTTTCGATAGATTTCAGATTATTGAGCGACAAATTTTTTAGTCTATTTCTTGCAATATTCAGTTCGGTTAATTTGGGTAAGTCATCGAGCTTTGCATCAACCATCTGCAATTTGTTGTTGAAAACTGAGAGTGAGCTTAAATTTGTAAATTGTTCGATGCCTGCAATCGAACGAATCCCTTTGCTATTGCATTTAATCTGGGTGAACTGTTCAGCAGAGTCATATCCTTCTGCTTCCGCTATATCGCGCAAACACTTATTCAATGCTTCGTCATCTACAAGAAAGCTGGCCTTAGCGAAACTCATCATAGTTGCACTTATCAATAAAACAAAAGTGAGCAGTCTAGTTAATGGTAAATACATGATCTTAAATATGTTATTTGCCTGTTAATTTGATTGACTTAGGCTAACTAAAGTAAGTAATCCTTACAAGTCATTAATTGTGTTGTTTAACCGCGCGTGATTGAGGTTAAATTGCGCAAATCAATAAACTTTTGCAGGATTGATTTCGTCGTCGTTATATGTAAGTTTGTTGTAAAAAGCAGTTCATCAATATAGCTATTTATACATTCATTTTTTGATCGCCATATTGATCACTGCAACTATTTAATTGTATCTACGTACAAATATGTAAAAGGAATGTAGTTTGGACAATGAATTATTGGCGAGTTTGCTGGCGCGTTGTGCGCTAAAAGAGCAAAAAGCCTTGGAGAAACTGTATGGGCTCAGCGCCGTATATTTGCATGCGGTAGCATACAAGATTGTCCGCTCTCAAGAGTCAAGTAACGAGGTTTTACAAGACGCCTTTGTACAAATTTGGGATAATGCGGGAAGTTTCTCGCCGGCTCAATCGCAAGCAACAACATGGATGAGTTCCATTGTTAGATACAGAGCAATTGACAAAATTCGTCGTGAGCAAAAACACGCTAATCGCATTGGAGGAGATGAAGAAGAAGATCTACTGCTCACAACACCTGCTAAGGAAAGGCCCTTAGAAGAACTTGAAAATATTGAGCTAAATCACAAAACGCAAGCTTGCTTAGAAACTATGCACGAAAAGTTCAGCAAGAGTATAAAACTTGCTTACCTTTACGGATATTCGAGAGAAGAGTTAGTCGATATATTAGGTGCAAATTTGAATACGGTTAAATCTTGGCTAAGACGTGGTTCTTTAAAACTAAAAGAGTGTTTGCAGAATGAGTACAAATAAAATTTCTACAGAAAGCTCTTCTGAAGCCTTCGAATACGTATTGGGCACGCTTAATTTTGAAGAAAGACTCGTATTTGAAGATCAGTTAAAGCGCGATCACAACTTAGTTGACGAGGTACATTTTTGGGAAAAATACCTCGAAGTGCAAACTGCCATAGAAGTGGATGTAGCACCTGATCCGCAGTCACTGGAAAAGATTAAATCGAGAATTAATCAAACATCGCATGATGTAAAAACGCACTCTCCCAAGCTTGGTTCTATTATGGACATGTTGTTTCCATGGAAAGTAGCAACCGTATCTTTGTTTGCAGCTTTTGTGTTGGTATTAGTCACAACAGTACAATGGAACGACGAGGCACTAGGCCCCAATACTGATTATGTCGCCGTTCTGCTTAACGAAGGAAACCAGCCCGTACTAACTGCGCTTACCGCATCCGAAGGACAAAAATTGCACCTAAAATGGGATGATTTTCAGAAGCCCCAAAACGGAAGTTTACAACTGTGGTCAAAATCACGTAGAGACGGGCAAATACGACCATTGTTTGTGTTTGATGAACAACAAACAAGCATTAACTTAGACCAAGCCACACTGCGCTTGATACAAGACTCGTCTCACTTGTTGATCACGCTTGAAGAAGTGGGTGGTTCACCTTTTGATGAACCAAGCGAAACTGTCATAGCTGAAGGGGTTTGCGTGAGGTTTTCTCAGCCCGATGAGGTATCGTAGTTGAAAGTTTAGGCTGGCTTGGTCAATACCAGCCTAACACTTACTAAACTATTGCTCTTCTAAAAGCCAGAAAAAATCATATCAAGCACTGCGGTGATGTCGTGGTGATATTCACTTAGGTTACCGACTGGATGTTTTAACTCTGATTCTGGTGCGGCAGCGATAAACTGGGTGACCGAAACTGACTAAGCGGGAGACCGTTTAATTCCACATACTTATTGGAGCTTTCAATAGCTTCTTTGTTTTCTTTTAACCATAGCTCCTTTTTACGCGCTAATAGTGCATGTTGAATCCCCAATTCGGCAGAGCTGGAAATATTCACACCTAGCTTTTTGAAAAGCATTAAACGCCCAACAATCATATATAACAATTGTGTGTATTTCGAGTTAAACCTTAGTTTCAGCCGCACTTTGGTCGCAAATATGGCGATATATGGCTAGTAATATGAAATCACAGCTTTTGAGAATCTACTCTAAATTATTGAATAGTAAGAAGTAATAAGATTTAGCAGAATATAGCTAAATGATAAATGGTGCCCGGGGCCGGACTTGAACCGGCACGCTGTTACCAGCGAGGGATTTTAAATCCCTTGTGTCTACCAATTTCACCACCCGGGCTAAGGGGGTGCTTGCTAATGCAAGGAGTGTGGAGGCGCCGACCGGATTCGAACCGGAATGGTACGGATTTGCAATCCGCTGCATAGCCATTCTGCCACAGCGCCATTTTGACTACACTCTATTAGATTGGAGCGGGAAACGAGACTCGAACTCGCGACCCCAACCTTGGCAAGGTTGTGCTCTACCAACTGAGCTATTCCCGCGTAATCTAATTGTCTATTTTAGTGCGAGATAACTAATTAAATTAATCGCCTGCTCTAAAATGTGGCGTGAATTCTACCGACATTCACAAAACTGTCAACAACAAATCTTGGTAAAAAGAACCGTTCATACAAATTTTAAGCAACATGCCTAAAATTGGTGCATTTGGCGATAATTATTTAAGCGAGCGCAGTGTTTTCCATGCGGCTGATGAATACACAAGCATAGACCAAACCGAGAGAATAGCGGCGAAAGACAGCAAAATTTTACCCAATACTACCCAATATATTGGAAAGCCCAAAAACGTGTCTAAACCTGATAACAAACCAATAATGGCTAACATTTGTGTCATGGTTTTCGCTTTGCCGATAAGGTTTACTTTCACAGCTTCGGATTGCCCTTGTTGGCTCATCCACTCTCGCAGTGCTGAAACGTAAATTTCACGCATCAATATAACAATCGCGGGGACGGCGACCCAAGGACTGGCGTACATATGGGTCACCATTAATAAAGCGGCGGCAACAATAAGCTTGTCTGCAACAGGGTCAAGGAAGGCACCAAAAGCGCTGACTTGCTGGAGTTTACGAGCAAGATAACCGTCAAACCAATCGGTAATCGCGGCAATGCAAAAAATAAAAGCGCTGAGTTCATTTGCCCATGTCCAATCTAGAAAATATACGGCAACGAAAACAGGAATTAAAATGACCCTAAAAATTGTAACGACGTTGGGTACTGTCCAAATCATACTTCACTAATCTATCGATAACACAAGCTGCATGATAGCAAATCTACATAATTACGCATGTAAATAATCATATATGGTATCGGCTAGCGCTTCACTAATGCCCGGTACTTTGGCTATTTCTTCTTTACTTGCGTGTTTTAAACCTTGTAAGCCGCCGGTGTGTTTTAGCAATACTTGGCGACGTTTTGCCCCCACTCCAGGTATGCCTTGTAAGGGAGAACTTGACTTGGCTTTTTGTCGCCGATTGCGATGACCGCTAATGGCAAAGCGATGTGATTCGTCTCGAATATGCTGTATTAAGTGCAAACCGGCTTGGTCTGATTGCACCGGTATTGTTGCATGAGAATAAGCTAAGATTAAGGTTTCTAATCCGGCTTTGCGCGAACTTCCTTTTGCCACACCAATTATCAAAGGTTTGTATTCTTCGGGCCAATCTTGAAAGTGTTGTTCAGCTTGCGATAACTGCCCTTTTCCTCCGTCAATTAACAATATATCTGGGATCTTTGTGTCTTCGCTTGGCTTTTTATACCTGCGGCGAAGGGCTTGAAGCATCGCCGCATAGTCATCACCAGGGGTAATGCCTTCAATATTGAAGCGTCTGTAGTCTGATTTCTTAGGGCCATTGCGGTCAAACACCACACAAGAGGCTACCGTTTGTTCACCGGATGTGTGTGAAATATCAAAACACTCCATGCGTTTAATGGGGGTATCTACTTCGATAATTTGCTCTAAATCACTGAAGCGCTTGAACAATGATATTTGTTGATTTTGTTGGGTTTCTAAGGCATTTTGCGCATTTTTATTGGCTAGCTCCAAATACCTTCGTTTTTCGTCTCTCACGCCCTCGTAAAATCGCACTTTGCGACCTGCTTCAGAAGACAAGACTGCTTCAACCTCAGCAGCCTCACTAATTTTGAGCGGTAACACGACTTGTTTAGGTATCGTTTTATTACCGGCAAGATAAAACTGCAGTAAAAACGAAAGTAAGATTTCCTGATCGTCAGAGTCCTTTGGCACTTTTGGAAAAAATGCTTTGCTGCCCAGTATTTGATTGTCTCGAATAAAAATTCCGTAAATACTCGCAATGCCATTTTTGTGCGAAAAACCATATACATCCAATTGTTCTTGTGTACTGGTAATAATTTGGTTTTCTTGTACTTTTCGAAGTGCGCTCACCTGATCGCGATACTTGGCTGCCGCTTCAAAGTTAAGTTTTTCACTGGCTGCCTCCATCTTGTCAATAAGTGCATGAATCACCTCTACATTTTTGCCTTTTAAGAACATACTTGCGAGTCTGACTTGCTCGGCATAATCGTCGTCACTGACGTAGCCTTCAACACAGGGCGCAGCGCACCGCTGCATCTGATATTGCAAACAGGGGCGAGAACGATTTTTATAATAGTTATCTTCACATTGGCGAATGGGAAAAAGCTTTTGCAAGGATCGCAAACTCTCTCTTACCGACCACGCACTTGGATAAGGGCCAAAGTACTGTCCTTTTGGCTTTCTCGAGCCACGGTGCACACTGATCCGTGGGTGTTTATGTTCAGAGATCAAGATAAATGGGTAGGATTTGTCATCTTTGAGAACAACGTTAAACCTAGGGCGATACTTTTTGATGTAGTTGTTTTCAAGCAGAAACGCTTCTGTTTCACTGCTTACTAAAGTCACATCGATATTGCTGATATTCGCAACTAAACTTTGCGTTTTTGCGCTATCTAAATTGGCTCTAAAATAGCTACTTAAACGCTTTTTTAGGTTTTTAGCTTTGCCGACATAAATCACCTCGCCTCGGCTATTGTACATGCGATACACGCCCGGCGAAGACGATACATTTTTCAAAAAATGTCGATGGTCAAAGCTATTTTCTTGTTGTTCTGTCATAAGTCAGGCGATTACCTACTTATTTATGCACTGGTCTGAATGAGCTTATGCCTAAGTGCGAGGTGAGTGAGTTCTACATCTGAGCCGATATTGAGTTTATCAAACATCCGGTAACGATAAGTATTCACGGTTTTAGCACTGATAGCCAGTTTGTTGGCGATATCGGTTACCTTGACGCCACGTGTCAACATCAAGGTGATTTCTAATTCTCTTTCACTCAACTGGTCAAAGGGGTTGTCTGCGGTCAAATCCAATTGCCCTATTGCTATTTTTTGTGCAATTTCAGGCGAAATGTATTTCTGACCTGACGAGACTTTATATATGGCATCAATCATTTCTGAGTGATCCGCGTCTTTTGTCAGAAAACCAAAAGCACCGGCTTGCATTATTTTAGCGGGAATGGGATTTTCTTTGTGCATAGATACACAGATAACTCGTGTTTCCTCGCAATATCGCAGTACTTTTTTTGTTGCTTCTAAGCCACCTATGCCCGGCATTGATACGTCCATTAAAACGATATCAGGCGAGTTTTTCCGGCAGTACTCGACGGCATCTTCGCCACTCCCGACTTCTGCAATGACTTTAAAATCATTAACATCGTTTAAAATTCGGCTTATCCCTGTCCTTACGAGCTCATGGTCATCCACTACTAAAATTTTGATCACGTCGTAATTGAACCTGTGTTACTACTAGTTGAGTGCAAACTTTAAAATGCATTGCATGTTTGTCGTTACATTATCACACTGAGCCGTATATATTAAGCCGTGAATTGATAATATTTTGTTAAAAATATAAATCAATAAAGTCAAATATGAACAAGACATAGAGTAAATACCTTTTGGGGTAAGAGCTGTGTTGTGGTGTGTTGTCAATTAGTTAGCCAAAACGCGATGTAGTAAAATTTTTAATTTGAACTATCGCTCGAATTTTGTACTCTATAACTTGCGCACCCTAAATTTGAGGAAAAATCGTGAAGCACCTATTACCTAAAACCCTATTGATCGCGGGTAGCCTGTGTTTTTTGTCCCCCGCTATCGCTGAAGAAGAAAATTTTAAAACTGAAATTGAAAACGGACGCGTGAACATTGAGTGGGTCAAACCGACCGAGTTTAGAGACGTGCATCCATCTGGCAACACCAGTACCCGCATTAAATATAGAAAGTTCGTTTTCAATCGTTTACACAAGCATGTTGAAAAACTAGCGGAAAAATTCCCAGAAGGTTATGAGCTGTCATTAACCGTGAATGATTTGGATATGGCGGGTGACACGCGCCGCAATTTCAATTTTGTGCGTATCATGCAACGAATTGACATTCCGCGTATTAAGTTTAGCTATGAACTAAAAGACGACAAGGGGCAAATTGTGTCTAGCGATACCGTGAACCTGCGCGATATGAATTACCTAGATAACGCTTCACGAATAGGTAGTCAACGCGCCTTGTATTTTGAACGAGAGATGTTGTCGGATTGGTTTAAAAAAGAATTCAAGGAAGTGATAAACGCTTAGTTTTGATCACAACTATATTTCTGTTAAGTATGGTTGAACGTTGAATAAAGAAAGCCCCTGTAAAAGGGGCTCAAAGTATGCTTTTTAATCGAACAGCATAAACTGTATTGATTACAGCTTCCAACTTACCGATAAACGATAGAATGAAGCAGCTAAGTTATATTCTCTTGTGGCTTCTGGAATAACAGTAAACGCTCGGTTTACCTCTTCCGTTATGTTTGAAGCTTTAAAAACAACACTCAAATTATCCGAAAAGTCATACCCTAAAGTGAAATCGAGTTGAGCATAGTCTTCGTACCAGCTTCTGGGGTTGACATCGATAAAGTTGTTATACACATTTTGCCCAGCAGCAGCTGTACTTGCGTCATTTATCTGTCCCAAAGTTAAATCGCGATATGATTGCTCCTCAGCTCCGTGTAGTCTTGAATCACGCCAGTTATAAGCTAAACGCGCACTCCACCCATGGTTTTCATAAAAGAACTGAATGTTATAAGTTTCGTCTGAACGATTTACAATTGGCAAATCAAAGCCTGTGTATTCGTCCCAACCATTCGATTGCTCACTGTCAATAATCGTATAATTGAGTTGCACACCAAAGCCTCTGATTACCTCTGGTAAGTAGCCAAAGGTATGAACCGTGCTGAATTCGATACCATCTACCTTGCCGTCACCACCATTAATGGGCTGGGAGACTAAGCGATTTAAATCGACGTTAAATTCTGTGCTATCAATTTTTTGATTGAGCAAATCCTTTGAAAAATAAGTCAAAGAAATGTTATCTGTTTGCGAGATATACCATTCCCACGAAATATCAAATGACTCGGTCTCGTAAGGTTTTAGGTTAGGGTTACCTTGCGTGAATACGCCATTTCTATTTGCTGGATCCAAGCTCAAGTCATTCGGACCTGGTCTTGCGATGGTTTTGTATGCAGCAAAACGCACGTACATATCATCCGCTACACCTAAGTTTAAGTTTAAACTTGGCAAGGTAAAGTCATACTCATACTCTGATGCCAAATAGTCTTTCCAAAGTGAAGTACCATCTACATTGGGTGTACCGGTACGTAAAATACCTTGAGCAGGGAAGCCTGGTGTAATAACCCAAGGATCATCTTGAAAGATTACCGCCACTTGGTCACCACCTGGCTCTAAGCGAGTATTACAGAAGCTCATTCTTTCTGGCGCGCCCAGCGGATCATTGCGACCTTGGTGTGTAGACAAGGGTCTATCCCAAAACGATGGTGTTAGGGTCGGTTGTTCACCCACTTCACCGCCATCTATCCATGCCTGAAGGTTATCTCTAAATTCCTGCTGTTCCTGACGTACAATCGCTGTTTTCTCAGCATCTACTAACCAAGGCATATTACAGTGTGCGATAAAAGCTTCGGATTGCCCTGTGGTTTTACCGTGGCGCACACCGATATTACCAGTTAGCGGCATACCTGCAACTTCGTATTCAAAATTCAGTTTTAAATAAAAGGCTGTGGTATCTTCAAAGACTTTTTCGGTCTGTAGCTCATTTAACAAGACTTCATGACCGCCATATACAGAATTGATAGTCTCATCCCAAAGCGCTGCGTCATCGGTTGTTCCCCAGAATTGGCCAGGGAAATTACTCGACACACCGGAAAGCCCATCACGAAGCAGAAAGAAACGATCCAGTAATTCCGGTGTTACGCTAGAAAATGCGGCATCTTCACTGCCAACCAAGGGATCTTCTATTAAAGATGTTAGGGTTCTATTTGGTCGACTACCTCGTCTTTCAGGATTGTCTGGCAAGCCGTCTCCATCTAAGTCATCTGGAATACCGTCCGCATCATTATCTTCGAATCCTGGGACAAAAGGTGTTCTAAAATCAGAGCGGTCTTTAAAGTTTTCCAAGCTATCATAGCGACCACCAAACTCTATACGGGTGATCCCTCCTAGCTCTACGTCCCAATCTACGTCAAAACGCGCTTCATCGATTGTACCGCGTGTGCGGCTCAGAGATTTGTCCAATCTATGTAAACGGTGTAAATCATTTCTTGCCACCGGATCTAGATAATCAGGCGCAAAACCTGCTATATCTCTTCCGCCGATTCGGTTGCCATTTTCATCTAATACGGGTTCACGCCAAAGCAACTCATACTCGGGCAGATTGCCGCCGTTTCTGATGTCATAACGTAAACTAGGATACAAGCGTCTGCCAGTAACTGGATGTTCTGTTTCTAAATGTAACTCCATTCGACGATTCAGATTATCAGTTTCGGATTCAGAACGCCCCACTTGGGCGGTGATTAACAGGTCATCAGTGACATACCAATCAATGTCTATGCCTACATTGGTTTGGCTTTTTTCTTGTATGAATAAACCACCTCGACTGGAAAATGGCGAATTTTGGTTATTATTTTCTGAATCCGCTAAGAATATGCCCGAAGTCAACATTGAGCGCATGACATCACCCGTTGCCAATTCACCTGATGTAAATTGACTATTTAAGGTGTTACCATTTGGCAGCGTATAGTTATCGGCAAAAGTAGACACATCATATTCATTTGCATTTGCCGGTCTAACTAAGGTATCCCAAGTGGCGCCAGGTTCGAGTGTGACACCAAACTCGCCGCGCGCATCCCTATTGCCGCCCAGCTGAGAGCCATTTAAGCGCAAGTTAGATTGTGCGTTCGCTTTTTTATATTCACTAAACGAGCCCTTAAATTCAACGCTGAAATTTTCTGTCGGTGCCCATTCAATTGCACCACTTATTGTATCAGTATCAATTTCTTGGTCGCGTAAACTCACATCAGAGAATCGAGGAATAAAAGCAGCATTTAAAGGCGCTTGTCCCAAAGTGTTTAATAAAGCTATTGAACGCCCGATCCCCACTGGGTCATGGCGTCCATTTCGACTGCGGTCTGTACCACCATATCGAGTACTGAAGCCTTCTGAATAAGTATTTCTGTTTTCTTTTTCTAAATTAATTAAAAACCCTAATTCTCCTGCGCCGTCTAATGTAATACGGTCGGAGTACAAACCGCTAATTTTCGCACTGGGATCGCTCTTGAGTGAGTTATCGTTTAAATCGGCACTCACGCGCAATTCTAGGTCATCGAAGTCTAGCGGTGAAAAGGTGGTCAACTCTACAGAGCCCCCGCTGCCACCCTCTATTTGGTCTGCAGTCGGTGTTTTACTGACAACAATGTTTTTAACAAGCGCTGATGACAGTGCATTAAGGTTGTTTTCACGATCGTCAAAGCCATCGGTTACCACGCCTTTACCATTAATAGTTAGGGAGTTTTCACTGAATCCACGAATCTGAAAAGACGTACCGTCACCCGCATCATCACGGCCAATCGTGATCCCCGTTACACGCTGCAAGGCTTCAGCAATATTAGTATCTGGCAGTTTACCTATATCCGCTGCAGAAATTGCATCAACGATTTGTGAAGCGCTGCGCTTAAGTGCGGCGGCTTCTGAGAGTGCTTTGTAGGTGCCTTTTACTTCAATATGCTCAGTTGTTTCTTCATTGTTTTCGTTATTTTCTTGCGAAATAGCAACTTGAGTTCCCAGCAATACCAACGGAAATATTGACGTGTATTTTAAAAGATTATTGCGCACGCAATGTGCTTTTTTCCTCGCAGTGTCCATTAATTGACTCCTAGTTGGGTGTTCTAATTGACATTGTTACTTTGACAAAAATACAGCGTTGGCAACGCGACTCCTGCCTTTCATTAATCACATCGATCCCATCAACACCAACAACTCGACAACAAGGCACTTTGATAACGCAATATCAGATAAAGCCCAACAAATTATTACGTGTAAACATTCAACAACCACACAAAATTAAGTGGGATATATGTACGGTGCGACCTACTAATATGTATAACATAAAATTAACTTTAATGTATACATTAAATGCAGTTTTTATTTTACATTTGAAATATAATTTTTACATTTAAGACTATAATTTGAACATAAGTCGAAAAAATGATGGGCGTGTGGTGGTTCCAGCGCGGTGAGTTATAAGCACTAAGGTCTTGTGTTGCAAAAGGATTACCTATCTTCCTTAAAATTTGAGGATGCCTTGTTGATATGTTCAAATGCTTGGCAAAAAGTTAGGCACTAAAAAGTGCTTGAATAACATTCAGGAAAAGTCAGAGGGAGATTTACTATGAATTGGGATACGGGCAAAGCGGATTTTAATGACTGCCTCAAACTCAAGTTGGTAGTTTGAGGCTGAAAACGGAAAAGGCCTGCATTGCTGCAGGCCTTTGAATATGGCGGAGAGGGAGGGATTCGAACCCCCGGTAGGGATGAACCTACGTCTGATTTCAAGTCAGGTGCATTAAACCGAGCTCTGCCACCTCTCCTTAAGTGCTGCGAATATTAATGAGCATTGATTCGATTGTAAAGGCCTTATATATAAAAAATGTCGTTTTTATTACTGTTTGCATAATATTCCAACACTACTGGCCTTTTTTTACAGCCCTCGCTAAAAATTAATGACATAGTACTTGAAAAAATGAACCAAACACCCTAAAAAGAGACTAAGAATAGTTTAGAGGCTGTTTATCTTTGTTTGTTATTTGTGCTGTCGGTCATTCATTCGTTCAAACAAAGATAAACAGCCTCTAGTAAAACACTCAAGCATTTTATTGGAGAAAAAAATGGAAAGGCATACTGCTTTTAATTCAACTTCGGCACGTCCAGTAGTCGAAATTAACAAAGTGTTGCGCAACACTTATATGTTGCTTTCGCTTACTCTAGGGTTTAGTGCGATAACTGCCTTTATATCAATGGCTGTTGGTGTTGGGACTATCGGCTACTTCGCGATGTTCATCGGTGCACTCATCACCTTGTTTATCATTCACAAAAAGGCAAATTCTGCAGCATCTTTACCGTTGGTATTCTTATTCACCGGACTTCTAGGCGCTTGTTTAGGTCCTATCTTAAGCATGTACGTGGCGGCTGGAATGACAGGCATTATTGCTCAGGCGCTGGCGGGTACCGCGATAATCTTTTTATCACTGTCAGGGTATGCACTTATCAGTAAAAAAGACTTCTCCTTTTTAGGTGGCTTCTTAATGGTTGGTATGGTTGTTGTACTGCTAGCAATTATCGCAAATATTTTCTTCGCCATGCCTGCTGTTACTTTGGCTATTAATGCTGCGGTAATCTTTATCATGTCTGGTTTCATCTTGTATGATACTAGCCGCATTATTCACGGTGGTGAAACTAACTATGTATTGGCTACCGTTAGCCTATATTTGAGCATTTATAATATCTTCACATCCCTACTATCTTTACTAGGCGCTGCTGACGATTAAGCAATAGTTAATAAACTGACTTTTAAACGCCCCATTATTGGGGCGTTTTTGTTAGTGGTATTTATCGTCTTATTACAGATATAATGAAATGATAAAAATCCACTACATCATAGCCATCACCCATTACAAGCAAGTCAACATGTCAGAACGTTTTGCTATATTTATAACAAAAGCTCCTTATGACAGCCGAAACCCTGAAACTGCGCTGCAGTTTTGTATCGCAGCTGTTGAAAATGGGCATACTGTCGAACAAGTATTTTTTTACTCTGCGGCTATTCACACCGCGTCTAAACTATTGTTACCCAACTCAGACGAGTTAAATCAGCGTGAGGCGTGGAAGCATTTTTCTACACAATACAAGGTTCCTTTGTACGTTTGCAGTACAGCCGCGACTCGTCGAGGGCTAGTCAGTGATGACGACATGCTCGATGTAAACAACTACGATCCAATGTTTTCTGCCGTAGGCATGATTGAGTACTTCGCAGCTTTGCGCGATCCCAAGCTAATTGGTGTACAGTTTTAATGGCTTATTTGTTATTTGTATCAACCCATACGCCTTATCATACAAGCCATGCAAAGGATGCCTTGGAAGCCGCCTTGTCTGCCAGTAACGTCGGCCTCGAAATCCGCTTTGTGTTTTATGGCGACGGCGTATATCAATTGCTCGAAACACAATCTGGCGATACGATAGATCACAAGAGTTTACTTAAGCAACTGTCACTGATGCCGCTTTATGATATCGAAAATATTTATATTGCGCTTGGTAATACAATCAATCCAGAGCAATACCAAAAGCTTGCAATTGACCTTGAAAGTTTGGGGCTAAGATCGCTCGAAGATGATGGTTTTGCTGACTTGGTAAAAAATGCAAACAATGTTTTGGTGTTTTAATGTTGATCCAACTATTAAAAAAAGATTACGCCGATTTATTTCCTCTGGCAGACAAGATATCTCAAATTATACTGCTACAAAATGGGGTGTATGCCTTACCTGCCTTGCTTGACGAGCGCAAATTGTCAAATACAGCTATCGGCATACTAGCATCCGACTGGGTGGTTAGTGGTTTACCTGACGACTTTGTTCAACAGAATAATGACACACCTGAGAGCAGCCGAAGTGCAATAAAACTGATTAGCGAAAACGAATGGGTAGAACTTTGTATAAAACACCGCCCTATTCTCACTTTTCAATGATCGTTGATAATAGGCGTGTTCGTCCGATTGTTCTTCTGTTCATAAAAGTTAGGCGAAGCCATTCTGGGTTTCACTGTACTGGATAAAAACAAGGCCTAAAAGGCATGGATGCCTTTTTGGAGTCCCCATGGATGGGTTTATGACGACTTTGTTTTTATCCAGTACAGTGAAACCCAGAATGGCTTCGCCAAGGCTGTAAATAACGACACAATAAGTAACAAACTATGAATAATACCCTGCAAGTTAATGAGAAAACGATTGAACTGGATCCCAAAGGTTACCTAGCCGATATAAACGACTGGAGCATGGATATTGCGCTCGCTTTTGCTGAACAAGAAGGTATTGAGATGTCGGATGAACATTGGGAGGTTGTACATTTTGTGAGGGATTTTTACACCCGCTACGAGACAAGTCCTGCAATCCGTGTACTGGTAAAAGCTATGAAAGAAAAATACGGTGAGGAAGTTGGCAATAGCCGCTACCTTCATCGTTTGTTCCCCGATGGTCCTGCAAAAATAGCGACGAAAATAGCGGGTTTACCAAAACCCGCTAAATGCCTATAGATCAGCTAGCTGATACGCTCTAGACCATTCATATAAGGTACAAGTGCAGCAGGTATTTCGATACTGCCATCGGCTTGTTGGTAGTTTTCCAATACCGCCACTAAGGTACGACCCACCGCTAAACCTGAGCCATTCAAAGTGTGCAACAGATCCGGTTTCTTCATATCAGGCTTTTTGTATCTTGCTTGCATACGTCTAGCCTGAAAATCCCACATGTTGGAACAGGAAGAAATTTCTCTATATGTATTTTGAGCCGGTAACCATACTTCCAAGTCGTAGGTCTTACAGGCACCAAATCCCATATCGCCGGTACAAAGGGTGACTTTTCGGTAGGGTAAGGCCAGTTTTTGTAGAATCGTTTCTGCGTGCCCAGTCAGGGACTCAAGTGCTTCCATAGAGTCTTCCGGTAACACCAGTTGCACCAGTTCAACTTTATCAAATTGATGCTGCCTGATTAATCCGCGTGTGTCACGCCCATAACTACCGGCTTCACTTCGAAAACAAGGAGTATGTGCCGTCATTTTTATCGGCAGTTCTTTGGCGTTAAAAATACTGTTTCGGGCAATATTCGTCAAAGGCACTTCAGCAGTCGGGATTAAAGACAAACCTTGCCCTTCTTCTGTCGCTGGCTGTGTATGAAATAAGTCTTCGCCAAACTTGGGCAATTGTCCGGTGCCATAAAGACTGTCCGCATTTACCAAATACGGGACATAGACTTCTTGATAACCATGTTCTTGTGTATGGCAATCCAGCATAAACTGCGCAAGTGCACGGTGTAATCTTGCTATCGCGCCATTCATTACGACAAAACGAGAACCCGTTAATTTAGCAGCTGTTTCAAAATCTAAACCATTGTTCAAGGATGCGGCGATATCGACATGGTCTTTTACATCAAAATCAAATGCTCTTGGCGTTCCCCATCTCAGAACTTCGACGTTATCGTTTTCATCAGCACCGTCAGGCACATCCTCATGAGGAATATTGGGCATTTCCGCATACATGGCGTCTAATGCTGCTTGAACGTCATCTAGCGCCTCTTTTGCTTCACTTAATTCCGTACTTAATTGGTCAACATGTGCTAGCAAAGGTTGAATATCTTCGCCCGCCGCTTTTGCCTTACCAATCGACTTAGAGCGCACATTGCGCTCATTTTGTAATTCCTGCGTTTTGACTTGTAAGGTTTTTCTTTGTTCTTCAAGCTTATTGTACGCGTCGATGTCTAGCACGTACCCGCGCGATTTAAGTTTTGCTGCGGTGTCTTCAATATTGTTTCGCAACAAGCGAGGATCTAACATTACCTATTTCATCCTTTAGCTAAAATTAATGCGAGCCACACACTAGCTAAGCACAGGCTCAAATTTAAAATGATGTTCCCAAAAGCCTTAATCACATTTCCAGATTGCACTAACAATACAGTATCCAAAGAAAACGCAGAAAAGGTCGTTAAGGCGCCCAACATCCCTACCGTTAAAAATGCTTTTAATAGCGGGTTCACTGCATCTTGTTGTTCAAACCAAGCGTATAGCAAGCCGATACAAAATGAACCCAATACATTGACCGCAAGAGTACCAAAAGGGAAGCCTTTACCCAACAGGTTTATGCTTGTTTGATTGACAAATAAACGAATACACGCGCCGATGGCTCCACCGCAGGCCACCGCGAGATATAGGGATAAAGTCTGCACTAGGGGTTTTCTCCTTTTTGCTGCGCTTCCCACTCATCTCTTTCTTGCAAATATTTTATCTTTGCCGACAGTTGTTTTTCAAAACCTCTGTCACTGGGTGAATAAAACGCTGGCTTACCTAGCTTTTCAGGTAAATAGGAACAATTGGGCACGTATGCACCTTCGTAATTATGTGCATAAGCATAACCTTCACCATGCCCTGCTTGTTTAGCCAAGGCCGTTGGTGCGTTTCTCAAGTGCAAGGGTACGGCCTCATACGCGTATGTATTGGCGGCTTTTATTGCAGCCTTAAAAGCGTTGTATACGGCATTACTCTTTGGTGCCAAGGCAGAATAAACTACCGCTTGAGCGACGGCTCTCTCCCCTTCCGCCTGCCCCACGCGATGATATATATCCCAAGCATTCAAGCAAATATCCAAGGCTCTAGGATCGGCATTGCCAATATCTTCAGATGCGATCGCAAGTAAACGGCGACAGATGGGTACAATATCACTGTTGACCTGCAGCAAGCGAGCAAACCAAAATAATCCGCCGTCAACGCTGCTGCCTCTTATCGATTTGTGAAAAGCAGAGAGTAAATCGTAATATTCATCCCCCCCAAAAGCGTAATTGGCAATCCGTTCCCCTGCGACCTGATAGACCTTTTCTGCCGAGATATTTAAGCTCTTACCTTGTTCATTGCCTGAAACAAGCACCTCTAAGGTCGTCAATAAGCGACGAGCATCCCCCTTTGCGATGTCTAAGAAAGCATTTTCTGTGTTCTTCGGCAGTGCATCTTCAAGCTCAGATGCAGCTTGTATTAAACCGAGTGTCAACATAGCCTTTGTCAACAATGTCCTAAGCTCGTCGTCGTTGAGTTTTTCCAGCGTAAACACGCGCATTCTGGAGAGCAATGCATTGTTTATTGAGAACGCAGGATTTTCTGTTGTCGCGCCAATTAACACGATATTGCCCGATTCAACATAAGGTAGCAGTGCGTCCTGTTGGCTTTTGTTAAAGCGATGAATTTCGTCAACAAAAACTAATGCCGACTCAGGTAACAGCGTATTACTTGCGGCGTCACCTATTTGTTTTATGTCTTTAACACCCGCAGTAATCGCCGATAGAAAATGCATTGAAAGCTGGGTTTCTTCAGCAATAACATGGGCAAGCGAGGTTTTCCCACAACCAGGTGGTCCCCAAAAAATCATCGAGGGAAGCTGCTTGTTGATAATTAATGGGGTTAACACCCCACCATCACCCAGTAGATGAGATTGTCCAACGTAGTCGCTTAAACGTTTGGGGCGAAGTAAATTTGCGAGTGGATTGGTTCGAGACACTGTTAATTACGCCAAAAACTGGATAATACGCAAACGCACAATAAAGTAGTGAGAGGGACTAAACAGAGTAAAAACCATTTATCGCTGGTCATCCACTTCATAGCTTTCGGGAATGTCTACGCTAAAAAGATTTAGTTCCAATACTGGATTTTGTCTAATATTGGAAAACACGATGGCGTTAGTCTGTTGTTGCGCGTCTACAGAACTAAGTGAGACAAGTTTTTCTCCCTCAAACTGCAAAGAGACGCGGACTATGTTTGCGTTTTCGTCCAATGATTGTACATCGTATGTATTGTCTTTAAAACTTACGCGAACCTTGTCCCACACATCGTCTTTGTCGCTTATAAGCAAAGACAAGGGATTGTTTTGGACTAATTCGCTTTGATTAAGAATGGTCACCTGTTCAACAAAGGTATCAATGTTGTAAACATGTTCTCCGTCAGCCACAAGCAGTGATTCGTCGGGGCTGATCACTTCCCATCTTAGTTTACTCGGTTTACCAATCGCTATATTACCCCTCGAGGTGAGTAATAGTTCTTGCTGTGCATCCTTTATTTGTTGCTCAAATTGGGCTTGATAACTGTTAATTTGTCGGAGTTTACCGCGCAGATTTTCCGTCGCTGACATCTCTGATACTTGTGCGTTGCTGGGGCTAGCAAAAAATAAATTTATTGCTATACCGCATACAGTTAGCACAGAGTAAGCACGATTTATTGGCATCTTGTTTTGTTTCATCAGTATGTAATCCTTAGTCCTTAGTCCTTAGTCCTTAGTCCTTAGTCCTTAGGCGGTGGTGGTGGCGCGAGCACTTCTCTATTGCCATTATGGCCTGCAGAACTTATGACGCCGTCAATTTCCATTTGTTCCACTATCCTAGCGGCGCGGTTGTAACCGATTCTAAATTTTCGTTGTACCGAGGATACCGAGACTTTGCGACTCTGGGTAACGAATTGCACCGCTTCATCATAAAACGCATCATACTCTTGCTCTGCATTTTCTGCTTGTTCACCCGGCAATAACACTTCACCGCTTGATTCTCCACTGAGGATCTCATCGATGTAATCCGGTTCGCCCCTAGCTTTCCAGTCTGCGACTACCGCATGTACCTCGTGATCGTCAACAAACGCGCCATGGACGCGCGTAGTAATACTCGTACCGGGCGGGTTGTACAACATGTCTCCCATTCCCAACAACGACTCCGCGCCTTGCTGATCAAGGATGGTGCGTGAGTCTATTTTACTGGATACTTGAAAAGCAATACGAGTAGGAATATTGGCTTTTATCAAACCAGTGATCACATCAACAGACGGACGCTGGGTTGCCAATATCAAATGGATACCCGCTGCCCTTGCCTTTTGTGCGATTCGCGCAATAAGCTCTTCAACCTTTTTACCGACAATCATCATCATGTCAGCAAATTCGTCTACAATCACTACGATAGAAGGTAATTTTTCTAATTCAGGGGGCGACTCATCCATACTTTGCTCTGGTTGCCAGAGTGGATCGAGTATCGGAGTACCTGCAGCAGCCGCATCGGCAATCTTTTTATTGAACCCTTTTAAATTTCTAACACCCAGTGCAGACATTAAGCGATAGCGTCGCTCCATCTCACCTACACACCACCTCAGTGCATTTGAGGCCTCTTTCATATCGGTGACAACTTCTGCTAGTAGATGAGGGATGCCTTCGTAAACTGAAAGCTCTAGCATTTTTGGATCAATCATGATCAAGCGCACGTCTTCTGGCGTCGACTTATAAAGTAAACTCAAAATCATGACGTTGACGCCTACTGACTTGCCTGAACCAGTAGTACCTGCAACCAACAAGTGCGGCATACGCGCTAAGTCCACTACAACTGGTTTACCCGAGATATCTGCACCTAGCACCATGGTGAGCGGTGAACTACTCGATTGAAACTCTTTACATTCAATCACTTCGCTTAGGCGTACCATTTCACGGTGCTTATTGGGCAACTCTAAACCTATTACAGATTTACCCGGAATGACTTCAACCACGCGAACAGATATTGCTGACATGGCGCGTGCCAAATCTTTTGCTAAGCCAGTTATTTTGCTCACTTTTATACCCGGTGCTAAATCGAGTTCAAATCGCGTGATGACGGGGCCAGGTAGAACATCGACAACTTGCGCCTGAATGTTAAAGTCGAGTAATTTTGCTTCGAGTAAGCGAGATATTTGTTCCAACTCTTCTGGTGTAATTGGATTTTGTTTTTTGTCTGCTCGTTCAAGCAAAGCAAATGACGGCATCGGTTCTAAAGGTAGCTGGGCTTTAGCTTGCAATGGCGCTGTGTTTTCACTCGTGGTATTCTTCGTCACATGCGCCGCTTTATGATAAGCGCCCTTCTCTGATTTGTTTAAGGCTGCTTCATGTTCATCGGCCTGCGTGTGTATTCCGTCGTCCAAATCTCCATCTTCGCCCAGGGGTGACTGTCGGGCAAATATCTGGTCAATTTTATCTTCCTGTTCTGCCGTAAATGGTGCGTTGGCAAACACCTCATCGGGGATCGTGAAAGCAGGCTCTTGTTTTTCTGCCACGGTATTGGCGGGAGGCTCTGGTCTGAGGCTCGTTATTTTGACTTGAAGATTAGGTGCTTTATCATCTTGCGAGTTATTCTCTATGCGCTTTTTTGGAGAAGGTAGAGACAATTTTTTCATTTCTTGAGGTAAACGGATGACCTTGTCGCCTAGCCAAAACACCAGTGCGCCTACCCCATCAATAATTCTCATCCACGAAATCCCTGTCGCCAAGGTGAACCCAGTACAAAAGAAACACAGCAATAAGAGCACTGAACCGACAAAGTTGAAGTGCGGCATCAGTGCACTGCTGATAAGATCGCCCATTGCGCCGCCAGCAGAGACAGAGTGAAAGTCATTAAAATTAATACTGGCAATGCCCGTAAAACCAAAAATCAGCAGCAATATACCAATCAAGCGCAAAGAAATAGTAAGGTAGTCTAGTTCAACCAGACTCCTTATATGTAAAAACATATACCAACTGACAAAGGCCAAGGCAAAGGGTGCTAGATAGGCGGTAACACCAAAAGTAAAGAGCAGTATATCGGCAAAGTAAGCCCCCACCGCCCCCATCATGTTACTCACTTCGGATTCAAAGCCAGCCTGGCTCCAGCCAGGATCACTGGGATGGAAGGTTGCTAGGGCAATAAGTAAGAAAAATGCAAAGGCACAAGAAGATATCATTCCTACTTCTAACAGCCTTTGAACCCCTGATAATCTTGGCATAGTTTGTTTTTGTCTCTTTTATTACTTAGGGTTTGTTTAACGCAAGGTGTAGATTACCACAGTATTTTCAAATACTCATGTTAGCGCTATGATTTCATACTGATTTTTATATTTGTACTCTGTTTTACTTCTTCCATCACAACATAGGTGCGTGATTCACTTACGCCTGGTAAACGAAGTAAAATATCTCCCAATAAGTTTCGATAGTTTGCCATGTCAGCCACACGTGTTTTCAGCAGAAAATCAAAATTTCCTGAAACCAAATGGCATTCCTGTATGTCATCGTGTTCCTGAACGGCGGCTGAAAATTCGGCAAAAATGTCGGGCGACGTTTTCGTTAGGGTGATTTCTACAAATACTAACATGGCGGCACCCAGTTTTTCAGGATTTACCCTTGCGTAGTATCCTTCAATGTAGCCCTGCGCTTCTAAGCGCCTTACTCGTTCCAAACACGGGCTTGCGCTCAACCCAACTTGCTTTGCTAAGTCGACATTAGAAATCCGTCCATTTTTTTGCAAAGCATCGAGTATTTTTCGGTCTAAACGATCAATGTGTTTTGGCGTATTGACTAGCATATATAATTCTTATTAAATCCATTAATGCCAAATTTTATTCTATATTTTTACTTATTTCAAAATTTAAATTTTAGTTTTTTGGGGTAGCATAGTTTTATGTTGTTTTTGAGTAATTGCAGATTTACATGCTCTCATTGGCAACTACAGGAAGTGGATATATTCCCAAAAGCAGACCCTAAACCCAAGAGAAAATATAATGATAATTGGCGTACCAAAAGAAATAAAAAACCACGAGTACCGTGTGGGTTTAAGCCCTGCTGCGGTAAGAGAATTCAAATCTTATGATCACAGTGTCTTAGTTGAAGAAAATGCAGGCGCTGGCATCGGCTTTAGCAATCAAGATTACATTGATGCTGGTGCAGAAATAATTGGCTCGGCAAGCGAAATTTTTGCCAAAGCTGAGATGATCATCAAGGTAAAAGAGCCACAAGCTGAAGAATGTAAAATGTTGCGTGAGGGGCAAATACTCTATACCTATTTGCACTTGGCACCCGATCCACAGCAAACCCAATTACTTGTAGAGTCTGGTGCTAGTTGTATCGCTTATGAGACAGTCAGCGATAATTTCGGTGCCTTGCCTTTATTAGCCCCAATGTCTGAAGTCGCTGGCAGGATGTCTATTCAAGCTGGCGCACATTATTTAGAGAAAGCCCAAGGCGGAAATGGTACTTTATTAGGCGGTGTGCCAGGCGTTGCACCCGGAAAAGTACTTATTATCGGCGGTGGTGTTGTCGGCACAAACGCCGCAAAAATGGCTATTGGTTTGGGTGCAGATGTCACTATTCTTGATCGCTCTTTACCGCGCTTACGTCAGCTTGACGATATTTTCTCAGGTCAACTACGCACCGTTTTTAGTACTGCTGATGCAATAGAATACTATGCATCTGAGGCTGACTTGGTAATAGGCGCAGTGTTAATTCCAGGAGCAGCCGCACCTAAACTACTTACCAAAGATCACATCGCTAAGATGAAACCAGGTGCAGTTGTCGTCGATGTCGCCATTGATCAGGGGGGATGCTTTGAGACAGCGACACCAACTACCCATCAGTCTCCCGTATACGTGGTTGACGATGTGGTGCATTACTGTGTAGCAAACATGCCTGGCGGTGTAGCGCGAACCTCAACACTCGCACTAAATAATGCAACACTGCCATTTGGTTTAGCCATCGCAAACAAAGGCTTAAAACAAGCCTTGTTAGACGACAAGCATTTGTTAAACGGGCTCAATGTGCACCAAGGCAAAATCACCTACCAAGCGGTGTATGATGCCTTAAAAAATCAATTAGATTTAGAATATTGTGCCGCTGAAACTGCACTAGATAGTATAGTCTAAGTAAGCTGAACAATAGATGCATTAATCTCACTAAGCACGGAAGCTGGTAAGCTAGCTTGGGTAATCGGACGCCCTACGACTAAGTAGTTGACTCCCGCGTCAATAGCCTCGCTGGGAGTCATGATCCGCTTTTGATCATTGACGGCACTGCCTTTGGGACGAATGCCTGGGGTAACAAGGCAAAAATGCTTATCAACGTGACGGCGAAGACTGCCTGCCTCTCTCGCTGAACATACAACACCATCAGCACCCGAAGACTCCGCTAATTTAGCCAGTGATAATACCTTTTCATCTATGCCACCCGTATCGTAAACTGCGCCGAATTGACGTTCGTCCATACTCGTCAGAATAGTCACAGCTGTTAATAATGGTGGCGTGTTTGAGATCAAGGCGGCATCTTTGGCCGCATAAATCATATCTGGTCCACCCGAGGCATGAACATTTACCATCCATACGCCAAGTGCTGAAGCGGCTTTTACTGCTTTTGCTACGGTATTGGGAATATCGTGAAATTTAAGGTCAAGAAACACCTCAAAGCCTTTATCTACCAGTTCTCTGACCCAGTCAGGACCAAATAAGGTAAACATTTCTTTACCGACTTTTATCCTGCATTTTTCGGGTGATAAACTATTTACCAAGGCTCTTGCCAAGCTTAAGTCATCAAAGTCCAAGGCAACAATGACGGGACGCTTATCAATGATAATTGAATCTGTTTGCATGCTTTAAAAGTCTTCTAAATTTGTTTAATACAACACTTAGTTGTAGAGTGGGATTATACTGTGCTGAATAGAGGCGACTAAAATCAAAAACGCAGCAAGTATGTCCGTATACGCTTTAGTTTCTCATCCATGAGAAACAAATTTTAATTTTAGTCGCCTCTATTCAGTACAATATCCCCGTACACTTAAGCGAACCAAGACCAATCTTTATTCGCCATCTAAGCCTTTAATTGGTTTAATCACTGACCACTTTTTACAAGATGGGCAAAGCCAATAAAGCTGTCTACTGGTAAATCCGCAGCTGTGACACCGATACTTCGGACGGCTTGATATTTGTTTATCGATCAGTACTTGTAGATCACCCATACTTTCTTTGGTGCGTACATCACTCGACAGTTGTTGATATAAGCCCAGTAAGGCCTTAAACCCTCGCATTGTGGGATGTGTTTTTAGTTGCTTAATGAGAATATCTGCGGCATTTTGCGTTTCACCACTTCTTGCCAGTATATTTACTTTTGCAATATACGACGACGCACATTTTTCCCAATAAGGTTCAAGTAAGCCTTCTAATTTAGACCAAGCGTTTAATTTAGATGCGCAGGTTTCGAGTAATGGTATTGCCTCGCTCAACCAATTGATATCGCGTTTAGGCACCTCAGACAAGTATTCAAAGGCCATCGAATAGTCTTCTTTTTGAATTGCCAGTTTGCCCAATTCTAGCCAAGCACGAACTTCGCTTCCTTCCACCATGATGGCTTTTTTAAGTGTCGCTTCTGCCGCTTCTATATCTTTTTCTTTTAATAACTCAACTGCCTGTTCACAGTAAAAATGCGCTAGCAATAAATACATGAACTTATCATTTGGTGTAATTTTTAAACTTCGTGTCGCGAGTTCTACAGCCTTATACCACTCTTTTGTTATTTGATAAATACTAAACAGTTTTTGCTGTGCAATTGGGAAGTGTTTTTCGTTTTCGAGTAATTGTATAAATACGCCCTCAGCACGCTCTAGAAAACCAGCAAGTAGATAATCTGTCCCCAATTCTACAAGCGCAAGTGCCTCTTGTTTTTTACTGATTTCTTCTCTGCTGATAAGATTTTGATGAACACGAATGGCGCGATCTAACTCACCGCGATGCCGGAAAAAATTCCCCATCGCAATGTGTGTCTCGACGGTGTCGTTGTTGACGCTGATCATTTTCATAAAGGTATCAACCGCTTTGTCTGGTTCATCAGACAGCAGGAGATTCAAACCTTTATAGTAATGATTTGAAAGAATACTGGACTGCTTGCGTTGAGCACTGCGCAAGCTGTTGCGCCCCATCACCCAACCGTAAGCTGCGGCGACAGGCAGTAATAAAAAGAGTAACTCCAACATCAGTCTACTCTTCTTTTGACAATTTCTTGAGCTTGCGCTTCGCTAAACTTAATTGAAGGCGTAAACTTAAATATTTACTTAATAAGGTGACGAAGCCCAAAAAAAATCCGACTAGCACCGAAATAACCATAAACGTTGAGATTCGTAGTTCTGTCTGAGCAATTAAATAGTTGATGGTGATCACATCGGTGTTGCGTGATCCTACAACAATTGCCAAAAATACCAGCAAAACTACGACAATTATTATTAGAATTCTTCTCATTATTAGCCCTTTTTACAAAGGAGCTCCTTACAAATCTACGCGGTCTCTAAGCTCTTTACCTGCTTTAAAGTGCGGTACATGTTTACCTGTCAGCTCGACTGTTTCACCCGTTTTCGGATTTCTTCCTACTCTCGGGGCTCTGTAGTGTAGAGAAAAGCTGCCAAACCCTCTAATTTCGATTCTGTCGCCTTTCTGAAGTGTTTGTGCCATTTGCTCAAGCAACTCTTTTACTGCCGACTCAAGCTCTTTGCCTTGTAATTCACCCGTTTTACTGGCGATGCGTTCGATAAGCTCAGATTTTGTCACTGCGGTCTTCTCCAATTAATATTTCGATGAAAGTTGGCGACTTTCAGGCATAAAAAAAGAGCGGCTAAAGCCGCTCTTTTGGAGAATAGAGATTATTCGCCTTTAGCAGCTTTAAATGCTTCTGCCATTGCACTCAAACCACTTTCTTCTTGACTGTTAACTTTATCAAGCGCTTCTTTTTCGTCTTCTTGATCTTTTGCTTTAACAGATAAGTTTACTACGCGATTTTTACGGTCAACACCCATGAATTTAGCTTCAATTGTGTCACCTGCTGCAACTACATCGTTTGCATCTTCCACTCGGTCACGTGAAAGGTCACCAATACGGATATAACCTTCAACTTCTTCTGCAAGTTGAACTGTTACACCTTTAGCATCGGCCTCAATAACCGTTCCATTAACAATAGCACCTTTTTTGTTGTCTGTCAGATACTTATTGAACGGATCTTCTTCGATTTGCTTGACGCCAAGTGAAATACGCTCACGCTCTGGATCAACTTGAAGTACGACTGCTGTGATCTCGTCGCCTTTCTTATAATCACGTACAGCTTCTTCACCGGTTTTCTGCCAAGAAATGTCAGACAAGTGAACCAATCCATCGATGCCGCCGTCTAGGCCAATGAAGATACCAAAATCAGTGATTGATTTTATCTTACCGGTAACTTTGTCGCCTTTTTCATGAGACTTAGCAAATGTTTCCCAAGGGTTGTCGATGCACTGTTTAAGGCCTAGAGAAATACGACGACGTTCTTCGTCAATCTCAAGTACCATCACGTTAACAACATCACCAAGGCTTACGACTTTAGATGGGTGAATGTTTTTGTTTGTCCAATCCATTTCTGAAACGTGAACAAGCCCTTCAACACCGTCTTCAATCTCAACAAAGCAACCGTAATCAGTTAAGTTAGTCACAGCACCGCTTAGTTTAGAGCCTTCTGGATAACGATTAGCAATTTCTTGCCATGGATCGTTGCCCATTTGCTTCATACCAAGAGAAACACGTGATTTCTCTTTGTCGAATTTCAGTACTTTAACGTTGATTTCGTCGCCAACGTTAACAATTTCGCTTGGGTGCTTAACGCGTTTCCAAGCCATATCAGTAATATGAAGTAGGCCATCAACGCCACCCAAGTCTACGAATGCACCGTAGTCAGTAAGGTTCTTAACGATACCTTTAACTTCATCACCTTCTTCAAGGTTAGAAAGTAGTTGGTCGCGCTCTGCACTATTCTCTGCTTCAATAACAGCACGGCGAGAAACAACAACGTTGTTGCGCTTGGCATCAAGTTTAATTACTTTAAACTCTAATTCTTTACCTTCAAGGTGAGTCGTTTCACGAACTGGGCGTACATCTACTAAAGAGCCAGGTAAGAACGCGCGAACTGTGTTTACTTCAACAGTAAAGCCGCCTTTAACTTTCCCGTTGATAATACCTTTGATGGTTGCTTTTTCTTCGTAAGCAGTTTCAAGCTCAAGCCATGCTTCGTGACGCTTCGCTTTTTCACGAGATAGAATAGTTTCACCGAAACCGTCTTCTACCGCATCTAGTGCTACGTCTACAGAATCACCAACAGCAATTTCAAGTGTGCCGTCTGCAGCTTTAAATTGCTCGGCTGGGATAGCACTTTCTGATTTAAGACCTGCGTCAACTAATACAATGTCTTTTTCGATGGAAACTACTGTACCTTTAACAATAGCACCTGGACGAGTTTCTAGTTGTTGGAGGCTTTCTTCAAAAAGTTGTGCAAAATTTTCAGTCATATTTAATTAAATTTCATAAAAGTAAGTCCGCGCACTCAATCCTAAGTGACGGGGTTGTGAATAAAATCAGTATCTTCCTGTACTAATCAGTTATGTTTTAAGGCGCTAACTAAATAATTTGTTATCAATAAATTCTTTAGCTTTTTCAAAAACTTGAGCAATACTTAAACCTGTCGAATCAAGTTCATATGCGTCTTCGGCGGGGCGCAATGGCGCGGTCACTCTGCCTGCGTCTCTTGCATCCCGAACCTTTATATCTTCCAAAAGGCGCGAGATTTTAACATCATGCCCCTTCGCTTTCAACTCTTTGTAACGTCGTTCTGCACGTGATTCAGGACTTGCAGTCAAGTATATTTTTGCCATGGCGTTGGGGAAGACGACCGTTCCCATATCTCGACCGTCTGCCACTAAGCCTGGGCTTTCAGCAAAACTCCTTTGGCGACGGAGTAAAGCTTCTCTTACCAGCGGAATAGCAGCGACTTTGGAGGCAGCATTGCCGACGACTTCGTTGCGAATATCATCTGTCACATCTTCGCCTTCAAGCACAATGCGTATTTTTTCGGCATCTGATTGAAAGGTCACATCTAAACCAGACGCTAAGGGCGACAAACCAGCTTGATCACTCAATTCAATACCATGATGCAGCGCAGCTACAGCAAGTACACGATAAATCGCACCGCTGTCGAGAAAATGCCAACCGTATGTACGTGCTAGACTCGCACTTAGGGTTCCCTTCCCTGCGCCACTCGGGCCATCTACGGTAATAATAGGCACATTATCCATATAAATCTTCTTCTACATCGCCCAACAAAAATTGCGCGCAATTATACTGGGCAAAATAATCTGCGCAATGATGAAAGTGTGAATTTGCTTGTAAAGCACTCTACTTTCACAAAACTTTCATGTATGGCCTCAATCACAGATCGAGGCAAAGACAGAAAAATAGTCTGGGAATGTTTTAGCTGTACAGGCGGGATCGTTAATCGTTACGCCACAATTGTTATCGAGTGCCACCAAAGAAAAACACATTGCCATACGATGATCATTATAGGTGTCAATCGCGGCGTGCTTGATTTCTATAGGCGGTGTGATACGAATGTAATCTTCACCTTCCTCTACTGTGGCGCCCACTTTTCTTAACTCAGTGGCCATCGCGGCTAAGCGGTCAGTTTCTTTTACTCGCCAGTTGTATATGTTGCGTAAGCAGGTATCCCCTTTTGCAAATAGGGCGGCAGTGGCTATGGTCATAGCAGCATCGGGAATGTGATTCATGTCCATATCTATCCCTTGCAGTTGCCCTGCACTTACTGAAATGGCGTGATCATCCCATGTCACGGTTGCCCCCATTTTTTCGAGCACATCTGCAAAATGTTTGTCGCCTTGAATAGATTCACGACCAACACCTGTTACCTTAACCGTTCCACCTTTAATGGCCGCCGCTGCCAAGAAATAAGATGCCGAGGAAGCATCGCCTTCCACCATAAAGGTTTCGGGTGCCTTGTATGCTTGTCCAGCTGGAATGACAAAAGATGCGTAACTATCATTAATTACTTCAACACCAAACTTTGCCATACTATCTAAAGTGATATCGATATAGGGTTTAGAAACTAAGGTACCTTTGATATCGATCTGCACGGCTTGCTTTAATAATGGAGCAGCCATTAATAGTGCCGTTAAAAACTGGCTAGAAACACTGCCATCAATACTAAAATGATGTGTGTTAATATTGGCTTTTTGTATTTGAAGTGGAGGGTAGCCTGCATTTTTTAAATAACGAATATTTGCGCCTGCTGCAATCAGCTCATCAGCCAAATCACCAATTGGACGTTCTTCCATTCTAGGCTCGCCCGTTAAGGTAACGTCAACATCACTGAATGCAAGAGCCGCACACAGAGGTCGCATGGCGGTACCCGCATTACCTAAATACAACTCTAGGGTTTCGCTGGAGACAAATTTTCCTCCAATGCCGGTAACCGTGCATTCCGTTTTATCATCACTCAGCATGTAAACCACGCCGAGTTTCTGCAAAGCAGTCAACATATGCCGAATATCGTCACTGTCTAGTAAGTTAACCAAGCGAGTGGTGCCGCTAGATAAGGCTGCGAGCAAGAGCGCACGATTGCTTAGGCTTTTTGAGCCAGGTAATCTAATTTCTCCATTTACTTTTTTGATGGGTGATAATACTAACTGTTCCATTATCCGTTTACTCTCTCAAATTCTTGCATGAAGTCTACTAAGGCTTTTACTCCCTCCAAGGGCATTGCATTATATATACTTGCACGCATTCCACCCACAAAGCGATGCCCTTTTAATGCATGTAAACCTTGCGCAAAGGATTGTTCTAAAAACAAACTATCTAAATGGCTATTCGCCAAATGAAACGTGACGTTCATTTTTGAACGATTATCGATTGCCACTTGATTGCGATAAAAGTCTGAGTTATCAATCGCACTGTATAGTAGACGTGCTTTTTCCTTATTGATTTTTTCGATAGCGGCGACACCACCTTGTTCAAGCAACCATTCAAACACCAAGCCAGCTAGATACCAGCTAAAGGTTGGAGGTGTATTGTACATGCTGTCGTTATTGACTTGTTGCTGATAATTGAAAATGGCTGGCGTATCTTTGCGAGCGTACGCTAGAAGATCCTCGCGCACGATCACAAGCGTTAAGCCTGAGGGGCCAATATTCTTTTGTGCACCAGCGTAAATTATCCCGAACTTTGATACATCAAGCTGCTTGCTCAAAATGTTAGAAGACATATCGGCTACTACCGGTACATCACCGCCTTCTGGGATCCAGTCTATCTCTATCCCATCCACAGTCTCGTTTGTGCAGTAATGAAAATAAGCTGCTTTGGGGTTGATTTGCCACTCTTCTTGAGTGGGCACGGATAAATATCCGTCAACGGTTTTGGTTTTTGCTAATACTTCAACGGACATGTATTTTTCAGCTTCTGCCACCGCAATTTGTGACCATTGCCCTGTGACTAGGTGTTGAGTTAAATTTCCGCGTCCAGCCAAATTCATCGGTACAGAGAAAAATTGCCCTCGGCCTCCGCCTTGTAAAAACAACACTTTGTAGTTTTCAGGTATCTGCATCAATGAACGTAAATCGGCTTCTGCTTTTTCTGCACAAGCGATAAACGGCTTACCCCTATGACTCACTTCCATCACTGATGTGCCCAAGCCATTCCAATTGAGTAGTTCTGCTTGTGCTTTTTCTAACACTTGGCGAGGCAGCTTTGCAGGCCCTGCACTGAAATTAAAGATGTCTTGCATAATTGTCTCTAGCTTATCCTTTACGCGACAAAATTGATGTAAAGGGATCTTATTATACTGAATTGTCTACGCTTATTTGAATACAAAAAGCGACCCCTAAAGGCCGCTTCTGTTGTTAAATAAGACACGTTTCTGTCTACAGGTGTTTGACTAACTCTTTGCTAGGCTAAAGCCATTAAATTAGTCTTCGTCTTTATCATTTTTCGCCGTATTTTCGTCGTTTTCACTACTCACTTCAAGTGAATCAGCGACTGCTGTATCACTTTCATCAGCATCATCTTCTCCAGCCACTTCATCGATACGTTGTATCCCGACTAGATGCTCATTTTCGGCCGTGCGGATCAGTCTAACACCTTGGGTATTTCTGCCCACAATCGAGACTTCAGCCACTCTCGTTCTAACCAAAGTTGCTTGATCCGAGATAAGCATAATCTCATTCGCCTCGGTCACTTGAACGGCACCCACAACCAGTCCATTTCGCTCAGATACTTTGATAGAAACCACGCCTTTCGTTGCTCGACTCTTGGCGGGATATTCAGTAATAGGTGTGCGTTTACCAAAGCCGTTTTCCGTAGCAGTCAGGATATCGCCATCTTCTTCTGGTACAATTAACGAGACAACACGCTCGCCGTCTTCTAATTTAATGCCTCTTACACCGGTCGCGGTTCTGCCCATTGGACGAACTTGGTCTTCCGAGAATCGAACAACTTTACCTGCGTCTGAGAACAACATAATTTCGCTCTCGCCGTCAGTTAATGACACGCCGATAAGTTCATTGCCTTCGGTTAAATTAACGGCAATGATGCCATTGGCTCTGGGACGCGAATATTGCGTTAATTCAGTTTTCTTCACCGTGCCTTGGGCAGTTGCCATAAACACGTATTTACCTTCTTCAAATTCTTGAATAGGTAAGATAGCAGTTATACGTTCACCCTCTTCTAGAGGTAAAATATTGACGATTGGGCGACCCCTTGCATTCCTGCTCGCCAAAGGCAATTGATACACTTTTAACCAATACAAACGACCACGCGTAGAGAAACACAGAATGTGATCATGTGTATTCGCAACCAATAATCGCTCAATAAAGTCTTCGTCTTTCATCTTAGTAGCAGACTTACCTTTACCACCTCTGCGTTGAGCTTCGTAATCCGATAACTTCTGGTATTTCACATAGCCTTCACGAGACAAAGTAACGACAACTTCTTCTCGTTCGATTAAGTCTTCGATATCAATGTCATGTGACGCGGCAGTGATCTCTGTGCGCCTTTCATCACCAAATTCGTCACGCACAGCGACTAGCTCTTCAGTAATCACTTCCATTAGACGTTCGGAACTGCCGAGTATTTTTAATAGTTCAAAAATTAACTCAATTAGATTGCGGTATTCTTCTAAAATCTTATCGTGTTCAAGCCCTGTCAACTTGTTTAAGCGCAGATCAAGTATTGCTTGCGCCTGTTCTTCCGTTAAATAATATTCACCGTCCCGTATGCCATATTCTGGCGCTAACCAATCTGGACGTGCTGCGTCATTTCCGGCTCTAGCCAGCATTTCAGCCACATCGCCTAGTGCCCAGCCAGTTGCGACAAGTGCTTTTTTCGCTTCTGATGGACTCGGAGATTTTTTGATTAGCTCAATCACGGGATCAATATTCACCAACGCGATTGCTAAGCCTTCAAGTATATGTGCTCTGTCGCGAGCCTTGCGCAATTCGAAAACGGTTCTTCGCGTAACGACTTCTCGCCTATGCAGAACAAATGACTCCAGCACTTCTTTGAGGTTAAACACTTTAGGCTGGTTTTTGTCTAAGGCCACCATGTTAATGCCAAAAACAGTTTGTAATTGGGTGTTAGCATATAAGTGGTTAAGCAAGACTTCTGCAGACTCGTTGCGTTTGACTTCAATGACAATGCGCATACCGTCTTTATCGGACTCATCACGCAATGCAGCTACGCCTTCTACTCTTTTTTCTTTGACTAGTTCGGCAATTTTCTCAATCAGTCTTGCTTTGTTTACCTGATAAGGAATTTCATGAACAATGATGGTTTCTTTGCCATTTTCCTCTTGCTCAATTTCTGCTTTTGCACGCAGATAAATCTTTCCTCGACCCGTTTTATAAGCATTGATAATACCCTGTCTTCCACTGATAATCGCCGCAGTAGGGAAATCTGGTCCGGGGATATGCTCAATAAGTTCTTCAAAACTAATATCTGGGTTTTCAATTAAGGCTATACAACCGTTGATTACTTCGCTTAGGTTATGCGGAGGGATGTTTGTAGCCATACCCACAGCAATACCAGATGAACCATTCACCAGTAAATTGGGCACTTTTGTTGGCAACACATCTGGAATATGCTCAGTGCCATCGTAGTTGGGCACAAAATCAACGGTTTCTTTGTCCAAATCGGCTAATAATTCGTGGGCAACTTTTGCCATGCGAACTTCTGTGTATCGCATTGCTGCAGCAGAGTCGCCATCCACTGAACCGAAATTACCCTGCCCATCCACAAGCATGTAGCGCAATGAAAAAGGTTGAGCCATACGAACGATTGTATCGTAAACGGCTGAATCACCGTGCGGGTGGTATTTACCAATAACGTCACCGACGACACGCGCTGACTTTTTGTAGGGTTTGTTGAAATCGTTTTTTAGCTCATTCATCGCAAACAAAACACGGCGATGGACAGGCTTTAGACCATCTCTAACATCGGGAAGTGCACGCCCTACGATTACGCTCATCGCATAATCTAGGTAACTGTTTTTTAACTCTTCTTCGATATTAATGGGGGAAATATCTTTGGCATTGTCAGTCATAAACTGCATGGTCCTTGTTTATGTAATCAACCTTTTTAAATATGACACAAAAGCTTTCTTGGTTTTGGCTTTCATTTTGCGTGATTTGATACTTTACGGCATCAGCTCACAGTAGGCTTTAACAATATTTAGGCCTTACTTTGTCCAGTCAAGTTGTTACTTTGTTATTATCACCTTTTTTAACATACGGATAGTAACACAAAACTTACAAAAAAATGTAAATTTTCCATCTGCTATTCGTATTCAGGATCAAAAAGTGCAACAATACCAAGGCCTTGAATCTATGCCTGAAGCGGAGTAAAAAGTGAACGATTTGTCAAATTTCAATCAATCTGAAGCAAATGTAGATGCTGAAGAACTGTCGAAGTTTGCGGAACTTGCCAGTCAATGGTGGGATCCTAATGGAGAGTTTAAATCACTTCACGATATCAACCCACTTCGCGTTGACTTTATCGAAGAACAAGCCGACGGGCTATTCGGAAAGTCGCTTATCGATATTGGCTGTGGAGGCGGGATTTTGAGTGAAGCATTAGCGCAAAAAGGTGCCAAAGTAGTAGGAATAGACATGGTAGAGGCATCATTAGACGTGGCTAGACTGCATCGTTTAGAATCTGGTGTTGACGTCGAATACGCACTGAGCACAGCTGAAAATTATGCCGATAACAATGCTGGGCAATTCGATGTTGTCTGTTGTTTAGAAATGCTGGAACATGTCCCTTCGCCCGCTTCTATAGTAGATGCAGCTGCCAAACTAGCAAAGCCTGGCGGACTTTTAGTATTTTCGACCTTGAATAGAAATCCAAAGTCTTGGCTACTGGCTATCGCGGCTGCTGAGTACCTCTTTGGGATGGTTCCCAAAGGTACACATGATCACAAAAAATTTATAAAGCCCAACGAATTGGTCTCCATGATCGAAAACGCAAACCTAGTCGTCAGTGATATGACAGGCTTGCATTTCAATCCGATCACCCAGCAGTATTTTCTGTCTAATAACAATGTAGATGTCAATTATTTTGTTGTGTGTAGAAAACCAATGCTTAATTGTGCAGTAAACAACCCTTAGCAATAAACGAAAAAAATAAAAATAATTTAATAGAAGACGTAAAAATAACTTGCAACAATTGTATTACAATTCAATTCATCCGTTTAAGGTTAGCTGCTACTAACAAAAAATTGCGATAACAGTATTAGAGGCTCAACCACTATATATAGTGGTTGCAAAGCGGATAAAGACTCATTATCTTGTGTCATACTACTTCAACACTTACGTACAAGAGCTAGTTTACTTTGCGTTTTGTGTCGCGCTTAAAAATTAATAACAAATCAGTTGCTGAGTCACTTTGCTGCTTGCGAAAGGCCTCACAATAAGAGCATAAAAATAATGAATAACGATCTTTTAGTTACCAAAAGAGATGGTAGTCAAGAAGCCATCGACCTCGACAAAATTCATAAAGTGGTGACCTGGGCCACTACTGGCCTCGAAAATGTCTCAGTATCTCAAGTAGAAATCAAAGCTCAGATTCAATTTTACAACGGGATAAAAACGGAAGAAATTCACGAGACACTAATAAAGTCAGCCGCTGATTTAATATCAACTGATACACCTGACTATCAGTATATGGCTGCGCGATTAGCCATTTTTCACTTGCGCAAAAAGGCATATGGACAATTCGAACCCCCCGCTTTATATGACCATGTAAAGTCGCTTGTCGAAAAGAAAAAATACGATGAACATTTGTTGACTGACTATACAGCTGAAGAGTTTGCTGAAATGGAGAGTTTTCTTGACCATCAGCGCGACATGAACTTTAGCTATGCTGCAGTCAAGCAACTTGAAGGCAAGTATTTAGTTCAAAACAGAGTAACAGGTGAAATTTACGAAAGTGCGCAGTTTTTGTATATATTGGTAGCCGCTTGCTTATTCGCAAAATACCCCAGCGATACTCGTATGGATTATATTCGCCGTTTTTACGATGCGGCATCGAGTTTTAAACTGTCCTTACCTACGCCTATCATGGCTGGAGTGAGAACACCGACTCGCCAGTTTAGTTCATGTGTACTTATTGAAACAGGTGACAGCTTAGATTCAATCAATGCCACAGCCAGTGCAATCGTGAAATATGTTAGCCAACGCGCTGGTATTGGTATAAATGCAGGAAGAATACGCGCATTAGGTAGTCCCATTCGAGGTGGCGAAGCTTTTCACACTGGGTGCATACCTTTTTATAAATATTTCCAAACTGCGGTTAAGAGCTGTTCTCAGGGCGGCGTAAGAGGTGGAGCCGCAACCTTATTCTACCCTATTTGGCACTTAGAAGTAGAAAACTTACTGGTATTGAAAAATAACCGTGGTGTTGAGGAAAACCGCGTAAGGCATCTTGATTATGGCGTACAGTGCAATAAGCTGATGTACACGCGTATGATTAAAGATGATTACATCACTTTATTTAGTCCTTCAGATACGCCTGGCTTGTACGATGCATTTTTCCAAGACCAAGACAAGTTTGAACAACTATACGTGCAATACGAGAACGATGACAGTATTCGCAAGAAGCGCATAAAAGCCATAGAACTCTTTAGTTTGTTTATGCAAGAACGAGCTAGTACCGGGCGCATTTATCTACAAAATGTCGATCATTGCAATACGCATAGTCCTTTTGACGCGAGCGTTGCACCCGTTAGACAAAGTAATTTATGTTTGGAAATTGCTTTACCCACTAAGCCACTCAAAAATGTTGATGATGCAGAAGGCGAAATAGCCCTATGTACCCTTTCTGCTTTCAACCTTGGTAAAATTGAGAGCTTAGACGAATTTGAAGAACTCGCCGAATTATCTGTACGCGCGTTAGACAGCTTGCTCGATTATCAAGATTACCCTGTACCTGCCGCGTTATCCGCGACAATGGGCAGAAGAACGCTCGGCATAGGTGTGATCAACTTTGCCTATTACTTGGCTAAAAATGGCGTTAAATATTCTGATCACAGTGCAAATGGCCTTATCCATAGAACCTTTGAGGCTATGCAATACTATTTATTAAAAGCCTCTAACAAGCTTGCAAAAGAGAAAGGGGCTTGTCCTAAATTTAACGAAACGACTTACGCAAAGGGCTTGCTACCTGTTGATACTTATAAAAAAGACATCGACAAGATATGTGATGAGCCACTTCACTATGACTGGGAGAGTCTGCGTAAAGAGATTCTGGAGCATGGCTTGCGGAACAGTACGCTTTCTGCGCTTATGCCCTCAGAGACTTCCTCACAAATCTCCAATGCCACAAACGGCATTGAGCCACCACGAGGTCACATCAGTATAAAAGCCAGTAAAGATGGTGTGCTTAAACAAGTCGTACCGGAGTACCAGCGCCTAAAAGACAATTACGAACTTTTATGGGACATACCTTCAAACGATGGGTATTTGCAGCTGGTAGCGATCATGCAGAAGTTTATTGATCAAACAATATCTGCGAACACAAGTTACGATCCAAGTAAGTATGAAGGCAATAAAGTGCCGATGAAATTGCTACTAAAAGACTTACTTACCACATATAAATTAGGGGTAAAAACGCTGTATTATCACAACACTAGAGATGGCGCATCTGACAAATCTGATGCCGAACTGGCAGCAGCCATAAAACAGCCTGAAGCTCAGGTAGAAATTGTAGAAGAAGATGACGGTTGCGCTGGCGGCGCGTGCAAAATTTAAGTTATCAGTTGAGGTAAAGTTATGAAATACACCACTTTTAATCAACAAGCTGTTGATACTATGCGCGAACCCATGTTTTTTGGTAAGCCGGTTAATGTTGCAAGATATGACCAGCAAAGGCACCCTATTTTTGAAAAGCTTATTGAGAAGCAGATATCGTTTTTCTGGCGTCCTGAAGAAGTAGATGTGAGTAAGGATCGGGTTGACTTTTTAAAGCTTACTGACGCTGAAAAGCACATATTTACTTCAAACTTAAAGTATCAAACACTTTTAGACTCAGTACAGGGCAGAAGTCCTAATATTGCTTTCTTACCCATTATTTCTCTGCCTGAATTAGAAACTTGGGTTGAAACTTGGTCGTTTTTCGAGACGATCCACTCTCGGTCATACACACATATATTGAGAAACTTGTTTCCCGATCCAAGTGAAGTGTTCGATGATATTGTGGTAAACAGTGAGATTAAAAAACGTGCCAGTGACATTTCAAAGTATTATGACGATTTGATTTTTTACACCCAGCTTTATCAGACTAAAGGGGAAGGTGTTTTTGAAATTGATGGGCATACATATTGTGTCAATATACGAGAGCTTAAGAAAAAGCTTTATTTGTGTATGAACTCAGTAAATGCGCTCGAAGCTATTCGTTTTTATGTGTCTTTTGCTTGTACCTTTGCTTTTGCTGAGCGAGAGCTCATGGAAGGCAATTCGAAAATCATTCGTTTAATCGCAAGAGATGAAAACATTCACCTTACTTCCACTCAGCATATTTTAAACCTTTGGGCGAAAGGCAAAGACGATCCTGAAATGGCTGAGATTGCTGAAGAGCTTGAACAAGAGGCCAAAGACATTTTTATGTTGGCAGTCGAGCAAGAAAAGCAGTGGGCCACATATTTGTTTAAAGATGGATCAATGCTAGGCTTAAACGAAGAGATACTCTCACAATATGTCGAGTACATTGCTAATCAAAGGATGGCAGCGATCGGTTTAGGCCAACCTTATAAAACAAGCAGCAACCCTTTACCTTGGATGAATAACTACCTCTCTTCTGACAATGTTCAAGTGGCGCCCCAAGAAACAGAAATCAGTAGTTATCTGGTTGGACAAATAGACAGCGAAGTCGGCGCCGATGACTTTGAAGAATTTGAGCTGTAGTACAAAAACATAAGCGCTCAATGATAGTTGACAATAAACACGTTCAAGTATGTGTAAACAAGGAAAAAAAGTTTATTTTTGAGGGTGAAGACAACTTATTGATTGCTATGGAAAAGCAAAATATAGATGTTCACTATCATTGCAGAGAAGGTTTTTGCGGCGCTTGTAGGACTAAAATTGTTAAAGGGCAAGTGGACTATGTGATAGATCCCCTTGCCTTTATTGATGATGACGAAATATTAGTGTGTTGCTGTATTCCAAAAGGTAATATTGAGCTGCAGACCTATTAAAGTTGCTCGTCGGTTTTTTTCATTGAAAATTCGTTGAAAAAGAGCAACTTTAGCCAAAAGGCTTATAGTGATAAGCCTATTCTTTCTGCCACCTCAATATACGACTCAACGACCAACCCTAAGCCTTGGCGAAAGCGATCTTTGTCTAGTTTTTTCTTTGTTTCTGCATCCCACAAACGGCAACCATCAGGCGTAAACTCATCTCCTAATACGATATTGCCATTTGTATCTAAGCCAAACTCCAATTTAAAGTCAACCAGTAGCATTCCGCCCTGTTTAAACAAGGGTACAAGAATATCATTTACCTTAAATGTTAAGGCTTTCATTTGTTCTAGTTGATCTTGCGAAGCCCAGCCAAATGCAATTGCGTGTGTTTCGTTAACCATAGGGTCGTGCAAGGCATCATTTTTTAGAAAAAGCTCAAAGGTTTGGGGCTTCAGCTCTGTGCCTTCTTCAACACCCAACCTTCTGCATAAAGACCCTGCTGCGTAGTTTCTCACAACACATTCAACCGGTATCATGTCTAGCTTTTTTACCAAACTTTCGTTATCAGATAATAAGGCTTCGACTTGTGTTTTTACTCCAGCTGCTTCTAAATGTTGCATAATGTAGTGATTGAATTTGTTATTCACTTCACCTTTCCGCGCAAGCTGCTCTATTTTTTCCCCGTCAAATGCGGAGGTATCATTTCTAAATTCAAGTATCAGCTTGTTTTCGTCGCTTGTATGAAAAACCGTTTTCGCTTTTCCACGATATAACTCTTCACCTTTTTGCACGTCTTGCATCAGTGAGTAACTCCAGTTAAATATCTAAATCGTTAGCAGCCATGTATTCTGAAAAGGTAGGAAATATTTCCGTTACCTGTTGAGCAGTAAAGGCCTCGTTTTCAATGTCTTTAAAGGTAATACTTGTCTTATCACCCACTTTTTGCACAATCAATCGGTAATCATCTTCATCAAGCGATAACTCGTCTTTGCTAAACCAGCCAGAAAACCACGATTCTTCTGGGCCATTGTATTTCACAAAGAGCAAGCCCGAAGACTGGTCTAAATCAACTACATCAAATCCCATTTTGCGTAATACAAGTTGTAGTCTAGGCCAAGCATCTGCATATTCAGCGTCAACCAAAAACGCCGCCTCGCCATCGGGATTAAATCCCATTTCTGATGAAAAGCCTTCACGAATTTTTGCAATGCGCTCACTGCGCTCTAGTCGAATACCAAAGTCGTACTCTGCAATAATATAGTTAATAAAATTGACTTCGTCCGTGCGCTTGGCGATAGGGTTAATTGAATCGATCAAATCTTCGCGATTTTCGTCGATGTATTTTATCATTGAAGAGTGCAATGCGGCTGTGCGGCCATGAGGTGCAAGCTCTAAACTCAATTTAAACTTGCGCGCTCTTTCAATATAATCGCTGCTAAAGTCCAGCCAACCATTGTCGACTTCTTGCCTATCAATCACCCAATCTGTGATCAACTCATTATTTTCTTTATCAAACGAATCGACACCAATGTTATTTAGCTCGAGATATGCAAGTACTGTATCCCAAATCGTTTTTTCTAGTGGTTCATTGTCATTGATTTGATCAAAAAGCACTTTTGCTTGTTTTGAACCTTCTTCAACATGTGAGCCACTGACTAAAGGAATCACCAATCTTGGCGACGCAACAGACAAAGCCTTTCCGACTAATTGCGGGGCGTCATTTGAACCAAGACTAGGAATAGCATAACGATTGTTTGTGGGAGGTGCAGTTAAATCTGCAGGAACCTTGAGAGGTGGCACTGTTTTGTGCTCTAAATAGTCTACACTACCCGACGCGGTTGTCCGTTCATCTATATTACTGCAAGCACCAATACAGAGGCTTCCGACTAAAACAGCAAGGAGATTTATTGTCTTCATCTTTTCACACTAATTTTAATTCAATCAACCGTTCTTGGATTACTTTCTGACTGTTTAGTTCAGGTGTAACCATCGGTAATCTGAGTTCAGGGCTATTGAGAAGTCCCATTTTGTATAAGGCCCATTTAGGGATGACCGGATTAGATTCAATGAACAATTGCTCATGTAAATCTTGCAGGGGCGCGTCAATTTTACGTGCACTTGTATAGTCCCCCGACAGGGCGGCCTCACACATTTTCGCCATTTTATCAGGTACAATGTTTGCCGTCACAGAAATAACGCCATCTCCACCTAGGCACATAAATTCGCAACCTGTTGAGTCATCACCACTCAAAATCAGGAAGTCTTTATCCAATATCTCACGTGCCTCTTTAAGGCGAGACATATCGCCGGTTGCGTCTTTGAGACCAACAACATTTGGATGTTTGGCTATCTCAGCAACGGTTGCCGTCCCCATATCGGTCACTGTTCTAGACGGCACGTTGTATAACAAAACAGGCAAGTCAGTCGCACTAGCAATAGCGTTGAAATGCGCAACAATGCCTCTGGGTTGGGGTTTGTTATAATATGGCACAACACTCAAAAAGCCTGCAATGCCCAAGTCTTTAGTCCCTTCGGATAAAATGATCGCTTCTTCGGTAGAGTTTGCCCCATTGCCAGCAATAATGGGAATAGCGCCAGAGGCGTAGTCAACTATACGTTTTACCACTTCGATGTGTTCAGGCGTTGGCAACGTAGCCGATTCTCCGGTCGTACCCACTGCAACGATGCCGTGAGTCCCCTTCTCAATGTGCATTTCTACCAAGTTTTGTAAACTAGGGTAGTCTACACTGCCATCTGATAACATCGGCGTAACTAACGCGACATAACTTCCTTTAAACATTCAAGCCCCCAAAAATTCAAGAGGCAATAGTAGTGATGTCAATCCACAAAAACAAGCGCAAACACGCAATATTGGCGATAACATATTGAAATATCTAATGGCTATTTCGACAATTATTGATTCTATTGTGCAAGTTTTGTTCGGGCTTGAAAACAGGCGATGAAAATTGATCTTGTTATGCACTTATTCCATACCCATTGTATCAGTGATGTGTTGGTCTAAATATTAGAGTTATTAGGGTCTGTTAACCTTTTAAACAAAGAGCAATACGTCAAAACTAAAAATAATGAAATTCTCAAGAAGGACAGTGATGAACACACTAAAAATAGGTGATAAAGCACCCGAGTTTTCCCTACAAAACCAAGACAATCAAACGCTAAGCTTATCTGATTTTTTGGGTAAAAAAGTACTGCTATACTTTTACCCAAAAGCAATGACACCGGGGTGCACGGTTCAAGCAAAAGGTTTACGGGATATTCAGCAAGATTTAGCTGATAAAAACACCGTTGTATTGGGCTTGAGTCCAGATCCTGTTAAAAGGCTCACAAAATTTGTAGAAAAAGAATTCCTAAATTTTGATTTATTGTCCGACGAAGATCATGCTGTCGCTGACGCTTTTGGCGTGTGGGGACTGAAAAAGTTCATGGGTAAAGAGTACGATGGTATTCACCGCATAAGCTTTTTAATTGACGAGAACGGAAAAATCGAGCAGGTGTTTGACAAGTTTAAAACCAAAGATCACCACCAAGTTGTTTTAGATGCATTGTAATTTGCCCATTCCGAGTTCAGGTCATTTAGCTGTTACAAGCTAATGAAGTGTCAACAAAGTACGAATACTACTTCAAAGCATATCCTCTTTCAGCAATAAGCCGAAAGAGGACGTAATATTTTACGCCTCTGAAACTTTGTGTGCGACGTTGGGAGACCAAGCAGTAATCAAGGCTTTGACCAAAGTTGCCAAAGGGATAGCAAAGAATACTCCCCAAAAACCCCACAAACCCCCAAACAGTAATACCGCAACGATAATATACAAGGGGTGTAAGCTCACCGCTTCAGAAAACAGTAGCGGCACTAACAAGTTCCCGTCCAAGGCTTGAATAACCAGATAGACAAACATTAACCAGCCAAACTCAGCTGTCATACCAAACTGGAAAAGCCCAACAACAGCCACTGGAATGGTCACCACAGCCGCACCAATGTAGGGTATCAATACCGAAAACCCAACAAGTACACCAAGTAGTATCGCAAACTTAAGTTGCAATAAGCTAAAGGCAATACTGCTCACAGCACCGACTATTATTATTTCGATCACCTTTCCTCTTATATAATTGGCAATCTGCGTGTTCATTTCTTCTCCCACTTGTGTGATCAAGCGGCGTTCTCTCGGTAAAATAAGGCTAAAACTTGCAACAAAAATACTCTTGTCCTTGATCATAAAAAACACCATTAATGGAACAAGTATCATATATATCAATATCGCCGCTAATGTGCCCAAAGAACTGACAGAGAGAGAAACGACCGTTTCACCAAACTCTAGTATTTTTTCATTTACACCAGACATCATACTTTTAATATAAGAAACCTCGATGGTGTTAGGATATTTCTCAGGCAGTGCAGCAAGCCAATCCTGTGCAGATTGCCAGATATTCGGCACTTCTTTCATCAAGTTCACACTTTGCTTAGATATAATCGGTAGTAAACTCACCGCTGCGATAAAGCAAATAAAGAAAAATACAATTAGTACAAAAGACGTGGCTAAGCCTCGCCCTACCCCATACGTTTCAAGCTTGCTTACTGGTACATCGAGAAGGTACGCAATGACTATTGCCACCAAGACAGGCATGAGAATACCGCCCAGTGCATATAACACAAGCGCAGAAATGATAATTAAGAGTAACAACATTAACGCATTTGGATCTGAAAACTTTCGTTGATACCAATTACCTACGACTTTGAGCATTAATCATCCTTTGTGTTTTAAATTATTCTTGGCGGTAAATATGAGAACCTGTTGACCATTTCCTAGTGAACATAGCTTACATGTAACCATACAACGATGGGATTGAGCTTGAGCTTTCCCTTTTATCGCAATCTGCAGCGAGTATGTCCATAGACGCGCAGATTTTTCATCCATGAAAAAGAAATTCTGCAACAAAAGAGGAAGGAAAGATCTAAGTTTAATCCAACCGTGGTTTAGACACGAAAACTCAACTCCTAGAAATTGGTTTGTATTTGCTAATGATATATATGAAACTAACACGGAACAACCGCGGTCTATTAGTTAAACGAAAAAATAAATAAGCTATACACAAATTGAAAGTTGAAATCTTGAGAACTGCAATAAAAAAATACACATATTTAGGGTTTGTATTGGCTTTTGTATCAGCCTCAATAAACGCACAAACGCCCACAGAAAATAGAAATCAATTACCTGAAATTGGGGTGGTTGCCTCGGATGCTTTAACGATAGAAAAAGAAAAAATTTTAGGCGATGCGATCATGAAGCAATTACGTGGTCAAGCCCCATTAGTGAATGATCCTGTTTTGCAAGAATACATTCAGGACTTAGGAAATCGCCTTGTTATTCATGCTGACAATACAAAATTCCCATTCAAGTTTTTTATTATAAACAACCCTGTCCTCAACGCGTTTGCCTTTTACGGTGGCCATGTTGGTATGCATTCTGGTTTGATATCTCGGGCACAAACAGAGAGTGAACTAGCCTCGGTAGTTGCTCACGAAATAGCTCACGTTACCCAACGTCACTTAGCTCGTCGTGTTCAGGCGCAACAGCGCAACAGTCCATTGCAATTGGCAAGTATGTTGGGCAGTATACTCGTCGCGCTTGCCGACCCACAGGCTGGATTGGCGGCGCTTTCTGCGAGTGTTGCAGGCAACCAGCAAGCACAGATTAATTTTACCCGAAATAATGAGCAAGAAGCGGATAACATAGGGATAAATATCTTGTACCGAGCGGGCTTCGATCCTGCGGGTGCACCCGCGTTTTTCTCTCGTCTAGCTGAACAAGCTCGAGGGCAATCTACGCAACTGGCATTTTTACGTACCCACCCTCTTCCTCAAGAGCGTGTTGCCGAAACAATTACTCGCGCGCGTACATACGGTGAACGTCGTTTACCCCCCAGTCTTAGTTTCCATTTGGCGCAGGCGCGTATTAACGCAAGATACATGCTCACTCCTCAACGCGCATTCGAATACTATCAACGCGCGGTATCACAAACTCGAGCGGCGCATTTGAGTACCGTTTCAAGTAACGATGCGATTCATCGTGCATCAAAGTATGGTCTCGCCATTGCTTATTTTGAGCAAGAAAACTATCAAGAAGCCGAGAAGATTGTCCTAGACTTGCTCCTTGACGACAAAGAAAACCTGTTCTATTTAGACTTACTAACGGATGTGTATATCAAACAAGAAAAATACAGCAGTGCCATCAACTTACTTACTCCTATTTGGCAATTAAAACCCAAAAACAGAGTGTTGGCACTCAATCTTGCGAATGCACATATGTTTTCTGAAAATTACGGGACAAGTATTCAAATCTTGCGAGATTTATTACTCGTCGATAATCAAGATTTATTGTCTTATCAACTACTACAAGATGCTTATCAGCGCACGCAAAACAAAAAAGAAGCGCATCAAACACAGGCCGAAATTTATGCGCTGATTTCAGCTTACTCTTTGGCGATAGACGAATTGCAATTTGCATACAATTTTGCCGGAACAGACAATATTGAAAAACAACGAATCAAAGGCAGGATTGAGCAAATTCGGAAATCTCAAGAAATGATGCAGCGCCTGAGTTTATAAGCAAAGAGCAAACGCTTAAGGCGTCACCTCTAGAAGACTCTCGACTGTTTGTTCACCCAGTAGTTGCCCAGCTACGGAACCATCTGGGTTAATTACAAAAGTAGCAGGTAAATATTTGGGAGCCTCAAAAGGCAAACTTGTTTTTATATCAGTGATCAAGGGGAAGTCCATTTCATATTTATTTTTTAATTCTTGTAACTTATCACGTGAAAGCTGGTCATAACTCATAGCAAACAATTTTACATTGTCGCCCTTAATGCGATTAAAAGCCGATAACTCAGGTATTTCCCTCAAACATGGGGCACACCACTCAGCAAAGTAGTTGATAAGCACATAGTCACCTTTTAGACTAGCGAGCGAAAATTTTTGGTCGTCCAGCGTTTTAAAATCGTACTGGTTTGTTTTGTAAAAATACGCACCAAACAATATCGACGCAATAGCGGCAACAATATACAAAGCCTTAAACCGGAGCGTATTGAAAAGTTTATCGCTATACAAAATGCTGATACCTAGTTAAGAGACCATATTACTTTTTAAATGGTGCGCTAGAGGGCTACATGTTAACAAAACGATTCGTTTGCCGATGATGCCAGCTTTAGCACCGCGTGTTCAAATATGAACTTGGAGAAAATAATGCCTAATCATACTTTATTTCACAACCCTAGATGCTCTAAAAGCCGTCAAGCTTTGCAGATTCTGCATGATCGCGGGCTTGAAATAAACGTAATAGAATATTTAAAGACACCGCTTACGAAAACAGAACTTGTATCGCTGTTTGAGGCGCTATCAATCGATGATGTGTATAAAATGATTCGCCCGAAAGAGCCTGAATTTAAACAAGCGGGTTTGAGCAACACATCCAGCACACAAGATGTCTTAGCCGCAATTGTCGCTTATCCAAAATTGCTAGAAAGACCGATACTATTGGTCAATGATAAAGCAGTAATCGGGCGACCACCAGAAGAAGTGTTGACCTTAATAGAATGAATAAAACAAGTATTTTAGTCCTTTATTACAGTAAACACGGTGCTACTCAATCGCTGGCAGAGACAATCGCGCGAGGTGCAGAGCAAGCAGGTGTGGAGGCCGTGATCAGGACTGTACCGCCAGTTTCAAATAACCTTGAACAAGGTCAATCTTCGATTCCTGCTCACGGTTATCCTTATGTATCAAAGCAGGATTTGCTGAATTGCGATGGCTTAGCCGTGGGCAGTCCGACCCACTTTGGCAACATGGCTGGCGCGATGAAGCACTTTTGGGATAGTACCAGTGACCTGTGGTTAAAAGGAAGCTTGGTAGACAAACCTGCATGTGTATTTTGTAGCTCTTCGTCACTGCATGGAGGGCAAGAGTCAACCTTACTGTCAATGATGCTTCCCCTGTTTCACCACGGTATGATGCTGTTGGGCTTACCCTACAGTGAACCCAGCTTGCATGACACAAAAAGCGGTGGCACGCCTTATGGCGTAACTCATGTCGAACAAAAGCATCAGCCAGAACAAACACTTAGCGAAGACGAACACTCGCTGTCGCTGGCAATGGGTAAACGCTTAGGGTTAGCGGCTAGTTGCTACAAAAACGCAGGAGAACTGAGTTGAAGGCGATGTCATCAAAAGTAAAGCGCTATCGAATTCTCGCATTGAGTTGTCATCTACTGCTCATTGCATGGATGAGTATTTGGTATCTACTATTAGGCACAACAGAACAATATAGCCTTGTCTTTAAAATACTTATATACATTGCTCCCCTACTTCTACCACTACCAGGGATGTTGTCAGCTAAACCTTACACCCATGCTTGGGCATGTTTCATCATTCTACTGTATGTTTTGCATGGAATCACGGTCATATATGCAGAACCTCAATTTATCTGGCATGCAGCATTTGAATTAGTATTAGCAACAGGTATGTTTGTTGGCTGCAGTGTGTTTGCGCGATTGCGGGGACAAGAGTTGGGTACAGGCTTAAAAAAGCTCAGTGTCGTCATGAAAGAAGAAAAGGAACGATTCGAAACCAAGGATATTTGATATGAATAAACACTTCATCTATATAGCATCTATTTTTTCACTTTTTTCTTGTGGCGGAGGGACGTCTGATTCATCAAATTCGGGGAACCTTAATCCCCCCATTTCATCGCCTCCAGTCAGTCAAAATGATGTAACCCCCCTGTTTATTCAAGATGACATGCGCTTTTACGGTAAAACTGAAGCACGCGCAGGTGAAACGATTGGCTTTGCCTTGATCCACGAAAATGACGAAGCATTTGACGTGAGTTGGACACAAATTGACGGTCCCCCTTTGCCGATACTCGCAGCCAACTCCCAGAGTATCGGGATCACGCCCGACACAAGCGGCAATTACACAATTGGTGCGACAATTACCAAAAGTAACGGAGAGCGTCAAAATATAGAAACAAGTTTTACAGTGAGTGAGCGTGCAGAAATATCTATCATGCTTGATCATACCGCAGCAGAAATGGCTAAGGTAAGCTTGCACATAAATAATCGTAGCGGTCGCAATGTGAGCGCGATCTCTTGGGAACAAACGGCAGGCGTAGAAATTGCTGAATTGACAGAACAAGGGCAGTTTTTATTTTTTAATGCACCGGAGGTAAGCAAAGACGAGCTTCTCGAACTCCGTGCGCAAGTCACCCTTGAGACAGGCAATACGTACAGTGAAGAGGTATTCGTACTTGTTCAGAACGTCGATATCAATCGTGATGGATTATTTTTTGGAAACAATGATGATGTCATAACCGAAGATATGCATGCTTATTTGCCATCTAGTCCCTACAAAACCGCCATTGAAAGCTGTGTATATGGGAATCGAATCCCCAATCCACCTAACTGCTCATTTGCAACATTACCGCTTATTGGTATGGTTACGCCTAACCCAGATATAAACGATATTCTTGAACGAACGCTGGTTTCTCATCAATGGATGGGTGATCGCTTTAGACAATATTTGCAAGACTCAGTAGCGGGTCCCGACATGCTTAACTTACTGAGAGGTGTAACCGCAATTGTCATTTCATATGAAGTTAGGCCGTCATTTTACTGGGCGGCGACGGGTGCTATTTATCTGGATGCAAACAATTTTTGGATGACACCCTCTGAGCGTGACACCTTAAATGATCAACCAGATTTTCGAAGTAATTTCGGGAATGAACTACAGTTTTTATTTCCATGGCGCTATGTTAAGAATAACGACTATTACCCAGCGACATTTTACGGAAACAAGGATTTGCGACAAACGAGAAGCTTCGAAGATGTCGAAGCGGAAATATCATGGCTGATGTATCACGAACTTGCGCACGCGAATGATTTTTTCCCACCCACTGCATGGCAGAACATTAACGACAATACCACCCCCCTTGCATATTTTCGAGGGAATGGCACAAATTCAGACGTCCTAAATAATAATTTTCCTTTGCGATCGGATGAAATGCACGCCTTAGCGCAAGTTAGCTTTGGGGGAGAAGATGCAACAGCAACACAAAAAGCCTACACGGCAGAAGACGTTGCCTCGTTTTTCGAACCCGATATTTCTCCCTCGTATTATTCATTTTTCACAACACGAGAAGATTACGCGACTTTATTTGAACGATTTATCATGTTACACAGATTAGGTGCTGGGGCCGATGTTGCGATTTTGAGTGATGTGGATAATGACCAACGTTTAATTACGTGGGGACAGAGAAATCGAGTCAGTGATCCTGCACTCGCGGATAGAGTAGAGTTTGCGGTATCTCGTGTTTACCCAGAATTAGTTAATGTCCGTGCACTGATTCAGCAACTCCCCGAGGAACAAACACTGCCCTCTGGGGTATCGTGGTTTGATGCCGTTGATCTGAGCCAAACTGGGAATAGCGTACAGGAGGTAAACAAAATGTCTAAAGCCGAAAAGCATCGACGGATGGAATTGGATACAAGACGTCCTCACCACATGAACTGAGTTGAGGGGCTGCTTATTTACAGTGCGCTGTAACTATCAGAGAGCTAAGGTCTCTTTAACAAAAGGGATCGTTAGCTTTCGTTGATGCAAAAGAGAGGCTCTATCCAAACATTCGATGGTTTTCTCAATTTCATGCATACTGCGATTGCTGCGCTTTAAAATAAACTCAATCACCTCTTCTGAGGCTTCCATTCCTTTTTCACGGGCTAAACTCTGCATTGCCTTGGCTTTGTCCGCATCAGAGAGTTCTAACATCTTAAACGTGAGCCCCCAAGTCAACCTAGACGCCAAGTCTGGTAGCGATAGATCCAGCTGATTTACCGAGTGCTTAGAGGTAAACACTAAACATCGCGGTGCTTTTTCAATACATTGATTAATAATATCGAATACCATTCGCTGCCAATCAGCAGATTGGCTTAAGCTGTGAATATTATCAAAACAAATACATTGATTGACGCTGACGTCATCTAGTACGCCCACGGGAAGAGTCACTAACATATCCATATCCAAATAGCGGGCACTTATATTCTGCTGATGACAAAGTTCACTGATTGCCAAGCTTAAATGCGTTTTACCCACGCCACTATTACCATGAACAAAAATTATTTTCGTTTGCTTTGAATCAACCAAGGCATCTACAGCTTGATGAAGTTGATGAACAAGCAATGCATTTTGACCCATTACTAGATTATCAAAGCTTTTTTCAGAGACTTGTGAGACCGGTAATACTAGCTGCACTAATTGGCTTCCCAACGCAATTCGAGTACGTCTTCTATTAGCGGGTTTTCAGCCACCTGTTTTAATCTGCCATCAAACTTAAGAATTTCAATTAGCTTCAAAGGTGTAGTGTTTAAATCAACTGAAAACGTGGCGACGCCTTTATTTTGTTTGCGTAACACTACCCCTCCCGTTACCGGTAAATTCTCTAACAAACGGGTAATAGCCATGTAGTCGACGATACTTGACACATTATCAATCACTAAATTAACTTCGCTCATGCTGTTTTGATTAAAGTCACGACTGGCAAACTGTAGAGCCAATTTATCAGCAAAATAGTGAATAAGTTGCGTGACCAGCTCTTCTGAGGATTTCCCATAAAGCCTGCCTATATCCATGTCATCACCCTTGGCAATAATAAAATCCAGTTTGTGTGTAGTGCCTTCCGGTACGATTTCTGGCGTAATTTTTGGCAGAAGTTCTGGTACAAACTCTTCAACAGGATCTTCTGTTTCCGACAAAAATCCATCTACAGCTAAGCCATCTTGTTTATCTGAAAAAGAACCCGCTGAGTCTGCACCATCCCCTATTTCAGCGTTAAGTTCTGTTGTCGCATCTAATTCTTCAGGTGCTTGGTCTTGCTGAAGCAGACGATCAATGGCATCCAATTCAGCATCTATGTCCAAATAGGGACTAATTGCCGCATTAATCAAATAATCCGTGTTATAGCGAATTGAATGCGATTGTAATTTGAGAATTTTTTGGTACCACACATCCTCTGCTGATACCGCCATACTGTCAGTGAGATCACCTACGGGCGTGATGATTGATAAACCGCGCATATAAGCCACATCATCGATGTGTTTATTTATTTCTGGATGATTATTTTGTGCGATTTGGTCAATCCGCATGTTTTCTTTTTCTGCCAACCAAATGATGGCACTCGGCCGAATAGACGCCCACACGGGCAAATCTGAAGCCTTGAGTAAGTTAATCACTTTTTGATGATTAAAAACCGCTTCAAACACTAGGTTTTCATTTTTTTGATAAAAGCGACTAGACACCAGATATTGTTCGAAATTAGTGATAGCGCGTTTTACCACCTCGTTTTCTGTGATGCTTAGATCACCACTGGTTTTCACAAATACCTGTGATAAAGCTTGTTTACCGGCTTGCTTTTGTGCATTTACGGTTTGATTTTGTACCGTAACACGGCCAATATTGACAGACTGCTCTGCCGACGCCTTTGCAATGCAGGCGATAAATATTGTTAAGAGTAAAAGCAATCCATACTTCATACCTGATAAAGCGACCTTTATTTCTTTCATTTTTCGACTGCATTATACAGCAAAGATTCAAGCTCCCTACAAGTTTTAATACAATTTTTAGCAGCTAACTGTTAAAATCCCCGCGCATTTTTTTCAGAGGAAGTTTCAGTGGCAGAAAATAAACCGTCATTAAGTTACAAAGACGCAGGCGTAGATATTGACGCGGGGAATCAATTAGTAGAACGCATAAAAACGGTAACCAAACGCACACATCGCCCTGAAGTAAAAGGCGGCTTAGGTGGATTTGGCGCATTGTGTTCTTTGCCAACTAAATATAAAAATCCCTTGTTAGTCTCAGGTACTGACGGGGTGGGCACTAAACTGCGCTTGGCTATGGATCTCAAACAGCACAGCGGCATTGGTATAGATTTGGTGGCCATGTGCGTGAACGACCTTATCGTTCAAGGGGCAGAGCCACTGTTCTTTTTAGATTATTATGCAACAGGCAAATTAAATGTAGATACGGCAGTGGAAGTCGTCAGCGGCATCGGCAAAGGTTGCGAGTTATCGGGCTGCGCCTTAATCGGCGGTGAAACTGCAGAAATGCCCGGTATGTATCACAATGATGACTATGATGTTGCTGGGTTTTGCGTTGGTGTAGTAGAAGCCGATGATGTCATCGATGGAAGTAAAGTACGTGCAGGTAACAAGATTATTGCACTTGCATCTTCAGGTCCGCACTCGAATGGTTACTCGTTAATAAGAAAAATACTAGAAGTGAGTAATATAGATACTGATGACTTGCTAGAAGGCAAGGCTATTAAAGATCACCTACTAGAACCAACACGAATATACGTTAAAAACATCTTGAGCTTGCTAGAAAAACACAAAGTCAACGCGATATCTCACATCACGGGTGGCGGTTTCTGGGAAAACATACCTAGAGTGTTACCTAGTAACTTGAGCGCAAAAATAAATGAAAATTCATGGCAATGGCCTGCAATATTTTCAACTTTACAACAAGCCGGCAACGTGAGCACACATGAAATGTATCGTACTTTCAACTGCGGTGTTGGGCTAATATTGGTGGTTGAAGACAATGAAGCAGAATCCTGTGTAGCCTTGCTAAACGAGCTGAGTGAAAACGCGTGGATCATCGGAGAAATAGACGAAAAAACCACGGATGAATCGGTAATTATTGCCTAATGCCCGCAAAAAACATTGTAATTTTGGTATCAGGCAACGGAACAAATGCACAAGCGATTATTGAAAGTTGTCATCAAAGCAAAATTAACGCGAAAGTATGTGCTGTCATTTCAAATAGACCGTCAGCATATGCCTTAAACCGTGCGAAAGCAGCCAACATTGATGCTATATGTATTGACCACGAGTTGTTTGAAAGTAGAGAAGCGTTTGATGAAACTTTACGTAAACAAATCGATGAGTATCAGCCTGATTTAGTTGTATTGGCTGGGTTTATGCGGATATTGAGCAGTCAATTCGTCAAGCATTATGAGGGGAAAATGCTGAATATTCATCCCTCATTGCTTCCTCTTTACCCTGGCTTAAATACACACAAACGCGCAATAGAAAACAAAGACACAATACATGGCGCAAGTGTTCATTTTGTGACGGGTGAACTAGACGGCGGACCGGTTGTCATACAAGCTCAAGTTAACATTGCTAAAGACGATACACCCGATACCTTGGCTACCAAGGTGGCTGAAAAAGAATGGGAGATATACCCGTTGGCAATTGCATGGTATTGTGATGGTCGTTTAACTACCGCCAAAGATAAGCTTATCTTGGATGGCAAGACACTTAGCAGAAATGGAATACTCTACAATGAGCATCTCGTCTAAACAGCTATACCGAGGACTCGCGAGCCTCATTTGTCTGATGGGGATCATCAGTTCTGCCGACGCGCAAAATTATGTGCTAAAGCCTTTTTCATCTGAGTTTACCGCCTATCATGATAACGATGAAGTCGGCTCAGCCTCGTTACAACTCGAACGTTTACCCGACAATACCTTTAAGTTAAATTACCACTCCAAAGTATCCAAGTTTTTCCTTTCTGACAAACGTTATGAAACCAGCGTTTTTAGTATCACTCCTCAAGGCTTTGTTCCCATTACATATGAATACGTAAGAAAAGGAACAGGTAGAAATAAACACTTGTTTGTTGAGTTCAAAAATGACGAAAGGCAAATTAAAGTTAACGAAGAAGTAAAATATCGCTGGCATAATGAGTTGGACAATCAGCTGTTTCGCATTGATTTGTCAAACAAACTAGCCAACGATTCAACACTTATTACCTATGACTTTATTAACTCTAGAGGTGAAAAACGTCGTTACACTATCGAAAAGCTAAAAAAAGAAACCTTATCTCTCCCCTATGGTGAGCTTGAAGCCTTTAAAGTTAAAATTAACCGCGAAACAAACAAACGAAAAACCTTTGCTTGGTATGCCCCCTCATTGAACTGGGCATTAGTGCGCTTACAGCAATTTAAGGAAGACAAAGAGCAAGGCGATATGAGGCTATCCAGTTTCGAACAATGATATGTATACAAAAAGCCTAATAAGACATGCTTGAAAATATTCAAACCTTTTTTACTCACATTTTAATTGCCCTAGTTTGTATACTTTTGATCTTTGGATTATTCGATGCCGTGTGGTTAGGCTACTTAGCCAAAAACTTATACAAAGATGAAATGCAGAGCCTACTGCGTGAGCAGTTCGTAATGTGGCCATGGCTCGTATTCTATTTAATGTATTCTTGCATCATATTCATTTTGTGCATTGTCCCTAATAGAGAAAAACCTTGGTTTTATGCCGCAATTGACGGTGCCCTACTTGGCGCAGCCAGTTACGGCGCTTACAACTTGACCGCATACAGTATTATTGAAGGGTTTTCCCTTACGATTATGCTTGTTGATTGGTCTTGGGGGATCTTCTTGAGCAGTATCGTAGCATGTGCAGGATGGTTTGGCTTCCAGCTGCTACGCAAATAGCCATTCCCTCCGCTGTACGCAGTCTAGTGTTAGTTGTCGACAAACGTGTCTAGATCCCGCTGACATTTTTTAAATCACTTGCAATTTTGTAGTAATGGATATAGCTTAGGCTCTTAGTAATGTGGTCTGACCTTTGAGGAAATTATGTCCGATACTATCTGGTTCATACTTGTCTTAGCATCACTCGGCGTTGTAAGTTACAAGCAGTTTTCGTTACAAAGCGGCATTGCCACTGTTGGCATTACCCTGTTTTTTGCAAGTGTCTTTGGCAGTTTGGGCTTTTTTTCATGGCTCTTGTTTTTGGCCATCGCTGTCCCCTTAGCGTACGAACCAATTAGAAAAGATGTACTTAGTAAAAAACTTCTCGCGTTTTATAAACGCGTCTCTCCAGAAATGTCGAGCACCGAGCAAGAGGCAATAGACGCAGGCACCGTTTGGTGGGATGGAGAACTCTTCAGCGGTAAACCAGATTGGCAAAAGCTACATAACATTTCTAAACCACGCTTGAGTGCAGATGAGCAAGCATTTTTGGATGGTCCATGCGAGCAAGTCTGTGCAATGGTGAACGAATGGCAAATTAACCATGTAGACGCCGACTTGCCTGATGAGATTTGGGCTTTTCTCAAAGAACACCGCTTTTTTGCCATGATAATAGACAAAAAATATGGTGGCTTACAGTATTCCGCCTATGCACAACGATGCGTATTACAAAAATTGGCAGGAACCAGTGCAGTACTCTCTAGCACCGTCGGTGTGCCAAATTCGCTCGGACCAGGCGAGCTGCTACAACATTATGGTACAAAAGAGCAACAAGACTACTACTTACCTCGCCTTGCCGCAGGAGAAGAAATCCCCTGTTTTGCCTTGACGAGTCCAGAAGCTGGCTCTGATGCGGGAGCCATACCCGATCAAGGCATTGTGTGCAAAGGCACCTATCAAGGTAAAGAAGTGCTCGGCATGTCGCTGACCTTTAATAAGCGCTATATTACGCTCGCACCGGTTGCGACGGTAATTGGCTTGGCCTTTAAACTTCTAGATCCCGATGGTTTATTGGGGAAACAATCTGATTTAGGTATAACTTGTGCGCTGATCCCCAGAGACACAGAGGGCTTGGAAATTGGTCGCCGACATTTCCCGATGAACACCCCCTTTCACAATGGTCCACTGCGTGGTGAAAACATATTCGTACCTTTGAGCTTTATCATCGGCGGCGAAAAAATGGCAGGCAAAGGCTGGCGAATGTTAATGGAATGTTTGTCCGTTGGCCGATGCATCACACTTCCCTCCTCTGCTGCTGGCGGTGTGAAACAAATCGCGCTTGCGACTGGTGCCTATGCGCGGATTAGGCGACAATTTAGACTACCTATCGGACAAATGGAAGGTGTGGAAGAAATGCTCGCTCGTATCGGTGGGAATGCCTACATGATGGATGCGGTCACTGCGCTGTCAACCGCAGGCGTTGACCTAGGCGAAAAACCTTCTGTTATCAGCGCAATATGCAAGTACCACCTTACGGAGAAAATGCGTGAGTGTGTCAATGATGCAATGGATGTGCATGGGGGAAAAGGCATCTGTTTAGGCCCCAGTAATTACTTAGGCCGTGCGTATCAGGGCACCCCTATTTCTATCACTGTTGAAGGTGCAAATATACTGACACGGAATATGATGATTTTTGGACAAGGTGCGATGCGTTGTCATCCTTTCGTTTTGGAAGAAATGAAGGCGGCAAACATCAGTAATGAAGCCCAACAACTCGATGCCTTTGACAAAGCTGTGTTTGCTCATATCGGTTTTGCTTTCAGCAATACCGTACGTTCCCTGTGGTTCTCGTTAACTAGCGGCTACTTTAGCCGAACTCCTTTTAGAGACGACACAGCCAGATATTATCAAGCCTTACAAGGTTTTTCTGCCAACTTGGCATTACTCACTGACATATCCATGGGCGTACTCGGCGGAAATTTAAAGCGCAAAGAGCGTTTATCAGCACGATTAGGAGATGTGTTAAGTCACTTATATTTAGCTAGTGCCACATTGAAAAAATACGATGAGCAAGGACGACTGCATGAGGACTTGCCCTTTGTCCATTGGGCACTACGCGATAGCTTGCATAAAATTGAGGTAGCGATAGACGATTTTATTCGCAACTTTCCTTCAACACCGATTGCCCTGTATTTGCGTTGTGTTGTTATGCCCTTTGGGAAGCGCTTCGATAAGCCTTCTGACGACATTGAACACAAGGTCGCAAGTATTCTTCAAACTCCCTCCAGTGCAAGAGATAGGCTGGGTTACGGGCAATATTTGGGTAACTTGTTTGGTGATTTGGAAGACACGCTTAAAAACATGATTGCTGCAGAGCCTATATTTGATCGAGTATGTAAAAGCTTGGGTGAAAAACGTCAAATGACGCAGTTAGATCAACTTGCTGACAAAGCCCTAGCGGCGAACTTGATAAGCGAAGAAGAAGCAACAATTTTTAGAAACGCGGAAGCTGGAAGATTGCGAACCATAAATGTGGATGACTTTGACCCTAAAGAACTAGTATCCGCTTCCAGCACCAAAGCTAAGACCACACGCGCGAGAAAAAAGAAAGTGTCAAACTAATTATGAATGTTGCTAAGAGTCTAGACTCCTTTGAGCAAGTCTTGTTTATCCCCATCTGACAAAAAAGCTTGTTCAATGGCGTTTAATTTTAACTGTTCGACTTCAGCGCAGCTTAGATTAAATAAACTTTGAGCCAATTTAAATTCATCGCGCAGTGTAATGTTCGACACCCCAGGATCATCCGTATGCAAACTGACGGGAATACCTTTTGCTAAAAAGGTCCTAAGTGGGTGACTCGGTAAATCAGACCACGCACCTGTTTGATAGTTTGAGGTTAAGCATGCCTCGATACCAATTTTATGTTCTGCCAAATAGCCCATTAAAGCATCGTCATCAATCGCTGCCACACCATGGCCAATTCGAGATGCCCCTAGATATTTAATCGCATCCCATATACTTTGAGCACCATCTGCTTCTCCAGCATGCACAGTGGCGGCTAGGCCAGCATCACGTACTCGTTCAAAATGTGACGCGAATAACTTCGCTGGAAACGCTTTTTCGTCTCCGGCTAAATCTACAGCAACAAAATTGTTTTTTCGGGACAGTATTGCCTCTAACTCATTCATACAGTTTGTAGCGCCAAACGAACGACTCAAGATCCCAATTAAATTGGCTTTGATTGAAAAATCCCGCTCTCCTGCCGCAACGCCGCTTATCACGGCATCTATTACCTCATGCATGGCTAGTTGGTGGCTGATCGCCATGTAATAGGGCGAAAAACGAAGTTCAACATAAGCCAAACCTTCGTTATACGCATCTTCTACGTTTTCGTAGGCCACCCGATAGCAATCTTCTGCTGAAGTAAGGATAGACACCCCGTAATCGAGTTTTTGCAAAAACGCTAATAAATCTGAGGTTTTATCTTTAATAAAGATAAGGTCTTGTAAGGTCTGCAATGAATGCCGTGCGAGCGGCAGTCCTTTCTTGCTCGCAATATCTAAGATGGTAGAAGGGCGAATATTGCCATCCAAGTGCCTATGTAAATCAAGCAAAGGCAACATGGGTTTAGTCGAGTTGTAGTTTTTCGATAGCGACTAATATTTGTGTGCGAGACTTAACATTTAAACGCTTAAATATCATACTAATATGCGCTTTAACCGTTGCTTCGGTCACGTTCAGTTCATCCGCGATGTGCTTATTCATCAAACCTTGTTTAATAAATCTGAGTACTTGGAACTGTTTTGGAGTGAGTTCTTTTACCTGATGTGCTATTTCTAAAGTATCGGAGTTGACCTCTACTAGCTCTTTTTCTATGTGCGCAGGTAACCACTTATCCCCATCTAGCACTGTTTTCAGCGCAACGATTAAATCTGATGTAGGCGTAGTTTTTGGAATAAAAGCATCTGCCCCAAACTCAAGCACTTGAGATATCACGTCAATTGAATCCGTCGCCGACACTACGGCAATAGGTAAGTCTGGGTATGTTTGTTTGATCCTCAATAAGCCATAAAAATTATCACAACCCGGCATATTTAAATCTAACAGCAAAAGATTAAGGCGCCTATTATTGCGTATTACATTTATTGTGGAATTAAACGAATCTGACTCAAGATAGGTGACTCTGTCAAACTCAGTTTTTAGTGCGGCTTTTAGGGCTTCCCTATAAAGCGGATGGTCGTCCGCAATTAAAAATTTAAGCATTTGTTATTGGCTTCCTCTAACTACTACGGCTTAATTTCGTGATATCTGAAAAAATATCTTAAATTTCAGCGGTATTATTAGTATTATTATTATTGTTCGTTGTTACTAAGTCCGTCATTTACACTTATATTACAACAACATCAAAAAGAGTAGCGCCACTCTCCCATCTATTTATTGTAGTCATATTGTTACAAGTATGAAAGACTATATTTGTATTAATATGTAATCAGTTAATTATAAGTTAATATAAAGTCAAATATATGAGTAACTCGCCAAATAATGAGTCAGCAGATGCCTTGTTTGCTGCGCCACAATCAAAAGTAGCGCCATTTAGTTTTAATCAAGCTGTTGTTGATGTATTTCCTGACATGATCAACCGCTCTGTACCGGGTTACAGTGACATTGTATCAACTATACCCAAAATATTGCGCCGATTTATTCATGAAAATGCCGTTGTTTATGATTTGGGATGTGCATTGGGTGCCGCGAGTTTGAGTGTCGCAAGAGCATTTCCGCAACTCGCACTTAAAATAAATGCGATTGACTATTCCCGTGAAATGGTCGAGCGTTGCAAACAAAACATTAATGCGTATAAATATGCCTCTGAAATTGAGGTCAAACAAGGTGACATTAGCCAGTTCGAATTTGAGTCTTGTTCGATAGTTATCATGAACTTTACGTTGCAATTTATATCACCGGAAAAACGCCAAGACATCATTGCCCAAATATACCAAGCGCTAAAGCCAGGAGGCGTTCTGATCCTTTCAGAAAAAATTGCCAACACAGACAGCACAATTCAAGACCTATTAGTTGATCTACATCATGACTTTAAACGGGACAATGGTTACTCTGAATTAGAAATCAGTCAAAAACGCAGCGCCTTGGAGAGTGTCATGATAGTTGACAACGAGCCTAAGCATAAGCAGCGGCTGTCAGAAGCTGGCTTTGCACACCATGCCATTTGGTATCAACACTTTAATTTTGCTTCATTTTTAGCAGTCAAATAGCGGTGAAATAATGTCTATCAACACTTGGAAAAATGATTTTTACCGCGCCATACTCGACACACCTCTATGCAAGTATCTAGATAGCTTTGCTCAATGTTTGAATAACTGGGAAAACAAAGTACAACATGCTGAGCAAAAAAGGTGGCACAAGCAGCTCGCCCAACTCCCCAATATTAACCCAAGTAATTTCTCTTTAGGTGACACAATTAAGATTGGCGCAAACGATGACTTAAGTGATGGTGAAAAAATACGTTTACAAAAAATCCTCCAAAATTTTATGCCTTGGCGCAAAGGGCCATTTGATCTTTTTGGCGTAAACATCGACACAGAATGGCGTTCAGATTGGAAGTGGCAACGGGTATTACCTCATATATCGAGTTTAGAAAACAAACTCGTTTTAGACGTAGGGTGTGGTAGCGGGTATCACTTATTTAGGATGATGAGCGAAAAAGCTTCGCAAGTTATTGGGGTCGATCCAACTTCTTTGTTTTTTTATCAATTCCATTGCTTTAAACAATATCTTCCAAGTTTAAATCTTCACTATCTCCCACTCGGTATCGAAGATTTACCCGAAACCAAGAGCTTCGACACGGTGTTTTCTATGGGCGTACTTTATCACCGCTTAGATCCACTCTTGTTTTTGAAACAATTAAAGCAACAATTAGTAAAAGACGGGCAATTAGTACTCGAAACACTCGTGATAGACGGCGATCAAAACCAAGTATTGGTGCCGGGAGAGCGCTACGCTCAAATGCGTAACGTGTTCTTTATCCCAAGTGCCGAGGCAATGTTGGTATGGCTTGCAAAAGTAGGTTTTAAGGATGCTGAACTCGTAGACAGTAATGTCACATCCCTTGAGGAGCAACGCAGTACACCTTGGATGACCAACCATTCACTAGAAGATTTTTTAGACCCTCAGGATCATTCAAAGACGGTCGAAGGCTATCCCGCGCCAAAGCGAGCTACATTTGTTGCACGTAACTAGACCCTGTTGGTCTTAATAGAATACTATAAAACCTTGGCACGTATTCTGAAATGTATAACCTTTATGTAGAAGCTTTTTTGTTTACTGAGTGGTATTAAATGACTGATGAATCAAGCCTTATAAGGCTTAAGGAACACTTTCTAGCACAACAAAAACTTCCCCCTTCTTACTGGTCAATTGCACAAAAATGGTTCATACCCATGTTTGAACAACTCGCTTCGCACCAAATTGATACAAACGCCCCAATATTGATCGGAGTAAATGGTGCGCAAGGTTCAGGCAAGTCCACAGTAACCGAACTAATGGTAGCGTTTTTTAACGATGTCGCTGGCATCCCCACCATCGGCTTTTCTATTGACGACTTTTATTTATCAAAGTCAAAAAGAGAAGCCTTAGCGACCAGCGTTAACCCCTTGTTAGCAACCAGAGGCGTGCCGGGTACTCATGATACGGACTTGCTTGATAAAGTGCTTGAAGATTTAAAAGCGGGTAAAGATTGCACCATCCCACGTTTTGATAAATCAATAGACGACTTGTTCCCAACTGCAAATTGGATAAAGGTAGTAGACAAAGAGTATAAAATTATAATCTTAGAAGGTTGGTGTGTTGGCAGTCGTGCAGTTGATGATAAAACGTTAAATGACAACCCCAATAATTTGGAACAAACAAAAGATACTGACCTTTCTTGGCGAAAATATGTGAATGCCCAGCTTAGCCAGCACTATGCGCCCATATTTGCAAGATTAGACAAGTTAATTATGCTTAAAGCCCCTTCATTTAGTTGTGTTTACAAATGGCGGCTAGAGCAGGAACATAAAATGCGTAGCAGCATAATCAGTGCAGTTTCTTCTAGTTCTGAGCAACAGGTGCCGCAAACAAAAATTGGCATGAGTGATGAAGAAATACACAATTTTATACAATACTATCAACGAATAACGGAAGAAAACTTGCGGCAACTCCCGAGTGCTTGCGACTACGTCTTCGAACTAGATGAACAACGGAATATTTTTAATTGCGACACGCTATGAAGACAGACGAACAAAAAGTACTTATTTTTACCGATTTAGACGGCACGCTACTCGATCACTACACATATTCCTTTGATGCCGCTCTACCAACTATTGATCGTTTGCAAAAAATGGGTGCAATTATTGTCCCTAATACAAGCAAGACCAAAGCAGAAGTCATTGAATTAAATGAGAGAATCGGTTTAGCCGGTGCATTTATTATCGAAAATGGTGCCGCCATCATTATACCAAAGGATTTTTTACCCGAAAAACCCAGAGGTGCACAATGGGCTTCTGGCTTTTGGGTAGTCTCTTTTGCCCCTAGACGAAGTCATTGGACAGGCTTACTCAGCAAACTTGCTGCTGATTTTAACGGTGAATTTGAAGCGTTTTCTGACATGGATATAGAAAGAATATGCGAAGTTACCGGCTTATCCAAAGAAGATGCTAGTTTAGCTTCACAACGCCAGTACGGTGAGCCGGTGTTATGGAAATCGAGTGCAGACCGGCAAGAAGCATTTATTCAACAAGCAAAAAAATATGGTGCATCCCCATTAATCGGTGGCCGCTTTGTCCATCTATGCGGCGACACAAACAAAGGAAAAGCCCTGTTGTGGTTGGTCAATGAATACAAAAGACAACACCAACGCATATCCATTTCAAGCATCGCATTGGGAGACGGTAAAAATGATATCGCAATGCTGGAAGTAGCAGGCACGGCGGTAAGGATAGCGTCACCTGCACATGAACCTCCCCAACTCACACGTGAAACACGTGTAATAACGACAAAAGGGTACGGACCTGTTGGTTGGACAGAAGCATTAGATCAACTCGTGCCCCCTATACACAACACGATAAAGGAAAACTAAATGGCTGATTTTTATCAAAATGGCATCATTACCACCCTTCACAACTTAAATTCCCGTGATGTGAGTGATATAGAAAATGAATTGGTAAAGTTTTCTAAACATCGTCCAATGGGACTGATCTTACCGTCTTTATACTCTGAGTTAGAAGGCGACGCGCTACCCGCAATCATTGATCAAATTAAAGACGTACCGTATCTCAACGAAATTGTCATTGGCTTGGATCGTGCCACCGAGGATCAATATCGGCATGCGCTTGAATTTTTTGGTCAGCTGCAACAACCCCATCGCGTTTTGTGGAACGAAGGGCCAAGACTAAAAGCGTTAGACGAAGAACTGCAATCGCTTGGCGTCGCCCCCAAAGAACTCGGTAAGGGACGAAACGTATGGTATTGCATGGGTTATATTTTAGCGTCTAACAAAGTAGAAAGTGTCGCTTTACATGACTGCGACATAGTCACTTACGACCGTTCTCTTTTAGCGAAATTAATATATCCCGTAGCAAATCCGCAGTTTAACTATGAATTCTGTAAAGGTTATTATGCGCGTGTCGCCGAAGGGAAAATTAATGGCCGCGTCTCTCGCCTACTTGTTACGCCACTTCTTCGCGCCTTACAACACGCCGTGGGTCACAATGATTATTTAGACTTTATGGATAGCTTTCGGTACCCCCTAGCTGGTGAATTCTCCTTTAGACGAGATGTTTTAAATGATATTCGTATCCCTAGTGACTGGGGTTTAGAAATAGGCGTATTGTCTGAGATGCATCGCAACTACTCTCACAACCGCTTATGTCAGGCAGACATCGCCGATGCTTATGATCACAAGCATCAAGACCTGTCTTTGAACAACGATCAAGGCGGTTTGTCTAAAATGTCTATCGACATTACCAAGGCATTATTTCGCAAGCTTGCCACACAGGGCACGACCTTTAGTACTGAAACGTTCAGAACAATAAAAGCAACATACTTCCGAATAGCCTTGGACTTTATTGAAACGTATCATAATGATGCCTTAATGAATGGCTTAAAACTGGATATTCATGCCGAAGAAAAGGCGGTCGAAATGTTTGCTTTGAACATAATGAAAGCTGGTAGGAGTTTCTTGGAAAATCCGATGGAAACCCCTTTCATACCCAGCTGGAACCGTGTAGTTAGTGCCAAGCCTGACGTATTTAAGGCACTTAAACAAGCGGTAGAAGAAGACACTAAGGAATTCACAGGAAGCTAAACCACATGCAAACTGTATTTGAACAACTACGTGAAAAAGTGATCCTGCACCTGCAGACGATTTACGCTGATATCGATCTTACCAAGGATTACGGTACACTTGCCGACGAGATACTCGCGACAATGCGCCTAAACTCCTCTAACGTTGGGCATATCACACCTCACACCAACCTATGGACGGAAGAGGATATCGTGCTTATCACCTACGGTGACAGCGTTATCGAAACTACCGATGATGTCGTTGATTCAAGCAATAATCCGCCTCTGGCGACATTAAAAGTATTTTTAGATAAATACTGTGCTAAAGCGATCAATCACGTACATATTTTACCCTTTTTTCCTTACAGCTCAGACGACGGTTTTTCGGTCATCGACTATTCAACGGTCAATCAAGGATTGGGAAGTTGGGAGCATGTGCAGCAAATCACTGAGAACTTTGGATTGATGGCCGACTTAGTGATTAATCATTGTTCGTCCAGAAGTGCTTGGTTTCAACAATTTATTAATGATCAAGCGCCGGGGAATAAATATTTTTACACCGCATCGCCGGACGATGATACCAGTATGGTTGTTAGGCCAAGAACCTCGCCATTGCTCAGAGAGACAGAAACAGCAGACGGCACAAAACACGTATGGTGTACCTTCAGCCATGACCAAGTGGATTTCGACTTTAGAAACCCAGACGTGCTTATTGCCTTTGCAGAAATCATTCGACTTTATCTGGATAAAGGCACGCGCATTTTCCGTCTTGATGCTATTGCCTTTTTATGGAAAAAGAAAAACTCACCGTGTATTAATCTGGAAGAAACACACGAGGCAGTCAGGCTCTTTCGCACACTAATTGAAAATGTTGATCCAAATGCCATTATCATTACCGAAACGAATATCCCAAACCGTCAGAACCTGACTTATTTTGGTAATGCGAATGAAGCCCATGGGATTTATAACTTTTCGTTGCCTCCCCTACTCGTCAATACGCTATTAACTGGTGACTGTACTTATCTGAAATCTTGGATGATGAGTATGCCGCCAGCACAAAATGGTACTTTTTACTTTAATTTCATTGCTTCTCATGACGGCATCGGTTTACGACCAGCTGAAGGCTTACTTGCTGATGAGGAAATCGATAGTTTAGTCAACTGCGTTCAATCTTTTGGCGGTAAGGTTTCATGGCGTAGCACAGAGGATGGCAAACAAAAACCTTACGAAATGAACATAGCCTTGATTGACGCTCTGCAAGGCACAATCGAAGGTCCTGATCAATGGCAAATAGAGCGTTTCATTTGTGCACATGCGATTATGTTTGGTTTAGAAGGCGTACCAGGGCTATATATCCATAGCCTGCTAGGTACTACCAACGACTATGACAAAGTTGTCAATACAGGACAAAATCGTTCAATTAACCGACATCGCTGGTCATATGACAAGTTAGTCGAAGAGCTAGATGACGTTCACTCACTGCATCATCAAGTCCTCACTAAACTCACGCAGCTATTGCACATTAGACGAGCACAGCCAGCATTTCACCCTAATGCTACGCAGTTTACCTTGCAACTTGGCCGCAAACTCTTTGGGTATTGGAGACAGAGTTTAAACAGGCAACAGAGTATTTTCTGTGTATCAAACATCTGTAACGAAGTGATAGAAGTCAACTTGTCTGATATTAACTTAATTGGCACCGACGAATGGATAGACTTAATCAGTCAACAACATATTGTGATGGAACAAGGCACTATACACTTGGAACCATACCAAACAGTTTGGATTTCAAATATGTTTGATCGCGACTAGGACATTGGATAGCGAGCTTATTAATATAAGCTCGCTGAAAGCACTTCTACTCGTAAGTTCTTTCTCGTTTGATATCAATCGTATCGATGTAGCCATGCCAGGTCGCGTAACCAATAATTGGCATTAATACTAAAAAGGCTACAAAAAATGTCATAAAGCCAATTAAGACACTCAGTGCAATCACACACGCCCAAACAAACATTGGTAGCTTATTCCGCCATACTGCATTCATGCTTGTCAACACAGCCGTTGCAAGATCAACGCGTCTTTCAAGTAAAATAGGCTGGGTGAATGCGCTCAGGAAAAATACAAGGGTAGTAAAAAATATGCCTACAACTGTACCGATAGCCAAAAAAGGCCACAAATTGCTGAGGTTAGGATCTAAATAACTTGGATACAGAGCGTGAATAATTGATGCCACGCGTAACCAAAAGATCATCAGTATCATCAGCATAATTCCAAAACCCCACTCGTTAACGGCATTCCGAGACATGGCTTTTAGTGAATGTCGCAATGAAGGTTTGTGATTTTTCTCAAACTGCCAAGACACATCATAAAGCCCCGCTGCGAGATACGGGCCAATCAGCATAAAGCAAACCATGGCTGGAAAAATAACCAAATACCAAGACGTGGTTGCCACAAGATAAAAAATAAAAAGAGGAAGTAAGGTAAAAATTAAACCATAAACCAAGCTAATAGTCTTAGCTTTCATAAAATCGTTAATTGCTAAAGAAATCCATTTGAAAGAATCAAAAACATCCAGTTCTCTGCACGGTATGACGCGGGCTATACCACTTTGCGTGATAGCGTTGTCGCTCATTTCTTCGAACTTCTGAGACATAAAAATCTCCTCGCTTTTTAATTGTTGTACACCAAAGGTCAACAGACCCTAGAAAGTCATTTCACTTTTTGTCTTACGTAATAAATACTATGCAAAATATACAATTAGGTCAAAAAACACTCGAAAAATTTGTAACATGCAGCTCAGACCCTAATCATTACCTTGGATCAAACCCACTTTCAAATTATCTGCTTGGTAAATAACCTTTCCATTATGGATAACCTTTCCATCGGCAATCCCCATTGCCAAAGGTTTTGTTATGACACGCTTAACATGAAGCAAATAATCTATGGAACCGGCATCGGGAAAGACTTGTCCACTGAACTTTACTTGACCAGCACCTAAAGCACGCCCCTTACCAGATAAACCCGACCACCCGAGAAACACACCTAACAACTGCCACAATGCATCAAGCCCTAAACATCCAGGCATCACTGGATCATTCTTAAAATGACAGGAGAAAAACCATTGGTCTGGATGGATTTCTAAACTAGCTTTTAGCTGCCCTCGGCCATAGTCCCCACCTGTTTTTGAAAGATGAGAGATTTCATCAATCATTAACATATTTGAATTGGGGAGCTGAGCATTGCCCTCTCCAAAAAAACCGCCTTCGCCCATCTCTAAAACTTGCGCCTTAGAATATTGCATGTCAACCTCCACCTATCATATTCATGAATTTATCAGAGAAGATTTTACTTACTTACATTGGATATCTATTGTAAAAATCGGACATAAAGCGACCAAAAAAAGGCACAAGGCTACCTTTCAACCTAAGCCTGAAATCTTTTAATAAGTGAGATTGATCAAAATACCCTGTTTTTAGTGCTACTTGCAATGAACTCTCTGGTCGTTCAGATAGGTATCTAGATGCATGCTGGAAGCGAATGATTTGTGAAAATGATTTAGTACTAAATCCTGTATATTGCTGAAAAAGCCGATTTAAGTGCCTACTACTTACCCCAACATCAGTGGCCAAGTCATGCGTAATATTGATATTTCCCCGAGATTTATAGATAACAGAAAGAGCCTGATCAAATACATTAGTGGACTGCAACTCTAACTGTCGCATTAACCACTGATCACAAACCTTAACGCGAGAATTAAAATTTGAATATTGATAGATAACTTCATGAAGCTGTGCAATAAATGGCGAAGGGAGAAAGCTTCCCTCCACTATACAATTTCCAATTTCGTTTATATTTACCTTAAATAAATGTCGTAAGGCACCAGGATAGAAACGAACACCAAAGTATTCGCCAGCAGCAGGCAACTCAAGGTTTAGCGCTTGAGTCACCCCACCCGATATCAAAGTTCCATGCCGACTGACAAAAAGCGCCTGCGTTCCATCGGGAATTACAGGGTAATAGGAAGGCCCTAGGGTACTGACCTGTAGATACGAGTGGACAATCCTCCTCAGTTCCCCACTCGCTGGATATTGCCTCATTTTAAACGAGAAGCGCTGAAGACCTGAATCGGTTAGTAGAGGTTGAAAGGGCTCGTATAAATCGGTCATTTTATTTCATGGCCTGTTTTAGCTGAGTAACTAAAGAAAGCTTAAAAACTCTTATTAAACGCATACCCTAGAATATGAGCGTTTATAAAAATTTTTACGAGCTAACTTGCAGTCTGTTTTGTCAGTCGGAGTATACGTAGCTGTTTACGATGTGTAGCTTCATATTGCGGTTGATATCAATAGAGCTGTAGTATAAGGTATCGATGTAAAATTAAACAGTGTACTCGTCTTACCCATTATCAAAGGTGTATTGCAACACTACGTCCTCATCGAACAAGCTGCAAAGTTTTGAAGTAACGTTTTTTGCATTGAAAGTAGAAGATGAAAAAGATTGTCCCAAGCAAAAAATAAAATCAAACTTATCTTCTGTTTCGCACTCATAAATGTCTCGATGTAAAAACGTATGTTGAGGATGATTACTACAAGCTAACTAGAACATCTCTTGCGAAACGTCGAGTCCTGACCTAGCACTTAATTTGACTACCATCGTGAGTCGACCGTGAGTGTCGGTGATGCCACCACCGAGCTATTTTGCCAAATTTTTTCTCGTTTCGGACGGCCTCATTTCAATTCCTTTCGTAAGGTTTTTGAGTTTACTTCATCCTTTTCCTTACGCAACCGCTCTTTTCGAAGTTTTATCACCACAAATATGTTGTAAATTGTTAATACAAAGCAAACGACTGCAACTGTTGTGCAAGCTACAAATAATTGAATAATTTCTTTATAGCTGGCAATTGCAAAACCAGTACATATTATGCCTGCAAAAAACTCTAATATCGCCATCTCATAGAAGTTTTTGATGTCTGTTTTGACGGGTTGAGCGAAATGTTTAAACTTGTAAGACAAGAATCACCTTCGAATACTCTATGCTCCAGAAAATATGACAAAAAATACCGCCTGAGTAATAACATTGATTGCAAAGACAGCACCTGAAAAGCCAACAATTTTCGACCACTTGAATTCGGTCATACTTTCCAACATGAGTAAGGGTACCAAGAAATATGACAATTCAAAAACATATGCAATCCAGATTGGAAATTCTAAGGTTGATACTCCAATGGTAACGACAAACACAATAACTGCCGGAACGAGCACAAATGTGACGGATACAAAACCATCAACATACCCCTCTTTGTCTAAAAATTTAAACAAACACCAAACGAAAAATGCTGCTACTGCGATTTGGATCATCTAACTTCCTTTTCCTTAATTAAAAATTGATTGAACACGATTTAAGTGTCGATAAATTAACGCACACAAAATATAGAATTAGTTGCACCCAAACTTGCCGCCATTTCTTTTTCGCTCAGAAAGTTCTCTGTTGTGCTACATAGGCTTCAATATTTTCTTCACCTGACTTTGTCGTGCTTCTTCGATTTGCGACTGCTCCGTTACATTGTATTTTTTTAGCTGTGTTTGATACCCTGAGTATAAGATAAATTTACCCTATACACTACCCATGCGCGCGGCGGTCTCTGGGGAAAGATTTGAGTTTTTAGTTTTAAACCATCTTCCAGACTGAAAACGCCAGCTAGGGCTAATTAACGATCCGCTGTTGTAATGGCTTCAACTACTAAGACCCCGCAAGTTGCTGATGAATATTAGCCTGTAGTTCGGTAGGAATGCATAACTGACTTGCTAGTTGATTTAAATAAGTTTGCGACGCCTGCTGTTCAATATCAATCGCACTTGCACTGGCTGCATACACTTCTATACCTGTTTGAGAATCAGGCACTGCATTGACAAGTTCAGTTACAGATAGCGGTTTACGTAATTCGTCAAATAACATAGCTTTTTCTTCCATGCTTAAGTCCATCGTTTCAACTTGTGCGAAAATACGTGAGCGCTCGTTATCGTCTATGTGTCCATCAGCATAGGCTGCGGTGATCATTGCTCGCATAAGGAGCATTTGCCCAGATACGTTTGTGTCTTCTACTACTTCCTCAAAGGCTTGCTGTGGAATGGTAGCTGGCGTGAAGTTAAAGCGCGCACTGCTTTGTTGGGTGTTTTGTGGAGGAAAGCTTGAGGCTTGTTGGTGAGAAGCATGGCCTTGGTTTTGTTTGTTTGAATATTGTTGATAAGCTTTCCAAGCAATACCACCTACCGCAGCTAGTGCACCAACTTTGAGGGCAGATTTGCCTACTTTTTTAGATTTTTTCCCGCTCATCATGCCGGTGAGGCCGCCACCCGCTACGCCACCTAAAAATCCGCTCAATGCACCTGACTTAGACAAACCACCCACTAATTTTTGTAAATCCATAAGGTTTCCTTTTAATTTGCACCCATTTTGATTTTTATTTCGTAATACACAGCAACAAGTCTGCAAAACGGTGTGATTTGCATAAGCACCTATTGTGAGACTTTCAGATAGTTTATTTTTACAGCAAAACACAGAAAAAAGATTGCTCATATATTTAAAGGGTTTTTAAAGTGATAACAAAGAAAATAGGGTTAATAACAATAGTCTTGATTTTGTCGAGTTGTGTTTCGTGGGTATTTGCAAAAGGACCATTCAATGAAATGCCCGAAGGTAAATATAGTTTGGACTTGAGTCATGCGAGCATCATTTGGAAGGTCTCTCATTTCGGCCTATCTAACTATGTTGGCAGATTTGCCGATTTTGATGCAATAATTGACTACAAACCATCTAACATTGAGAAGTCGTCAGTAACGGCAACAATCAATCCTTTGTCAGTACAAACCGCCTATCCAAACGCCGAAGAAAAAGACTTCGACAAAATATTGGGTACGGATAAAGTTTGGTTTAACGGTACTATGTTCCCGAGTATTGACTTTACATCAACAAGCATTGCTATGACATCAGACACCACCGCTGTGATGCAGGGTGAGCTTAGCTTTTTAGGCGTAACAAAACCAGTAAGCTTAGATGTTGTGTTTAATGGCGCTATGCCCATCCAGCCCTTTACACGTAAACCGACACTTGGGTTTTCTGCCACCGCTACAATCAAACGTTCTGATTGGGGATTAACTAAATATGTGCCAAATGTCGGGGACGAAGTTCAAATAATGATTGAAGGCGAATTTATGAAAACCGATGATGAGTAAGCCCCAGTGAGCACGCGATATCATTCAGTTGCCATTGTGATTCACTGGTTGATGGCAGTGAGTGTTTTGGTAATGATTGGCACGGGATTGTATATGGTAAATATTGATATGCCCAAAGCTGAGCAATTTAAACTTTATCAATATCATAAAGCGGGTGGCGTTGTGATGTTGTGGCTAATTGTATTGCGCCTTGTGGTACGTACATCAACTAAACGGCCTGCTTTACCGAGTTCTCTTTCTCGTAAAAACCAGTCCTTAGCTCAAATCGGGCATGGCGCTCTGTATAGCTTGTTAATACTCATACCATTGAGTGGCTGGTTTATGGTGTCTGCCAGTCCATTTGGTTTGCCTACCTTTGTTTTTGTTGACTGGATAAAATGGCCTCATATTGGCTTTGCTTCGAAAAACAATACGGTAGAAGCAATAAGTAACACTGTGCATTACATACTCGCATACCTTTTGTTTTTCGCTGTCGCAGGACATGTGGCAGCAACCATTTATCATTATAAAATACACCGTATCAATTTGTTTCAACGGATGTGGCTGAACACAAAAGGAAAATAGCTTTGAGTATATTTAACAGATTTATAGCATGTAAGCTCTACATTGCACATACGATAAAATTTTCATGTTTGATGCTAGTTGTTATCTCTATGCCCACCCAAGTTTATGCTCAGCTGAGCATAGATGAAAGCAATGCCCGTATGGGGTTTTCGGGTGAACACGCGGGGATGAAGTTTGAAGGTATTTTTAAAAAGTGGTCGGCTACACTCACTCTCCCTCCCGCAGAAAATGCCTCAATTGAAGCAAGCTTTAGCGTAAATTCTGCACACACAGGTGATTCAACCTATGACGAAACCCTGCCAGAAGAAGATTGGTTTTTTGTTGAGAAATTTCCTAATGCGAATTTTACTAGTACGTCAATAGAACTAAAAAACAACGGTTATCTCGTGACGGGTACACTTACATTGCGCAACATTGAAAATGAAGTAAATTTTGTTTTGGAAAAGTTAAACAAAGGCTACAAAGCGGATTTTACAATTGACCGCTTGGCGTTTGATATTGGTAAAGAATCAGACCCTGAGGCCGAGTGGGTGAGTCGAGAGATAGTAATCTCATTAACTATTGATTGATGATCGTACAAACGGCAAATTGCAAAGGAGACACCGAGCGCTATTCAAGTTTTTATACTAAATCCATTAACACTACCAGTCATCGCATAGCCCAAGGTCTCGAATTAGCCCCCTACCCTGCATAAGTGACATTTTGGTTAACAGTTAGGTGGCTGTTGTGCGCAAAGACACCAAAAAAGCGAATAAGGTTGAGTCTTGGCGGCGGGCCAAGTGCTCTAGCTCATCTTGTTCATCTGCATCAACGAACACGCCAGCATGAAGTGAAAACCTAGAGACAATCGCCAACTGACCATATTCAGTTGTTGCATCATGTCTTGATGCAAGGGCGCTTGTCTGCTTAAAGGTAGTGCCCCATCGTGTATGTTCTGGTTTCTATCTATTTTCATTTATGGTGTAAATACACAATAAACCGCTTTATTTTTCCATCTTTTTAATTGACAGAACAGCGCCATGACATCATATTGATGTTGACATGGAGTCGCTTTGCTATCACATTAAATCAAATGGGTGTGTTATTTTATGCCTAGAAAAACGATTAGTTTTACCGACAAGCAGGACGAATTTATCCAGGCCAGAATTGCTAGCGGTGACTATACAAGCGAAAGTGAATATTTGCGCGACCTTGTTCGACGTGATCAAGAGAGTGATAGGCATTCACTCATTCATTAGGAGAGGGTTCCAAGCAATAGTTTTCGCGTAGTGCTCATGCAATATACCATTCAGTGCACTAAAACTCGTTATATCTGCTGAAGTACCTAAAATTTGCTCAGCTACAAAACGGTGGCAGTTTTGCTTGAATAGATGACAATCATAAAGCTGATAGAGTTGCGATTGCGCTCGTTGCGCAGCGACGGGGTTAGCAATGACATTCGCTCTTTTATCACAAGCAACAAAAATAGCCTCACCACTTCTGTTTTCTATAAATCGCGCGGGGCTTATACAGCGAACCAAACCATTGCCATTAAGCTCGTAAATATTCCCATCGACCCATATGCCAGTGTGATCTAATACACCATAAACACCACAACACACTACAGCGCCATTCTCTGGAGTAACCGCAAAAGTCCCCTCTCCTGGCATTGAGGTAACAATTTGTTTTCGCTTCATGTACTCAGTATTCGCCCTGTCGCTTGCGTATATACCCAAAGCGGCAGCGCCTAACCACAACAAGGGTGCAGGCATTGTTTTACTTCCCGTATACTTGGTAAAGCTAAGCTTACTACTTAAAATTATGTTTTAGTTTAAGAAACTGTATCAAAACATGTTTTTTAACTTAACAGTACTGTAAACATGCATTATTCTTAGGCGAAATTTTTACCATATAGTTCCACATACATGCGCGAAGTAAAACAAGCCACTAAACTTAAAAACGTGGATTACGACATTAGGGGGCCAATCCTCGAACAGGCAAACAAAATGGAGGAAGCCGGCGAACGAATATTGAAACTCAATATCGGCAACCCAGCTCCATTCGGATTTGAAGCCCCTGACGACATCCTTAAAGATGTGATTCGCCTGTTGCCCAAGGCTCAAGGGTACTCAGAGGCGCAAGGTATTTACAGCGCGCGCGTGGCAGTCATGCAGTATTATCAACAAAAAGGCATCAGTAATATTGCCATAGACGACGTATATCTTGGCAATGGTGTCAGCGAATTGATTACTCTCTCCATGCAAGCTTTGCTTGATAGCGGTGACGAAGTCCTGATACCTAGTCCTGACTACCCACTTTGGACGGCTTCAGTCAACTTATCATCGGGCAATGCCGTACACTATAAATGCGACGAACAGGCGGGTTGGTTTCCAGATATACAAGATATACGCTCAAAAATTACCAATCGCACAAAAGCCATAGTCATCATTAACCCCAATAATCCAACCGGCGCTGTTTACAGTAAAAGCCTGCTTTTAGAGATATGTGAGGTCGCCAGAGAATTTGGCTTGGTGATTTTCAGTGATGAAATATACGACAAGGTTCTCTACGATGAGGTGAACCACATCAGTATCGCTTCACTGGCGCCCGATTTATTTTGTGTAACGCTCAGCGGTTTATCAAAAAACTACCGTGTAGCGGGTTTTAGAGCCGGCTGGATGCTAGTCAGTGGGAATAAAAAGATTGCACAAAACTACATCGAAGGCTTGAGCTTTATGTCTTCGATGCGCATGTGCTCCAACGTCCCTTGCCAGCATGCCATTCAAACAGCATTGGGGGGATACCAAAGCATTAACGATTTGGTTCGTGGAGAGGGGCGATTGCTGGCGCAACGAAACATTGCTTGGCAACGCTTAAATGAAATTCCAGGTATCTCTTGTGTTAAACCAAATGGTGCCATGTATTGTTTTGCTAAAGTCGACACCCAAAAGTACAAAATAGACAGTGACGAAAAGCTCATACTCGATATATTAAGGGATAAAAAAATACTGCTTGTCCATGGTAGCGCATTTAACTTGCGAGAAGGATGCTATTTTAGATTGGTGTTTCTTCCGCATAAGGATGTCCTTGCGCCTGCGCTTGATAGAATAGAAGACTTCTTTCTTCACAATGCCGCTAAGCATGATCTTGTTGTTTAGCGTTTGCCAATATTCACTATCAGCGTGTGTATAAAAAGGAAGTAGTGTTATGAAATCCAGTCCCTTTTTAGCTTGGATACTGCGAATGCCATTGATCAAGCGCTGGGCGCTAATGCACGCAGTTAAACGTGAAAATGTGGCAGAACACAGCCATCAAGTCGCTGTTATTGCTCACCTACTGGCGTGTATCAGAAATACCTATTGTGGCGGAAGCCTCAACCCAGAGCGCGCCGCAACGGTTGCCCTATATCACGAAGTGTCTGAAACAAAGCTTCAGGACATTAACCACGTTACCAAATACCACAACCCCGACCTGACGCGCGAATTTAAAAAAATTGAAGAAATGGCAGAAAAAGAGTGTTTGGAGACCTTAGCGCCAGAGTTACAAGCGCAATTTGCTGGTTTATTGGTGCAAAAAAATGTCGATCCAGAATACAAAAAGATTGTGAAAGCCGCCGATCTTATTTCTGCCTATTTAAAAGCGTGTGATGAACTGCATTTTCAGAACAAAGAGTTTGAGCAAGTTAAACCTCGACTCGAAAAGATGATAAATACCTATCAGCAAGACATGCCAGAAATTGATATTTTTATGCGTATGTTTGCTGACAAGTGCCTTGTTAATGTTGATCAATTGTCAGCAGAGCCATAAATTGTTTATGCGCCACACAAGTGGCGTTCGACCCAAAAACAAAAGCAATACTGCTTTTATGAGCCTAAGGATAAATAATGACGCCATGGCATATACGCAAATCAGAACGCGTATCGCTTCACGACGGAGATATTAGAACTCCCTATCAGCGAGACAAGGCGCGTATTATGCATGCTGCGTCTTTCAGGCGCCTACAGGCAAAAACACAGGTTGTTGGCGTGGGTATCAGTGATTTTTATCGCACAAGACTCACTCATTCATTGGAAGCAGCGCAAATAGGCACCGGTATCGTCGCCCATCTCAAGTCTGTCAAAGCACAATTATCCGCTCAACTGGGTCTGGACGAGTACCTGATTGAAACTATCTGTTTAGGCCATGATATTGGCCATCCTCCCTTTGGTCATGGTGGCGAGGTTGCACTGCATTACATGATGTCTGACTTCGGCGGATTTGAGGGCAACGGTCAAACATTCAGAATTCTTACAAACTTAGAGTCTTATTCTGCATCTGATGGTATGAATCTCGCTCGACGATCACTTTTGGGCATATTGAAATATCCAAATTTTATTGATGTACTCGACAGAAAGCGCCAATACCCAGAGAAAAAAACAAAATTTAGCACAGTAAATACAGCACATTGGATCCCCCCAAAAGGTTTGTTTTATTGTGACAAAACAACGTTTGACTGGGTTTTATCACCACTGTCTGCACAAGATAAGGAGAAGTTCACATCAGTGCTTGCGCACGATTGTGACCGGTTAAAAACACAATACAAATCTGTGGATTGTTCGATTATGGAACTGGCCGATGATATTGCCTACGCGGTGCATGATTTAGAAGACGCCGTAGTGATGTCACTCATTGACCAAATGGCCTATCACAAAGAAGTGACGATGCCATTGCGTGAATTAGCCATTCCGTGGCTATCAGACAACGCGCTGCGCATTGAGGAGCAGCTTTTTTGTGGCAAAACCTTCCCAAGAAAAAATGCGATAGGCGGTTTAGTCAACGCCTTCATAACTGCCATTGACATGCACGCCTTAAACAAATTTGATGAATTGCTATTAGATATCAACGCCTATTTACCTAGCCAGTACGCTATCGCCCTAAATACTTTAAAACAATTTGTTTTTAGGCATGTTATCCGAAAACCCGAAATTCAAATTTTGGAATATAAAGGCCAGCAAATGATCATGGCTATGTTCGAAGTTTTTGCTAACGAACCTCAGCGCCTATTGCCAGAAAATACTGCCCGACGCTGGCATGATGCCCCCTCCACAGCCATGGAAATGCGTATTATTGCTGATTATATATCAGGCATGACAGATGAATACGCCAATCGCGTTTATGCCAATTTGTTTTTACCAAAATCACACCGAATTACAGATCGCTGAGCTGTGATACATTTGTAATGAAATTAAGCACTGAATACAAGGGTCTGATTTGAGACTAGCTATACAAAGATGAGCGATTTTCATGCGATTGAAGTTTAATAAGTATCAGGCGATTAAAGAGCACGACATAACCGACGAAAGCGTCTGGCAAAACCGAAGAACAGTGCTCAAAGCGCTGGGCTACGCCGGTACCATGTCCATACTATCAACTTCTGCTAAAGCTAACCCTTTAAATTGGTTTTCCGACGACGAAGAAAGCCAGTTTGTCCAAAAAAAGCTTAATGCTCGTCCCGCTACAGAACAAAGTGCCACAATGACAAAAGAGTCAGTCGCTACCCGTTATAACAATTTTTATGAATTTGGCACAAGTAAAGAAGACCCTGCGAAAAATGCACAAAGCTTCAGTGTTGAGCCATGGACATTACAAATTGATGGTTTAGTTGAGAACCCAATAACACTAGATTACGACGACTTGTTCAACAAATTTGCACTCGAAGAACGTATTTATCGCCTCCGATGTGTAGAGGCTTGGTCAATGGTCATTCCATGGATAGGCTTTCCCTTAGCGAGTTTAATCAAGCTGGCAAAGCCCTTATCAAGTGCAAAATATTTGGCATTTGAGACCTTACACGACCCCAATCAAATGCCCGGACAACGCAGTCGATTTGTTGGAGGCGGTATTGATTACCCCTACGTGGAAGGTTTACGCATGGACGAAGCCATGCATGATTTGAGCTTTATGACAGTGGGCATGTACGGGAAAACTTTACCACCGCAAAATGGTGCCCCTATTCGCTTGGCCTTACCATGGAAATACGGATTTAAGAGTATTAAATCCATTGTGCGTATCCGACTTACCGATAAACAACCCCCAACAACTTGGAATATACTCGCTCCCAGTGAATACGGCTTTTATGCAAACGTGAACCCAAACGTTGATCACCCGCGTTGGTCTCAAGCGAGGGAACGTCGAATCATTGGTACCGGCTTACGTGAGCAAGAAAGAATCGACACTCTGCCCTTTAATGGCTACACCGAAGTAGCCCATTTATACAAAAATATGGATTTAACGACTTATTATTGATGTTAGTACTAAATAAGCCAATTCGCGTAAACAAGCACGTAATTACTGTTTTTAGAGTATTGATTCATCTCACTGCTTTACTGTGGTTAGGGCTGGTCTACCTAGATGGATTAAACGGAAATTTACCCGGCGACCCCGTTCAATATTTGATTGAATTTAGTGGTAAAGGGGCTATCAACTTACTCCTTATTTGTTTAGTGATTAGCCCATTAGCAAAGCAATTTAAGTTTGCTCAACTGATAAAGTTTAGAAGAACAACGGGCGTGTATGCCGCCCTCTACGCAGTTTTCCACCTATATATTTTTATTAGCTACGAACTGCAATTTGAATGGGGCTTAGTGTTCAGTGAAATTATAGAACGCCCTTACATTACTGTCGGCTTTATCACCTTAAGCATACTGTTGGCTTTAGCCGTCACCAGTCCATCAACAGTTAAACGTAAAATGGGGAAACACTGGCAACAACTGCACAATTGGGTTTATCCTGCCAGTATTTTAGCGATCGTTCATTTTTGGTGGTCACTCAAATCTGAGTGGTCAGAGCCATTGGTCTATTTAATTTGCTTATTGCTATTACTGGCGCTACGTTACAAAAAGTTGATACCTGCTAGGCGAAAAACTGGCAATGTGTGATTGGAGGTGATGTACAACACCTCCTGTGCGAGGCCAAAATTGGCAGTTTGCCTGAGTAAAGTTCTATGCTTTGGTTTTAAAGGTAATCCTACAGACCTAAAGTTCAGGTGTTTTTAAGCGAATGAACACCGTATAATAGCTAGATTTGTAGTGGTAGTAGTAAAATCAACATGCCCAAATATGCAGCTGAAATAAGCCGCTTGCTTGCCCCCTATTATTCAGAAATGAGCTTAATGCTGGCCGCGACTTTGTTGGTCATTTACGGTGACCTTATCAACAAACATATAAAACGTGTGCTCGCACCCTGCCATTTTATTATTAGAATTTCTTTGTTTGTGGCATTGTGTGCATTTGGCTATGGCTTGTTGACTTTGCATGGTGCGCCAATTATTGCTCAGCTATTCTTGCTCTTGCCATGGCAATACCAAGGACTTGCTTATATTTTGGCTTTCCTGTTTATGGGAATACTCGCCGAAAGGCGAAGATATATTTAAAAGGGTCGCAGTAAAAATGTTACGAACAATAATTGAAAAAACCAAAGAGATGGATGAGCGTTATCGACGCGCCTTAGACAATAATAAGCGTCTAAAATATTCATTGATTACAATTAGCCTAGCGCTGCTTTTAGCATTAACGGCTAACAAATTGTTGGGTATCGTTAGTATTCCAGATCCTATTTATGCGGCATTGCATACCGCAGCGTTGTTTATGTTTATCTTTGTGACTTTTTACCGAGTTAGTCCTTATTTCGATCATCCATACAGTCCTGATCCATATGACTATCTAAAACTAGATGAAGAGACCCTCTACATTGGAAAAGATGCGATACCGTTGCAAAAAATAAACAAAGTCGTCATTACCAAGCTACCTAAAGTGACGATTTTTTCTCTACCTTACAATCACGTAGGAGGCAAGCCCCCTACTTTTTATTTTGATCATGGTTTTTACCTGTCTTTGCACAACTACGTGAAGAAACACTTACCAAACGTCGAATTTATTGATTAATGTAGTCGAAAGCGTAAATGAGCCTCTAATCTAATTCTAGGTCAAACACCGCACTGATTGAGGCACTAAAAACAATATTCTCTTGTAAATAACGGCCTTCAGTGCTTGGTTCATTTAAAGCCGCTTTGCTCAATGCAATAGATTCAATGCCGTCATTGCGGCCAAAACGTCCAAAGTTATTATTGCTGGTTAAGCTAATGCTGTATATGTTGCCCAATTTGGCGTTAAATGCCTTCGCATAAGATTGCGCTTTGGATTTTGCATTTTCGACTGCTAGAGCATTGACCTCATCAATCAAGGTATCTTCTTCGGAGGATTTGAGATTTATGTTACCAATTGAATTTATTTTGACGCGTAAGGCAAAGTCCAATAAATCATTTAAGTAAGTTAAATCTTTTAGCGTTACCTTTAATTGACGAATCGCGGAATAGCCATCAATTTCCCGTTTACTGCCTTTAGAATAAGTATAAATTGCTTGCGTCGATAGACTTGAGGCGGAAACGTCGTCTTTACTCACCTCAAAGGCCGCAAGGCCATCTAAAAAACTATTCACCCGCTGATCAACATCATTTTTTGCCGCGAGACTGGTACTCCGCTCACTTTTCACAGAAAACGATACCAGTGCGATATCAGGTTTAGCTTCTAATTGTGCTGACCCAACTACGGAAATATGACGATTATCTGGCAAGGGTGACTCTGCGGCTGCGACTAAAGGTAAAAATAAAGCGGTGGTTAAGACTAAATATCGAATGCACATAAAAACTCTCACTATCTACCTGTGTGATTGGGCTGTCCCTAATGTTAACAGATAACACATTTACGTTAATTCCTATTTACATTGCGCAAAAATAGACTAAATGCTAGCGTCACTTCACAGAAATATTCGCTACTTTGTGTATGACCGACATCGGAGTATGAGGCTAACGCCAATATCTCATACACGTAGTGTTGAACAAACATTTACTGACTCTGGCAGTCCTTTTGAACATGAAAATCAAATCAAGCGTAGTTGTTTTAAACCTCATTATCAATGCCTTATTTATTTCTTTAAGCGAGGCCAATCAAACATCACTATCGACTTACCAAACCAAGCCAAATATTGTCTTGTTTTTTGTCGATGATTTAGGTTGGTCGGATTTAGGATACCGCAATAACACATTCGACACGCCAAATATTGATAAACTCGCGCAACAGGGTATGGATTTTACCTCCGCCTACATACCCACGCCGACATGCAGTCCCAGCAGGAGTGCACTACTGACAGGGAAACACCCCGCGCGTTTAAAAATGACGCGACACATCCCCAACTCCCCAAAGTTTGGGTTTGATATTTATGGTCGAAGCGATGAACCCAGCCATTTATGGCCAACAGATCCAGCAAAATTCCCGAGTGTCAATTGGTTAAAACTCGACTATTTAACCTACGCTGAAGTGTTGCAAAAACATGGTTACTACAACCATTTTATTGGCAAATGGCACCTCGGTGACGAGCGCTATCATCCAGTAAAGCAAGGCTTTCACTCTCAATACGGCACAAGTAATTGGGGGCATCCAAAATCGTACTATTCACCGTTTTTTAAACACTCTGAAGTACTCGCAGACAAAAAAGACCACTATCTTACTGAGGTATTAACCGACAATGCTGTTGAGTTTATTGAGCAGTACAAAGACAAGCAGCCATTCTTATTAAATCTCTGGTATTACACAGTACATGGCCCCTTTGTCGGTAAACAGGCATACCTACAACACTATCTCGACAAAGGCCTAGATCCCCCGTACGCCAATTATGCGGCAATGGTAAAATCCATGGACGACTCTGTTGGTCGAGTCAGGCATGCACTGCAAGCACAAAATATGGATAAAAATACCATCATCATCTTTTTATCTGACCAAGGTGGTGCATTTGTAAATAAGCCCTTTCACGGCGGCAAAAAATACGACACGCTCTATGAAGGCGGTGGAAGGGTGCCGTTTATCGTCTATTGGCCTGAGCACATGAAAAAGGGGGTAAAAAACGATAGTCCAGTACAATCTCTTGATTTGTTTCCGACAATTTTGGATATCGTAGGTGAACCTAAGGCAGCAAACAATACCCTTGATGGAGTAAGCCTGATTGATGTGTTAAAAGAAAACCGTCAACTCGTCAGAAAAACGCCATTGTTCGGCTATCGCGCATATGAAGACCTTTACTTATCAGTAAGAGAAGGCAACTGGAAATTGCTCGCCTATAGAAGTGGTGAAAAACGCCTGTTCAACCTTGCGAATGATATTCAAGAATCCATTAACCTTGCCAGCAAATACCCTGACATTGTCGAAAACTTAGTCAAAAAAGCAAAAGTTTGGGAGAAAGAAATGGGTGTAGAAGCATATTCGGGCTTAGACAAATGAGAGTACTTACCGTAGTCGCAAGCATCATTTTATTTGTCGCGTGCCAACACCCAAATATGCAACCAAGGTCGCAAACAAATGACCTATCTGCATCTTCCCCCGAGTTTACTAGACCGAATATCATTTTATTTTTAGTTGATGATATGGGGCTGATGGATATGTCCGTGCCAATGTTAGTGGATAAAAATGGAGAGGCAAAACCGCATCCACTGAATAGTTTTTACCGTACGCCAAATTTAGAGAAGCTGGCTGACAACGGTGTTCGCTTTACTCAGTTTTACGCGCATTCAGTTTGCTCACCTACGCGCGTGTCCATTTTTACCGGTCAAAATTCAGCTCGACATAAAACAACGCAATGGATCCACCCACTACACAATAACAGTGGGAACTATGGACCCAAAGACTGGAATTGGAATGGTTTAACAAAAGAAAATGCCACACTCCTCACTATGCTTAATGAAGCGGGGTATCAAACCATCCACGTAGGGAAAGGACATTTTGCACCGGCGCAAGCAGAGGGTGCCAATCCTATAAATATAGGCTTTGATGAGAACATCGGCGGGGCAGCCCATGGTGCACCCGGCAGTTATTATGGTGAAGAAGCTTATGGTAAAAAGAAAAACAAAAACATCGTGCCGCATTTAGAGGCTTATCACAATACAGATACCTTCCTGACAGAAGCGCTGACATTAGAGGCAAATAAAGCCATTGCACGCGCTGCTGAAAAAAATACGCCATTTTTTTTGTACATGTCTCATTACGCGGTGCACACACCGTTTTATTCTGATCCGCGCTTCATAAGCAATTACGACAATACACACAAATCAGAGATTGCGAAGACCTACGCTTCAATGGTGGAAGGGATTGATCACTCCATGGGACAATTGCTTGAGCAACTAGAGCAATTAAACATTGCAGAAGATACCCTCGTTATTTTTTTGGGTGACAACGGCAGTACAGCCCCTCTTTCTGAAAATAAAGACTTGCGATTTGAGCCCTATACTCATGCTAGCTCCGCCCCGCTTCGTGGCATGAAAGGCACCAGCTATGAAGGAGGCATGCGAGTGCCGTTCATCGCAAGTTGGGCAAAGCCGGTTCCAGATAATAAAAACCAGCAAAGACTACCTATTGCTCAAGGCAAAACTATCACGCAAATTGGCAGTATTCTCGATATTCTTCCCACCTTGCAAACGATAAGCGCTCCAGATTTTTCTATTCAAACAACTGTGGACGGAGACGTGTTAAGCAAACAGTTCGCCGGTCAATTCAACCACTCACGCCGCCAAACCTTCTTAAACCATTTTCCTCATGTACACCGCAGCAGCTATTTTACGAGCTATGTGAACGGTGATTGGAAGCTTGTTTATTTTTATCCGTTGAAAGAAACATTTAAGGTCTTAGATCCTCTTCGACACCATGGGCATAGTGAATGCAGGTTGTTTAATCTTAAAGACGACCCCTACGAAAAATATGATTTGAGTAAATCACATCACAAAGAACTAAAACAGATGATGCGTGCTATGCAGGCCGAATTAGACAGTATGAATGCTCTGTACCCCCTCAAAGATGATACAGTCTTATTGCCGAGTCTTGCTTGTTTATGAGTTCAGGGCGAGTACTCCCGCGAAGTGCTCCGGCTTAAGGAAGGCTTAGATCTAATAGTTGAGACATAGGCATGGGTTTTGCCCAATAGTAGCCCTGCCCCATGTCAACACCAGAATTAATGAGCAATGTGGCTGTTTGCGCATCCTCTACGCCCTCAGCTACCACTTTGATACCAAAAGCTTTCGCAATTTGTATGATCGCTTCCACGATGTGCAAATTTTGTCGATTGGTGGTGATATCGAATATAAACGACTTGTCTATTTTAAGTGTCTCGGCTTGAAAACGACTGATGTAAGCGAGGTTTGAGTACCCTGAACCAAAGTCATCAATGGATAAGATAACTCCCAAACTCTTAATAACATCAATTTGTTGCTCAACATTGTATTTGTCATCAAATTCAATAGACTCCGTTAACTCAAGCTCTAGTAAACTTGGGGACAAACGGTTTTTATGTAAACTGCTAGAGATAATCCTTGCCAAATCGCCTTGTTTAAACTGTTGCGGTGACACATTAACCGCTACGGGTAGCGCCTTAGAAAGGGTTTTGTTCCAACGTTGACAATCTTCGCACGCTTGCTCAATAACCCATGCACCGATATCGCTGATCAATCCATTCGCTTCGGCAACCCCAATAAAATATTCAGGTGATACAAAATTACCTTCATGCTGCCAGCGGATAAGCGCTTCGTATCCGACAATTTGCTCGCTCTGCAGATCCACTTTAGGTTGATAATACAGCTCAAACGCGACCTTGCTAATGGCTTGTTTTAAGGCTTCACTAATACGAATAGTATCAACAAGCTTTGCTTCCATATCCGCTCGAAAGCTCGCAAAATTTTGACGCGCTTCTTCGGTGTTCATAGCAATCACTGCTTTTTTCCTGATTTCCTTGTAAGTGCCGCCATCAAAGGGATATTGGGATACACCCGCTTGAAATTTTAGTGAAATTTGCCCAGAATGCATTTCAAAGGTCTGAGAAATAATGCGTTTAATCGCAAGTAATTCGGCTTCTAGGATTTCACTTTCAGTCAGTGTGACAACAACCGTAAGCTCTTTTTTCGACGTGTGAAAAGCGCAATACTCGGTATGCGTTTGTATTTCTTTAGATAGTTTAAGAATAAACTCAACCGCGACTGTCTCGCCTTGCGTAGCCACAATGTCGTCGTAATTGTTAATTTTGATGCACAGCAAAGCCGGTGTTTGTCCAATTCTCCCAAAGAATCGACGAAAATGTTCTTCGCACGCCAAATCATTGCCAAGTTTAGTAAACAGATTTTGCTTTTTTTCGTGAGTAAGGCGTTTTAGTTGTCGGCTAAGTCTCTTATTCTTTTTTTGTAGGCGTCGAACAAAGCCATTGTACAGAACTAACAATTTATTAAAAACATAAGCATATGCGAGTAAACATAAGCAAAGGACATGCGTTTTGTTCCAGTTTACTGGGTGCGATGTGTATCCAAGCTGTGCAATAAGATTCAATAAGTACAAATAGCATACAGAGAAAAATAAAATCGACAACAACACGCCTTTTCGACCGTACAAAATGGGTACTGTCACGGCCGCGATAAATGCAAACACTACGGAGTTTTCCACCCCACCATCCCGCCATATTACATATGCGACAAGGCAATTTAAGTACCATGCAAAAACGCCCGCTACAATTGGGCTGTTGTCTGCGCTCAAATACCATCGCAATAAAGCCAAAACACAACTAGAAAGTAATAAGGGTTGAAGTAGAGTAAAATTATTTACAATCGCAGCGAGTAAAACGTATATACCTATCGCCACTAATGTTGCGAACAATATCCAAGACAACGATCGCTCTAACAGGGGATGTTTAAAAAGCGGATGTTTAGCTGAAGAAATCATTCATCGCCTGCAGTTTAGTCAACAATGCGAGACTGAAGTGCATCTTTTTGCCTAGACAACTTAGCTTTATACATGCCTTCATCTGCCAATTTTATCAGTGTATCGGTATTGCGCGAGCTTTGAGGGTAAAAGGACACCCCGATAGATGCCTCAACAGTTAAATTTTCCTTGAGATACGGCAAACGCATTTCTCGTCTGAGCTCGTCCGACAATTCGCTCAATATCGGTGTTAAATATAACTCATTCACATCAGCCAAAAGCAAAATAAACTCATCGCCTCCCCAGCGACAAACAATGTCTCCTTGTCGCAATCTACTTTTGAAGCGCTTCACCACTTCTATCAGTACATCATCCCCCACTTGATGACCATAGGTATCGTTGATTTCTTTAAAGTTATCAATATCAATAAATAACACGGCATAATTTGCATAGCTCAAACTCATTAATTCCAACTTTGATTTTAGGCCGTTTCGGTTAAACGCTTGCGTCAATGGATCTAAGTCAACAATGCTTGATAGGGCTTCTAATTTCTCTTTTTTGTTTGAAATATCATGCAAAGAGATTTCGATGTAATCTTTAAAATCTTCCGTGCTAATTGATGTGGCAATGATTTGGAACCATCGAGGCTTGTTATCGACTGAATCATCACACTGAATTTGTAATAGTTTAAATTCACCAAGTGCGGTATTACTCAGTGCCAATTGTTTTTCAAAGCTATCTTCTATTGCCTCGCCATTTTCAAACAGCTGATTCAAGAACTTCCCCATGTTTTTCTGTTTGCTTCTACTCGCAAAGGAAAGTAGGTCGTCAAAAGATTGATTGGCTAGGATTAAATTTCCGCTCGTGTCGGTAAGTACGATCGGGTTGCTGGCGTAATCAAAAACTAATCGAAGTCGCGCCTCTAAGGCTTCGATCTCCTTGCGATATTCTAATTCATGTTTTAAGGCTTTGTCAGTTTTAACAAGTAAGGCGTTGACGTCCGTTGTTAACCTACCCAACTCACCTTTTCGATGAAAAATGGGTTTTTTAATCCTGGCTCTTGACGGAGGGCTGATTTTACTCAGTTGTTTAGAGATATAGCTTAGGGGTTTGGTTACTAGAATAAAGACATTCAGGACGCAAACAAAGGTAATGATAAGTGCTTGCGTAAACAATAAACTCGCGTTGTAATCCGCATTTTTTCTGGCTCTTTGAGTAATAAACTGAAGGTCTTGCACTATCGTCAACTGCCCTACCACCTGCTCACTAAAAGGCGACGTAATATCAAAGTGATATTGCTGACCGTTTCCACTTTGTCTGCCGTTCGTCACTTCAATTTCTGCTGTACTTAAAGCAGCCGACATAACGACATCATTTACAATTAAGCCGTTCACCACTTCTTTTGCTAGCTCCTGATCGTCAAGGAATGCGGCGATTGACGACGTCGAAGCAACAGTTTCGTGAAGCTTGCTTATCTCAATTTCAGCATGTTTCAAGCTATTGTTGTATACGACCATGTAATATAGTTCAGAGGCGATAAAGCCAACTGCCATGGCCGTGAGTAAAATTGAAACAAGTAATCGACCAAGCAGGCTATCCTTGCTATTCAATTTCATAAACAATTTTTACGCGTTCATCTACATACTTTTTAGGGATATAAGTTATTGCACCATCGAGTGACAAAACATGCGCGATAGCGTCATCAGAAGAAACCGATTTGCGAGGTTTTTGGTAGTCTCTACCGGTAAACTTTAGCCTAGCCCAATAGGAATTGACCTGAGACATCGATTTATTGATGATTTCTCGGTAAAAGCTAGCTTCATATGCTTCGTTATCTACAGGAGAAAGGGTGGGCATGTCACGACCACTGCGATAGCGTCCCATATAGATGCCAATAAGCTCATAGCGACTAATAGAATTAATTTGACTGTCTGCACTGGCCACAATCACCAGCTTTTCGTCTTCGTTTGCTAGAGCAGTAAAACTGAATAATAAGATAAATATACTGAGTAAGTTCTTCATTAGTAGGCAAAGCTCATGTTAAAGAAAAACAAATTTACAGCTTTAGTCTTGGGTAAAGACGCCGTAGTTTGTGTTGCCCACAATGGCTCTCCTGGCGCTTCGACTTCCGTTGTATCGATTTGAAACTTGAATGCAATATGTTCTGAGTAGTTCCACCTCAATCCGAGTGAGAGTGTTTTTTGGTTAGAAGAAAAAGAATTTATTTGGTCGTTTAATTCGGATTCCAATATGTCCACCAGACCCGCCACTTGCGGCGGCAAAGCTTGCGGTGGTATCAACAAATCTTGAAGAATATTTGCGACATATCTTTTTGAATCGGTGTACGCGAGGCCTGCAAAGTATTCCATATTGCCATTGGGATAAATGACAGAGAAGTAGCCGCTGTTAACGGGGTTAATTCTATCTACCCCTATCGTGGATATCCTTGCCAATTCGCCAATAAAGGTTAAGTGCTCCCCTTCATACTTTCCCCCAGCAGATAAATATGTACCATCAATTTTATCGGTATCGAGATCCGCCATGAGCGGCCTTGCACCCTGCCAAACGTTTTCTATTAAGCTAACCGCAGAGCTAAGTTCATTAAAAAATGGAGATAAGCCAACTAGGTTTATGTTTGAGTACCTAACACTTGCCAGCCAATTAAAATCTGCAATTTCGAGACTGAGACTCAAAAAGTCGTCCATGTCTATGCTGCGCCGCCGGCGAATCGGATAGGTCGTCTCTCCATAGCTTAACTTTGCTCTCAATTCACCAAAGTTAAGCGGATGACGGTAAATCAAATCGACACCATCTACGTTGCGAGGAGGCAACAAGCCATAGGTCTCTTGCGGGAGTTTTGCCCATGAAAAAGCAAAATCAACATCCCTCACTTCGGTTAACAAAAATAAATCGAAGGATGTACGTCCAGCTCTTAGAGTAAAATTGTCGTTAAACTTATACCTCAAAAAAGCTAAATTCAGCACATCATCAAAATTATCTTTTTCATCATTGCGATATAGACCTTGCACAAAAAAGTCTAATTTATCGTTAACATGATATTCTAACTGGGCACCAATCTTAGAATGAGGTTCGATGTCAAAGTCGCCTTTGAACAACGATTTATTTACGTCTACTTCGCTCTTATATCCATAAAGATCAGAGTCTGAAGTCATCACACTCAAATTACCAAAAATACCGAATTTGAGTTTGTTGTTTTCAGCTTTGACTGTCGATGCAAAAACGAGTGTAAAAAAAACTAAAAGAAAATGACTCTTCATTTTTTAGGTTACTCAATCGCCAAAAATTAATTCCACTGTTTTTATAACGACCAGCAGAGCCTAAACTAAAGTTGAAAAACCATTTTGTGTTTTATTAACCCTTGACTCGGAGCAAGTAACTCCGTCTAGCAGCGCCCTAGACCCCGATTTCATGTTATTTAGATATCAAACCGCAGTGAGTTGTTTTCCTTGAGTATATCGAATGTGCGCACAACGCTAGTCTCGTAATCACTTGACATGACTGTGCTAACAGCAAGGTATTCCACCTTCGCCTTACTGTGATTAAGGGATAGTTTTACATATCCTCGATGTTGGCAGCTTGTCCATAGTACTTCATCATTGTGTTCGCTTAACAATTGGTCGAACATCTTTGCGCCATTCGCGCCCATACGCTCAAAATCTCCCGGTGAAGTCACGCCTGCTGTACCAATTTCGATGCCCATTTTTTGCTTGTCATCTGAATACAATTGGTTCGCCCAAAAGCTATGACTATCCCCAGTCAACACGATTAAATCTTGTACACCTTTATCTTTAAACGCTTTGTAAAATGCCTCTCGCGCAGCAGCGTAACCATCCCAAGTATCAAGATAAATAGGTAAATCCAATTCACCTAGCTTAGTTAAGTGCGCCAATTCCTCTGAAATAGGATCAGATTTGTGTACTTTGTCACTGTTGAATTTATTCGTAATATTCGGCACATGTGTTCTCGCCATAGGAATTTGGTTGCCCACTACGCGCCAAGCTATATTATCCTGTTTAGACTGCGCTATGTTATTCACCACAAAGTCCTGCATTGTCGCGGATATCATGTTTCTTGATGGGTCGCCCAATACATTTTGCATAAAATTGTCCCGATCATGCCGAGTAGAAAGGTTGGGTAATATATCTGCATAGTCAATCTGTTTTGTTCGTCCCGTATGTCGAGTCTCTAAGGTGCTTAAGCTAAGCAAATCACCGATTTGATAGTAACGCCACAATTCGGTTCTTTGCGCAATGTTTTTGGGCTCTCTAATTGGCATCCACTCGTAATAAGCTTGTACTGAAGCATCTCTGCGTTTTAACCAATCCCCTTCGCTTTTGTCATGATTTTGTGCACCATTCATATAAGGATTATTTGCAGACTCGTGATCGTCCCAAGTGGGAATGAGCGGGTGTGCAGCATGCATCAGCCGAGAGGCATAATCAGCCTTATATTGCGCGTGCCGTTGCCGGTAATCTTGCAGAGTAATCGTTTCATGCTCTGGGAAGTGCTCTCTGGAAAGGCTTTTTCCTACTTCTGCTCCCCACCCCTCTCTGCCATATTCGTATATGTAGTCGCCGAGGTGCAATACAAAGTCGATGCTTTTGTCCAAGCCGATTTGTTCGTATGCATTAAAGAAACCAAAGGGATAGTTTGAACAGGAAACAACAGCAAGGTTAACTTGTTCTACCTTACCTTTAGGTAAAGTTTTGGTGCGGCCTATTTCTGAATATACTTTACTGTTTTCAAATCGATAGTAATAAGTTTGGCCACTTTCTAAGCCACTTACATCTATTTTTATTGTGTAATCTTTATCACTGGAAGTGCGTGTTTTTCCAAACCTAACAATATTGTTAAAATCACTGTCTAGGGCAATTTGCCAGTGTACTTGGGCATCGAAATTGGCACTTATACGAGTCCAAATTATCACACTAGATTGAGTTGGGTCGCCGCTCGCAACACCGTGCAAAAACGTACTATTGGTTTTTAGTTGGGGCGTATTGGCAAGCGATACATGCGTAAACCATTTTAAGCTTAATCCAGAAGCCGCACTCATCTTTATAAAATTTCTGCGGGATATATTTTTCATAGTAAAGCTGACTCAAGTTTGATAAACCCTCACTATGGTAAATCAGCGACGATGACGCTTTTATGAATCTATATTTATTAATGCCTTAAACACGCTTCACATATTGCCTTAGTTGAATGTTCAATATGCCTAGCTACCGCAACGGAATCATTTTGACCTTTACCCGTTAACCAGTCGATGCAGACCACCAATTGCGATGCTGCAATTTGGTGAGCCACGATACTTGATGGCATGCAACATGCACTTTTAGCGTTTATGTCCTTATGCTTGCTCAATAAGCCTCAAATTGCTCGAAGAGAGTGCAAATGCCCCATTACCCTTCCCCAGATTTGGTCTTTCGCCCTTACCAATTATCTTTTTATATTTGGATCGGGGCGGTTATTTTATGTGTATTTAGCGGTGATACTGACGCTCAAAACATCAAACCTGATGAACAACAAAACCGGCTTAGTCATTTGATCTATGATCGCTGTGAAAGCTGCCACAATGACTATATCTTTGATGGAAACTGGTCAGTGGAAGATATTGACCTCAGTGATGTAGCCTTAGGAAAAAACCAAAAGCGTTGGGAATCTATTCTTAAAGCCGTCTCCATGGGTGACATGCCCCCTGCAGACAAACGGCCTCTAAGCAATGAAGAGAAAAACTTATTAATATCGTGGTTAGAAAATGGTCTAGATACATACAGCGCAAACCATCCCAACCCAGGGCGCGCCACTATTAGGCGACTCAATCGAAATGAATACGCTAATTCTGTACAAGATCTATTATCTCTGCAAGTAGATATGTCGAAGTCACTACCAGGCGATGACTCAGGATATGGTTTTGACAACAATGCAGACGTGCTTGGCTTATCTACAACCTTACTCGAACGTTATCTATCAGTCGCAGGTAAAATAAGTAAGCTTGCAACAGGTACAGCAGGTGACACTCCCAGTAAGACCAGTTTTTTAGTTCCCAAAGATGGTCCAGTGAAAAATAGTGGTGTGCCCGCGTTTGACCAGCGTATGAGTGACGACCTTCCCTTAGATTCAAGAGGAGGAGGCAGCTTCGATTTTTATGCGCCTATCAGTGGCGGCTACGAAATTGCTGGGTTTATCAATGCCAATACCGCTAACGAAGTGGATCGTATGGAGATTCATCGATACAAGCACAATGTGAACCTGTCTGCTGGTAAACACACGATTGGTATGACATTTCGTAAGCGTTTAGCCTTGCGCGAACACGTTCCTACAGTAAGAGAGGGAACCAGTTATGTCGTGATTCCAGATAGAGAGCCAGAACTTTTAGATTTGGACTTTATACTTGATGGTGCACGCGTGCATAGCACGAAAGTTCCCTCGTATCATATGTCTGCTCGATTTTCGCAAGCGGCCTTTTTGCGCGACGTGTTAGAGATTGAAGTCACAGGTCCGATTGACATACAAAATACCCAATATGCTAGCAAAGCGGAGGATAAATTCGACACGCCAAGTATGCGTAAGATTTTTGTATGTCAGCCCAAAGATGCTCAAGAAAACGCGCTAGACGATAAGCATACAAAAGAGACAGAATGCGCAAGAACAATTCTGTCAAATTTGGCGAGTGAAGCTTATCGTCGGCCAGTCAACGATCGGGATGTGCAGCCCTTATTGAAGGTGTTTATGCGTGCAAAGCAAAATCTCGACTTTCGCGCCAGTATTGCCATGAGTATTCAAGCCTTACTGGTTTCACCCAAATTTTTATATATTCAAGAACCAGTGCCTAGCTCACTCCAGTCTGGAGAGATATATAAAATTGACGACTATGCCTTCGCCACGAGGCTCGCCTTGTTTTTGTGGAGTAGCCTTCCTGATCAAGAGCTTCGATCACTTGCGCAAAGCGGGACATTGAGGCAACCAAGCATTCTCCAACAACAAATAAAACGTATGCTTAGTTCGGAAAAAGCCCAAGCATTGACTGATAACTTTGCTGGCCAGTGGTTGTATTTACGCAATCTCCCTTACCATTTTCCAGATGTATTTGCTTTCCCTCAATTTAATGTGCCGATGCGTCAAGCAATAGAGAAAGAAACAAGCTTGTTTTTTACACGTATACTGAAAGACAATCAGTCTATATTTGACTTTCTCAACGCCAATTACAGTTATCTCAATGAAACCCTAGCAACTCACTACGGCATCGACGGTGTAAGGGGCTCTGCGTTCAGAAAAGTGCATTTCGACCCGAATACGCAACGAGGTGGCCTACTTGGTCACGCGAGTATATTAACCCTGACGTCTAATCCCAATCACACCTCACCAGTCAAACGTGGAAAATGGATACTAGATAATCTTTTAGCCGCCAGTCCGCCTCCTCCACCTCCCGATATTCCGGCTCTGGTAGCCAAACACAATGGCATGGATTTAACAGCCAGAGAGCAACTCGCCAGACATCGAGAAGATCCCGTCTGCGCGTCTTGCCATGTGCGCATGGATCCACTAGGACTCGCGCTAGAGCAATATGATGCAGTTGGCAGTTTTCGCACAACAGCAGCGGGACAGCTCATTGATGTGAGTGCGCAAATGCCAAATGGCACCAAGTTTAATGGCCTTAAAGGCTTACATACCATTTTGTGGGATAGAAAAGAACGTTTTGCGCAAGCGTTTATCGATCGAATGTTGACCTACGCGCTTGGTCGAGGCTTAGAAGCATACGATCAACCGACAATCAGAGCGATTGCTCGCGAAGCAAGCAAGGATAACTATCGTATACACAAAATTATCGAAGCAATCGTAAGTAGCGTACCTTTCAATTATAAAACAGTGCCGGAGATGACGAATGAAAAACAACAGATCGTTAAAACACACTAAGCCACAGCTGTCTCGACGCACGTTTTTAAGAGGAATGGGAGCGGCGATCGCACTGCCTATGCTAGAGTCCTTAGGTGCGCCTGTTATGGCAAAAACACAATCTAAGCAAATCAAACGCATGACCGTTTTTTATTCGCCAAATGGTATAAGGATGCCTGCCTACACGCCAAAAACAGTAGGAAAAGATTACGCCATGACGCCTATCTTAAAACCCTTAGAAAAAGTGCGCGACAAATTTTCGGTGATATCGGGTCTGGCTCATTATCAAGCCAGTGCATTTGATGCACCGCCAGCAGGGCACGGTCGAAGCTGCCCCGCTTTTTTGACGGGCGCGCATGCCAAGGCGACGGAAGGCTCAGATATTTATTGCGGTATATCGGCCGATCAAGTCGCCGCGCAATTTTTTGCAAAAGATACCCAATTAGCTTCACTCGAATTGGGTATCGAGCCACCAAGTTTATTAGGCAGTTGTGATATAAACTACAGTTGTACCTATACAAATACCATTTCTTGGCGCAGTCCAACACAGGCATTGCCAGCAATGGTATCGCCTGGCGATGTATTTGAACACCTTTTTGGAGACGGCAACAAAATTGATGAGCACACTCGGCAAATGAGGCTTGCACAAAAATCCAGTATTTTGGATTTCATTTATGATGAAGCAAAGCAGATCAATAAAAATTTAGGCGTCAATGATAGATACAAGCTGGAACAATATCTAACGTCCATTCGCGATGTTGAGCGGCGGATTGCCAAAGCAAAACAAACCAGCATCGAAATGAATTTAGACGACTTTACTGTGCCTGCAAATATTCCAAGCGACTATGAAGAACACGTAAAAATCATGTTAGACTTACAAATGCTTGCTTTACAAACAGACATGACTCGAGTGAGCACATTTATGCTTGGTAGAGAACTCAGTAATCACGCGTATACAAACCTCGGCATTCCCGACGGCCATCACGCCCTAAGTCATCATGCCGACATACCAGAAAAAATAGATAAGCTCATAAACATCAATGCCTATCATATGCAACTGTTTGCAGACTATTTAGAAAAAATGGCGAGCATTCCAGACGGCGAGTCCAACTTATTGGACAACACCTATATCGTTCGCGGCGCATGTATCGGTGATTCTAATGAGCATGATCATATGGATCTTCCTATTATTCTGGCTGGCGGCGGCTTAGAAGGAAACAGACATATTGCCACCGAAAAAAATACACCAATGTGTAACCTTTTGCTTGCTGTTCTGCAAAATATGGGCGTACCGAGTACCCAGTTTGGAGACAGTACAGCACCATTAACAGAATGCTTAGCGTAGAGGTTTTTAACATGATGTTGTCATTCTTCTCTCCCCACACACGTAAATTAGCTATTGGCTTTAACGCAAAAACTAATAATAGCTTAGTCGGCCTGCTTATTCTGACCGCCATATTCGTTCTTGGCGCTTGTAAAAGTGAAACGACGACGAGCACTTTTCACCCAGTTTTGACAGAAAGTAAGCACCAAGCATTACTGTTAAAAAGTAACCGCGCTATCTTGAATTTAGATTATGTAACGCTTGAAGCGCTCTTAACCCAAATTGATGTAAATCGCTTGCTACCTGATAATTCAAGCTTACTTGCTTGGGCGGTAGAGACACAAGAGCCCAGGTTAGTTGAGTTATTACTCAAGAAAGGCGCCCGAGTTGCGCTGCCAAATAGCAATCGTTTTACACCACTTGTACAAGCTTGTAGATATGGAAATTCAGCTATTATCAACGCTTTGTTAGATCACCAAGCAGATCCCAATAGTACGATAGAAGATGGTACAAGCGCATTTCACTTGTGCGCAGGATCCGCTTTGACGCGTGACTTGAAGAGAATGATTGCGATGGGGGCAGATATACACAAGCCAAATGAGTATGGTCAAACCGCGATAATGTGGGCGGCAAATTATGCAAATGCAAACAATTTGCGCTACTTGGCAAGTCAAGGCGCTGATATCAATCAGCAAACATCGCAAGGCTATAGCCCCTTATTTTTTGCCATAAAAAGCCATGACTTAAATACTGTGCAAACCGCTATTTCACTTGGTGCTGATCTTCTTGCCAAGGCTAAGGATGGTACGAGTGCTGCACAACTGAGTGTATATACGCACAACTACGAATTTTTAACATGGTTTGTTAAGCAATTAGATGTACTAATGAAGCCGGAATCAGCCCAAAATGTGCTGGCTGCCTTTGATCGCAATGGACATCAGCTTCTACATGCGGCAACACTAGCCAACCAATCAAAGTTAGTCTCTGCGCTCCTTGCAAAAGGCGCAGATCCGACTGTCACGGGCGCGCCATCAAGATTAACATGGCGATACGAAGCCAACTTTAAAACCGAAGATTACATCCCTCCCCAGCTCTCTCCGATCGAAATTGCGGAGCAACAGGATTTTCAGGATATTTTGTCGATGCTTAAGGGAAAGCTTGATACGCAAGAGATATAGAATTGCACTTAAACTAAAATTTGTGCGTAAGGGTTAGCCTTACAGAAAAAGAGTGTAGAAAAAATAAGATGGTGCGTCTACCCTGACTCGAACAGGGGACCTCTACCATGTCAAGGTAGCGCTCTAACCAACTGAGCTATAGACGCATTTATCGAAGCGGCGTGCATAATAGCAATTTCGATTATTTTGGCAAGTGCTTTTTCAGCTTTTATCGCTTAAGTCTTATCGCTTGAACAAAATTTGCCACATTATCGTTTTCTATTTGTTCAAAAAAGTCTTCTGCCAACCGTTCTGACTCCGCAATGACTCTTTGCCAATAAGGAATTCGTTGTTCGCTGTCCATTTCGGTAAAATCGCGTCGATCGGGGATTTTTCCATAGGGTAAAGAAGCAACAAATTCGTCTGTTGGCGCTAACATCACCACATTGTCATAGCTTTGTGCTTTGCATGTTCTAGACCTAATGCCTTTGTCAAACCAACCTGGAATGGGGGTAGTTGCAAAATGCGGATACAGCACTAAACCTCGAGTATTGATACGTATATCAAAATGATAGTCGATAATTCCCCCATCTCTATATACGCCTCTTGGTGCATGGTTTATATCCGACACCCCTTCCATGACGAGCGGAATTGAACCCGAAGCCATCACGGCCTCATGCAGGTTGTTTTCAGTGAGTTTGATGTATTCACTCTGAATTTTATCTTGATCAGTAAAATCCAGCCTGTCTATACCACTATAAAAGATGCTGCGCGAAAAGCTTTTTGACAACATACTGCGGGCTCTAAAATTTCGGAGACTCGCTAGCCCCAATCCTGCGAGTTGTTTGAACTTGCTCTCACTCGCTACCAAGCCGTGACAGCGCGAGGAAATAATATGTAGAGCACGCTTTTCATTATTTAATATCTCGTTTCGCCCCTTACTATCCACTACAGAATTTAGTAGCTCGATACCTTTTCTAGATACTTCTTGAGGTTTTGGTTGCTTCGAATATATTGTTGTACTGTAGCCATATGCAAGCCGTTCTATTGCTGCTTTACTGTCTTTCTGAGCAAAACAACTTGCACGAAATGCCCCTGCTGACGTACCGATGATATCGATCCTTTGTCCTGTATCAGAAAAGAAGTCTTCAAACATCACCTTATCAAGACCACACAAAACAAACCACTTAGGGCCGCCCGACGCACCCAAAAATGCAGAAAACATTTTTGCATTAAAACCTTCGCGTTTGATAAGTGCTAATGCAGTTTTACCGGCATAAATTTGTAGTACTTGTTTAGCTTTCATTTGGCTGATTAGTCAAAATTTTGTCACTTTGATGATATAATAACCGAGATATTTTTACTAATATTATCAGTAATTTACTAATTAACACATATGTAGCTAACAAACTTATCCACAGATAAAGGGGATAAGTGATGCGATAAAGTGGATAAAAACAAGTTGCAAATAATCAACATAATTCACCTCGCCAAACGCCGGTTCTGTTGAGTTCTTTTACAATATTTTTTATCGCACTAATGAGTGTACAAACATACTGTGAAGGTGGGTGGTTTTTATTAGTAATAGCCAAAACGCGCCTACGCATTTCAGGATCGACTATCTTGATACATTTTACCAAGGATTTATCTTCTAAATGATAGGTTGCGGCTGAGGGAAGTATTATTAGTCCCTTGCCCATCATAACTTGGCGTAAACCGGTCATTATGTGACCCGTGTAATTGTTGTCGTGCTTGAGCATGACCCCAGTATCCATTTCGTATTTTTCAATAAACTTGCCAAGCGCGTCTTTGTTACTTGGGATCAGTATCTTATGTTCACTTAATGCCCAAAATGGGATCTTCTCTAGTTTTGTCAATTCTTTGTAGTTGTCCGTCGCCGTATCAAGCCCCACAACTAGATACATAAACTCTTCTAATAAAGGTGAGGCAACCATGAACTCAGACGAAAAAGCCTGCTCATATGTAAGCGCGAGATCAATTTTATTTGCCTCAAGCCAACCCGATAATGAATACGATGGCCCAGTACTGATATCCAGTGAAATATCGGGAAACTTTTCGGCGATTGTCTCTATAAGGGGGAGCGAAATAGCATTACAAATTGACGGCATCATGCCGATTTTAATCTCTACTTTTTGCTTATCCACTAGCTCACTTAACTTTGTTTTTGCTCTGCTCAACTCAGACAATATGTTTTGAGCATGTTCGGCAAAGATTTCACCTGCGATAGTGGGTCTCACACCTTTAAAATCCCGGATTAAAAGCGGTAAGCCCATACTTCGTTCCAAGTTGGATATTTGCTGACTTATTGCAGGTTGCGCGACCTCCATTTCGCGCGCGGCAGCAGCAATGCTTTTTTTTCTAATTGTCGTTAAAAAATACTCTAACTGCTTGGTATTCATATTTTTCACTCGAATTTCAGGTGCGACTGCCCAAAGCTTAAAGTAGCCACTTCGGGCTGATTCAGCAGATCATAGAATTGTAGTAACAATATTGAGCAATTCTTATTCCATCTATCCGAGTGCTAGACAATTTAATTTGTAAAAATTCAGTTAATCCCATTTAATGCAAAAAAATATTTTCCCGCTAAATCGTATTTTTTATTTCATTTTATCAATCACTTAAATAGAGCAATAAATATTACTTATACCCCTCAATATTATTCTTACTTCCTAAAATCTACGCGATTTAATTAATCTGGTGATGGGATTACACATAATACAGCAGATGTCTAAACGACACGCTTGCTAACCAAAACAGGGCATAAATCCTGTAATAATAATGAAAATGGGGCAATACATGAAAAAACGCACGTTAAACAAGGTTGTTGTAGCATTACTAGCCAGTTACTCACTCGTGGGAATAGCTCCAGTAAATGCGCAAGAGGAAGAAGCTGCACCGGATGCTGAAAGCTTTGAAAAAATCGCCGTTGTCGGTGCTAGAGGGGCGCCAAGATCGGTGAGCAACTCACCAGTTCCAATTGATGTACTAAGCGTTGAAGATATTGAAGGCGTCGCATTCTCCGACCTCAATGACGTGTTAAGAACACTCGTTCCTTCATACGACCTGTCTCGCCAACCAATCTCCGACGGTGCAACTTTTATTCGTCCTGCTACACTTAGGGGCATGCCAACGGATAAAACATTAGTTTTGGTTAACGGTAAACGACGCCACCGTTCTGCTCTAGTTCAGATAGGCGGTTCGGGTACACAAGGGCCCGATTTAGCGACCATCCCTTCTGCTGCGTTAGGCTCAGTTGAAGTACTCCGTGACGGTGCGGCCGCACAATATGGATCTGACGCCATTGCTGGGGTAATCAACTTCCAACTTAAAGAAAATTCTGAAGGTGGTACCTTTAGCGCTGAATATGGTCAGTACTTTGAAGGCGATGGCGACTCTATCACCATTGGTGCAAACAAAGGTTTGGCATTGGGTCAAGACGGCTTTTTGAGTGTATCGCTAGAGTACAATGACACGGAAGCGACAAGTCGTGGTGAGCAATATTGTGAACCTTGGTTCTGTGTTGATCCAAACCACCCACGTTTTGACCCCGATGCTAGTTATGCCGAACTGGTAACACCTGAGTTTATTGCCGCAGCACAAGAAATGGGGCGTCGCGTTCACGGTGCTGATGTTGTGCAGCCTTGGGGACAACCCAATGCTGAAGCATTTCGCATGTTTGTCAACGCTGGATACGAAATTTCAGACTCCATGTCGTGGTATGCATTTACCAACTATACCAGCAGTGAAGGTGACGGTTCGTTTTTCTACAGGTTCCCTTTTAACAGTGTACTCCAAGATATCCGCTTAGAAGACGGCAGTATTTGGAATCCATTGCAAATCTATCCAGGTGGTTTTACCCCTCGTTTTACCGGTGAGATCGAAGATTACTCTTTCTCCACTGGTGTTAAAGGCATGACCGCTGGCGAACTAAGTTACGATTTAAACGCCCGCTACGGCTATAACGAAATTGCTTATACCCTAGAAAATACGATTAACCCTTCGCTTGGTGATGCTTCAGGCACAGAGTTTCACCCCGGTACTCTGTCTAATGAAGAGTTACAGATCCAAGCGGATTTTTTATATGACCTCAATGACTATACCCTTGCATTCGGTCTAAGTTATTTGGACGAAACTTATGATATCGCTGAAGGAGAGCTAGAGTCATATATTGATGGCCCCTATGCTAAAGCGGATCCTTGGAACTTTTGTACCGATGTTGACAACATTGCTGATTCAACTCCCACAACAGCTGGCATGGCAGCAATTGCAAATGGCTCGACATTGAATTGTGCGGATGACAATGACGCCGTTTATACTGTAGTAGCGGTTGGTTCAAATGGTTTCCCAGGTTATTCACCTGAGTTCTCAGAGAGTTACACGCGCGATTCATACGCCGCCTATGTTGACATCAGTGGCGATATTACTGACGAACTATTTATGCAAGCGGCTATCCGTTTTGAAGACTACTCTGACTTTGGCTCTGAGGTGGTATACAAGGTGGCAGGCTTCTATCAAGCAACAGAAGACACAGGCATTAGGGCTTCAGTCGGTACAGGTTTTAGAGCGCCTACACCTGGTCAACAAGGTACAACCAATGTTTCTACACGTTTACCCAATGGTACTCCAGTAGCAGTTGGCTTGTTCCCTGCCAGCAGTGACGTCGCACAAGCTCTAGGTGCAAGTCCGCTTGACCCTGAGACTTCTACCAACTTTACTTTTGGTATCACAAGCGCATTAGGCGATGTAAACATAACTTTAGACTACTATCTCATTTACTTAGAAGATAGAGTCAATGCTGTGTCAACACTTGATGTGTCTACTGACCCCACTCAAGGAGCAGCGTTCGATAACTTCCTTGCACTGCAATCAGCAGGCGTAGTCGGTGCAGAATCAATTGGTGGTGTAAATTACTTCCAAAATGCATTTGATACTAAAACCTCTGGTATTGACTTAATCGTCACATATAGCATGGAAAGTGACTTAGGTGACACTATGTTTACCGGATCGTTAAACTACAACAAGACAGAGTTTGATTCTGATCCTAGCGAGTTTTTAAATGCCGAAAATCAGTTTGATTTTGAGAACGGCACACCTACCTTACGCGGTGTATTCTCGGCTAAACACACCTATGGTGACTTCCAAGGCTTGGTTCGTGTCAGTTATTACGGCGACTATGAAAACGTAGAAAGCAGTGCCGCTGATAGCGCCATTCAAGAATTCGACCCAGAGTTCTTTGTTGACTTAGAAGGCACGTATTTCTTTACTGACACGCTATCACTGGCGTTCGGCGTAAGAAACGTATTTGATAACTATCCAGATCCATCTGAAATACGTGGCGACTCTTGCTGTGGCCGGATATATCGCTCTGATTCCGTGGTCGATTGGCAAGGTGGATATTACTACACTAAATTAGTCGCGAAGTTTTAACGGCTAACAAAAATGGATGTAAATTTACTTTGGTTTGTTATCGCCCTGTGTGTTGCTGGTGCAGCCGCAGGGATCACTTCAGGCTTATTTGGGAACGGCGGCGGTTTTGTCGTCGTTCCTGCATTAACTGCAGTCTTCCCTTTATTTGTCGTAGAGTCGGGTGAGTTGGTGAAAGTCGCCATTGGTACCTCACTCGCTTCTATTGTCATCTCGAGCCTTCGTTCAGTTTTAGCGCACAAAAAGAGAGGGGCTGTAGATTTTGCTGTTTTAAAGTCCTGGTCAGCGTGGATTATTCTTGGTGTACTCGGCGGTATTGTGTTAGCAAATCACAGTGACAGTTCTTTGCTAATGGCGATATTTGCGGGTGGTGTGCTTTTGTATTCCGTTTACTTTTTGTTCCCGACTCTGATAGTGAGAGAGGGGGTGAGCATGTCAATGCCAACCGGCGCAACAAAAGCCTCTTTTGCCTTCATATTGGGTGGCTTTTCAGCCTTGCTAGGGATTGGTGGCGGCACACCTATGGTGATCACTATGGTTATGTGCAAGCGCACAATACAACAAGCCGTGGCGACCGCTGCAGGTGTAGGCTTTTTGATAGGGCTCCCAGGCGCAATTGGTTTTTTACTCATGGAGCAAACGCCTCATGCGCAATTACCCGTTGGCACGGTTGGCTATATAAATCTGCCTGCCTTATTGTTTATTAGTATCGGTTCGATTTTAACCGCGCCTATTGGATGTAAATTAGCACACCACTTTGACGAGAAAACCCTCAAACGATTATTTGGTGTGTACCTTGTGGTGGTATCTATCGCCATGTTTTATAAGTATTTCAACGGCTAAAAGCCATTAAAGAATAAAAAAGGAAATAACTATGACCTACAATCGATCTAGAAGATTATTTTTGGGCCGCACCTTGGCTGCCTCAGCCGTAGGTGCAACAGGTATTTTAACTAGCTCGGGATTGGCCATGGCCAATCAGGCAGCCGTTGAAAAGTTGTACTACGGACCTAAACCGGGTATTGCTAAGCTCAACGCCAATGAAAACCCTTTTGGGCCTAGCCCAGACGCCATAAAAGCCATGGCAGAAGCGGTGTCTTCTGGCGGAGCCTACTATGCCTACCCTGCGGCAGTAAAGTTGCTCGATATGTTGGGCGAGTATTATGGCCTAGAAAGAGAGAACATAGCCTTAAGTGCCGGTTCAAGCCCAATCTTGTCGTTTGCCGCCATGGCAGCAACGACAAAAGGCACGATCCTTGGCCCTGATTTGTTTTGGGATACAACCTCAAAATTGCCGATAAAGTCGGGCGGACCAGAGATAAAACGCGTTCCCAATACCGCAGATTTGGGCATCGATTTGGATGCACTATACGATGCCATTGACGACAAAGTCGGGATGGTACAAATCTGTAACCCCAACAACCCAACTGGACGCATTGTTGATCCTGTTAAACTCAAAGAGTTTTGTATCAAAGCTTCAAAGAAAACCCTAGTACTGGTTGATGAAGCATACAATGAACTCGTTGACGACCCAGTGAAAAACTCTATGGTGCCCTTAATCAAAGAAGGACATAATGTCATTGTCGCTCGCACTTTCTCTAAGATATACGGTCTAGCTGGCTTGCGTGTTGGCTATATGCTCGGTTCTGCTGAAAATATTGAGTGGATAAACCGTTACGGCTTGGGCGGATACACCATCAATCAGGCTGGCTTAGCTGCCGCAATTGCAAGCTTTAATGACAAAGCCTTTATGAATTTCTCTAGAGACAAAATTGCAGAAGCAAAAGGAATCATTTATGACGCAGTAAAAGCAAACGGCTTAACAGCACTGCCGTCGAGTACAAATTTCGTGTTTGTGAACTTAGGAAAAACCGGCGACGCCAATGCCTTCCGCAAAGCCATGGAAAAAGAAAACATTTTAATTCGTGGTCAATATCGCACATACAAACCTTGGTCTCGCGTCAGTGCCGGCAAAATAGAAGATGTGAAACGTTACGCTGCTGCCATGCCAAAAGCCTTAGAAGCCATGGAAAAAATGGCGTAGTTACTTTCCCCATCTATTAAAAAATATACATACCCTGCACAGTTTTGCAGGGTATTTTTTTATGAAAAGTCAAAAACACGTCACTTTGCTTGTATTCTAAACAACAAACTTTTACTATATTTTTCATTAACTTACTTATTAAACCAAGTATACTACACAAACTTATCCACAGTTTTCGTGGATAAGTTGACGTTTTAGGTGAACAAATGAAAAAACAAACACTTTTGGTACTGGACGATACCTACTCCATTCATCGTTTGCCGGCTAATGCGCCAATACCCGAAACGGTGTTAAGTGCAGAAATATTTTTTATCGGTAAAACCAAGAGCGAACTATCTATAGTTTGTCTCCAATCTATCGCTGTCAAGGCACAAGAGTCTGATAAAGATTGGCGTATATTAGAAGTTTTAGGTCCATTAAATCTTTCAATGTTGGGTATAATGGCCGGTATAAGTGAAGTATTAGCCAATGCTGAAATTAGTATTTTTGTTGAAAGCACCTTTGAAACAGACTACATACTAGTAAAAGAGAAAAACTTGGATAAAGCTATTCAAGCCCTCTCCGATAATGGCTACACCCTTCAACGAAAATGAACAATGCGTCGTTTTAGATGCATAGCAATGATACACATAGAGGATAGAAAATGGCGGTTGTTTACGGCATTCCGAATTGCGATACGATTAAAAAAGCTAGACGCTGGTTAGCGGATAACGAAGTAGACTATGAATTCCATGACTATAAAAAACAAGGTGTTAGTGAAGATATCATTAAACGTGCTATAGACACATTTGGCGTCGATGTTGTAATAAACAAACGCGGGACGACATATCGCCAATTGCCACAAGAAACAAAAGAGAATCTAAATGCAGATAATGCACTTGCTTTAGTCATAGAAAATGCATCGATGATTAAACGCCCTATTCTAGACACAGGGAACGAACTATTTATTGGCTTCACTGCAGACAAATACGCAGAGGTATTTAAACGTGCGTGATGTAATAGAACTAACAAAAGATCTCATTAGCAAAGCATCGGTGACGCCTGAAGATGCTGGTTGTCAGCTACTCATGCAGGACATATTAGCGCCATTAGGGTTCAACAATGAAACCATGGTGTTTGAAGACACAACGAATTTATGGGCGCGTAAGGGAGATACAAAGCCTGTTTTCTGTTTTGCTGGGCATACCGATGTCGTGCCCACAGGCCCCGTTGAGAAGTGGCAGTTTGACCCATTCATTCCAACTGAAAAAGATGGTTTTCTATTTGGCCGCGGCACTGCAGACATGAAATCGTCCCTCGCGGCGATGTTGTGTGCCACCGAGCGTTTTGTTAAGGACTACCCTGATCACAAAGGGTCTATTGCCTTCCTCGTCACCAGTGACGAAGAGGGGCCATTTATCAATGGTACGACACGCGTAATCGATACCTTAGAAGCACGAAATGAAAAAATTGATTACTGCATTGTTGGTGAACCCTCAAGTACAAAAACCACAGGCGATATAATAAAAAATGGCCGCAGAGGCTCAATTACAGGGGAGCTAACCGTCAAGGGTGTACAAGGACATGTCGCCTACCCTCACCTCGTTAAGAATCCAATCCATCTTTTTGCACCTGCACTAGCCGAATTATCGGGTACAGTTTGGGATGAGGGCAATGCGTTTTTTCCGCCAACCAGTTTTCAGGTCTCCAACATTAATGCAGGAACTGGTGCAACCAACGTGGTCCCGGGTGAAATTCACGTAAACTTTAATTTTCGTTTTTCCACCGAATTAACCGCAGAAGAGATAAAATCACGTGTGACCGCTATTTTGGACAAGCACGGCCTCGATTATTCGATCAATTGGATCTTGAGTGGGAACCCGTTTATTACCGAAGCGGGCAGTCTAGTCGACGCATGCAAAGCCAGTATTAGTCAAATCATGGGATTCGAAACCGAGTTGTCTACTGCAGGTGGCACCTCTGACGGGCGCTTTATCGCTCCTACTGGCGCACAAGTAATTGAGCTAGGCCCCGAAAATGGCACTATCCACAAAGTGGATGAATGCGTCAATATTGCTAACGTCAAAGCACTTGAAAAAATATATTATCAAGTGCTCGTAAATTTATTGGCTTAGTTAGCCGTGTAAGCACATGATTATCTTACAAGAGCAATGCTTTGGTTTAAACGACGATCACTTAGTTAATGTCAACGACAGCCATCAATTGATGGCTGAAGTCGCAGATCAATATAAGCGAATGCAAGACGCCGCTGCCAATGAGGGGCACGATTTACAAATCTGCTCCAGCTATAGAAGTTTTGATAAGCAATTGTCGATATGGAATCGCAAATGGGAGGGCATGTTACCCCTCAACACGCTAGATGGAAACCAGCTCGAAGCAAGCAAATTATCCAGTGAAGAAAAAATACATGCAATCATGCTATGGTCAGCCTTACCAGGCGCATCTCGTCACCATTGGGGGACAGACTTTGACGTATATGACAAGTCCAAGGTCGCCAGATATACACAAGATGGAAATCGTCGATTTGAGCTAATACCTGAAGAGTATGAAGGCCAAGGCCCCTGCGCCGCACTCGCTAGTTGGTTGTGCGACAATGCTCCCAAATACAACTTTAGTTTTCCTTACGCAACATACACTGGTGGAGTAGCCAAAGAGCCTTGGCACCTATCTTATAGCCCTATCGCGAACAAAATCATTGATATGCTCAAGCTTGAATCCCTTGCAGCGTTACTGCAAGGTGCGGAAATCAACGGAAAAAGCACTATCCTTCCTCGCCTACCTACGCTTTTTAAACGCTATACATTAAACGAAGGCACAAATAAATGACGATAAGCGGAATAATAATTGTAATTGTATTAGCACTTGGGATTATTGTTGGAAATATTCTACTTTTACGTGATAGCAAGGGCTTTCCTGTGCCCAAAGGCTTTAAAAAGCGACCCGACTCAGAATATGACAAAGATGATGATAAAGATTGACGTCTGAGATTAGAATTCGACGGGATTGGACGTTGTACCTATTTTATGCTCAATAATCATCAGGTGTTTGATGAAGACCGATTTCTAAAAAGGTAAGTCGCGCACTGGCATGAGCTGAGCGTCTAACTTAAATAAGCGTCGAGCACCACCTTATCGCACAACCCTCTGCGACCAGCAGCATCGATATGTATGCCATATGACCATAGCCACTTGCGTTTGATTAGACATGCCACTGTCGCTGACATCCCGCACCCATTTTAAGAATAAATTTGTTGATAGTGGTAGCCCAAGCAGTTGACGATAGTATG